>NZ_JBEZWH010000017.1:0-144659 GCF_040703975.1 Spirillospora sp. NPDC029432
GGAGACGAGGTTGGCGGCGGCCCACTCGTCCAGCCCGGCGGTGGTGACGCGGTCGCGGGCCCGGTCGGCCGGGAGGCCGGCGAGCTCGCGATGGACCCCGCTGGTCTCGCGGGCGCCGAGGGCCCCGGACTGGCGGGCGTTCTGCGCCGGCGGGACGATCGGGCGGCCGTCCCCCCGGCGCCCGCCCGGCCCGCCGCGCCCGCTTCCCGGATCGGTGTCCATGTCACGCTCCCCCTTCACGTCACCCACCGGATCGTGCACAGTCTCGCGCAGGAGAACTCTTCACCCGCGCGCACCCCGTCGGTAACGCACGATTCGCCAATTGGCCGGGAAGCTCTTGTCCGGATACGACAAATCCCTACACGGTGTTCATCACCCGTGGCCGTCAGGTAGACAGCAGCGTCTCCAGGAAGGCCACCACCCCGGCGGGGCCGTCGACGACGAGGTCGGCACGGCCGGCGAGTTCGGCCACCTCGGCGGAGCCGCTGCACAGCTTGACGCCCGGCACGCCGGCGGCGCGCAGCTCGTCCACGGCGTCGAACGCCGCCAGGTCGCCGAGATCGTCCCCGGCGAACAGCAGCGCCGAGGGGCGGCCGCCGTCCCGTTCCGCGACGAAGCTCCGCAGCGCCATGCCCTTGTCCATGCCGGGCGGGCGCAGTTCGAGGACGAACCGTCCCGGCTCCACCACCAGGCCGGTGCGTTCGGCGAGCGCGCCGAGGATGCCGCGCAGCCGGTCGAGCGCGACCTGCGGCTCGGCGCACCGCCGCGTGTGCACGGCGAGCGCCAGCCCCTTGTCCTCGACGTACGCCTCGGCGGGCGCGCCCGAGACCCGGAGGATCTCCGGCAGCTTCGCGCGCGCCTCGGCCACGCCCGGCGGCGGCTCGGGAACGGTCAGCTCGCCGGAGTCCCAGCGCTCGCGCCCGTACTGGCCGAGGACGACGAGCCCGTCGATGCCGGCGAAGCCGCCGTACTCGACCGCCACGGCGGCGGGCCGGCCGGTGACGATCACCAGCGCGCCCACCCGGGGCGCCAGCCGGGCCAGCACGGGCGCGGCGCCGGGATGGGCCCGGGCCGCCGCGGGGTCGTCGACGATGGGGGCGAGCGTGCCGTCGAAGTCGAAGCCGAGCACGGCGCGGGAGGGGTCGGCGCGGATCGCGTCGAGGCCGGCGGCGCCGCCGGCCGTCAGGGAGGGCAGAGGGTTCACCCCACCAATGGTGGTCCCGTCACGGCCGGATGCCGAGGCGGCGCGCGGCGCGCTGCCGCTGCCGCTGCGTGCGCATCCGGCGCAGCCGCTTGACCAGCATCGGGTCGTGCTCGAGCGCCTCGGGCCGGTCGAGCAGGATGTTGAGCAGCTGGTAGTACCGCGTCGCGGACATGTCGAACATCTCGCGGATCGCCTGCTCCTTGGCTCCGGCGTACTTCCACCACTGCCGCTCGAAGGCGAGGATCTGGCGGTCGCGCTCGGACAGGAGGCCGGCCGGGAAGGCGCCGTCGTCTTCCGGGCCGTCGTCGTTCACCGGTCGCAGGGCTGAGCCATCGTTCATGCTTCCGTCCTGTTGAGGGCCGTCACCGGGGGCGTGTGCCTCGGGCATGAGGGTCCCCTCTGTGGTTACTAGTCCCGGCTCGTCCGGGTTCGGCGTCGCCATGCTACGCGCCCCCGCGGACATCGTCCGGCGGTTCCCGAGGAACGGCTCTGGAGGGACGCCCGGGACGGATACGGCGCGCCCCACGCTCTCGCACGGGCGCCCCGCCCGTCCCCCGCCACGCCGCTGGAACCCCCGGCCGGCGCCGCGCGTTGAAACATGTAGCGTGCATGCGTTCATCCGTCTGTACGCTACCGACACCACCGGCCTCGGACGGGAGACCATCGGAATGAGCAGCGAGAACGACCCGGCGGGAGCGCGGGCGGCGGACTTCCCGGACCCGTCCGGCGGGCTGCCCGACCCGGTGCTGGCCGACGTCTCCCTCGCGCTGTTCCACCTGCGCCGGCTGTGGGCCAAGCCCGACCTGATGAAGCGGATCCGCGCGCAGACCACCGCCGGGCCCGGCGGCCGCCCGCTGCAGATCTCGAACCTCATGGTCGTGCACGCCGTCGCGGGCCTGAGCGCCGCGGCCGGCACCGAGGTCACCGTCGGCGCCGTCGCCGAGCGGCTGGAGATCGACCCGTCCACCGCCAGCCGCCTGGTGGGCCACGCCATCGAGGCCGGCCTGGTCTCGCGGCGCCCGTCCCCGGTCGACGCCCGCCGCGCCAACCTCGGGCTGACCGGCGCCGGCGTCCGGGTCAAGCAGGTCGCCGACCGCTTCCGCCGCGACTACCTGGACGAGCTCATGACCGGCTGGACCGACGCCGAGCGCGCCGACTTCGCCCGCCTCCTCACCCGCTTCGCCGACGCCGCCGCCCGCGCCCCCGTCGACCCGGACGGCGGCATCGACAAGATCTTCGAGGAGGCGGGCGCGCCCGCGCCGGAGCCCCGGCGGAGCGAGGACGCGCCCTGACGGCGGATCAGCCGTCGTAGCGGAGGGCCGCCAGGCGGGCCTGGTACTCGTCCTCGTCGATCTCACCCCGGGCGAAGCGCTCGGCCAGGATCGTCCGGGCCGGCCCCGCCGGGTCGGACGCGGCGGCCGCCGCCGTCGCCGTGTGCGCCGTCCGGCGCCGCAGCAGGTAGAACGCGCCCACCGCCACGGCCACCCAGAACAGCCCGAACGAGATCGGGAACACCGGCCACCACGCGGGGGCGCCGGCGGGACCGTCCTCGTTCCACGGCCCCGGGTGCGCCAGCGCCGTCGCCATCGTCGTCAACATGGTCATCGACCTCCTCTTTCGCGGATGAGTCGATGCTCGGCGACGGGTACGGCCCCCGTCATCGTCCAGCCGGAGACTCCCGCGCTACGCCCGCCGGAGTAGCGGGCGCGGGCCGGTCACCACCAGGGGGGACGGTAGTCGTCGGGCTCCTCCGCCCGCCGCTCGGGCTCGGGCCGCTCCCGGGGCGCAGCGTAGTCGTCGTCCAGCGAGCCCTCCAGGGCGCTGCGGCGGAACCGCTCCCACTCCTCGTCGTCGATGACGGTGTAGTTGGGGTCGCCGGCGGAGTACGCACCGCCGTTCACCTGCGGCGGCGGGGGCGGCGGGCCGCCGTTGAGGTCGCCGAACGAGTGCCCGGCGGCGGGCGCCGGCGGCACGGGCGCGGGCGGCGCCGGGGGCGCGGGCTCCGCGGCGGGCGCGGGCGGCGGGGCGGGCGCGGGGTCGGCGGCGGGCTGCGGCCACGGCGGCGCCTGCGGCCGGGACGGCGCCTGCGGCGGCGGGCCGGAGTAGACGTCGTTGCTCTGCCACAGCGGCGCGTTCACCGGCGCCACCGGCGGTACGGGCGGCAGGGGCGGCTCGGCACGGGCCGCCGCCGCGGCGGGCGCGCGCGGCGCGCCGAGGCCGTAGTCGGAGACGGCCCCGTACTCCTCCCGCTCCCGGCCTTCCCCGAACGCGCCGTACTCCTCGTGCTCGCCGTACTCGCCGTACTCGTCTTCGGGCCTGCGGCGCTGCCGCCAGCCCATGAGGACCCCGACGACGACCAGGAACCCGCCGCCGCCGAGCACGGCCGTCAGCAGGAACCCGCCGTCGTCCTCCTCGGCCGCCGCGTACGGGGCGGGCGGCTGGCTCGTCCGGGTGGCCTGCGCGGCCGGCGCGGCGGCCGACCGGTTGATCTTGGCGGCGGCGGCCAGCGCCCGTACCGCGTCCAGCGGACCCGTGCAGGTCGTCGACCCGGTCGGGCGGCGCGGCGCCGCGCCCTGGACCAGCGCCTGCCGCACCTCGTCCGGACGCAGCTTCGGGTAGCGGGACCGGATCAGCGCGGCCACCCCGGCGACGATCGCCGAGGACGGGCTGGTGCCGGTGCCGACGACGTACCCGTTGCTGGAGTCGGCGCTGACGATCTCCACGCCGGGCGCGCACACGGCCACGTACTGCCGCCGGTTGCTGTCCTTCCAGAGCTTCAGCCGCCGGTCCAGCGCGCCGACCGCGATCACGCCCCGGTACGCGGCGGGGTAGTTGTTGCGGTTGGGCCCGGCCCCGTCGTTGCCGGCCGAGGCGATCAGCACCACGCCCTTGCTCAGGGCGTACCGGATCGCGCTCTCCTCGGTGGAGTTGCCGTCGTAGAACAGCCGGCCGCCGCCCAGCGACATGTTGATGATCTGGGCGCCGTGGTCGACCGCGTACCGGATGCCCTGCGCCACCGCGTCCCGATTGCGCGTCACGCCGTTCGTGCTCTGCCGCTGCGGGTCGTCGTTCTCCCACGTCACCCGGATCGACAGGATGCGGCTCTCGGGCGCCACGCCGATCACGCCGCGCTGCCCGCCGGGCCCGTTGCCGTGCCCGGCGATGATGCTGGCCATCGACGTGCCGTGCAGCCCCCAGAACCGGCTGCCGGGCTCGCGCGTCCCGCCGGTGAGGTCGGGTCCCTCGGTCACCCGCCCGGCCAGGTCGGGATGGCGCTGGTCGACGCCGGTGTCGAGGACGGCGACCGTGACGTTCTCGCCCTTGGACCACTTCCACGCCCGGGGCACGCGCATCGCGTTCAGGTGCCACTCGCGGGCCCGGATCTGGTCGAACGGCGCCGCCGGCTCGGCCACCGGGGTCCCGGCCGCCTGGCGTCCGGCGGCGGCGGTCCCGTCCGGCAGCAGCGCGGCCGGGACGGCGAGGGCGGCGACGAGGGTCAGCGCGGTCGCCGCGGCGGCGAACCTGGTGGGCGGAAAGCGGCGGCGACCGTCATGCGACACGCCACCGCACCTCCTCCCGGACGCCCGACCACGACGCGGATCCACCCCGGCTCAGCCCCTACACACGGGAGGCAACATTGTGCCATGGGCCCCTTCCCCGGCCCGGTCACTCGGCACATTAGGGCACGCTCGGGACGGTACGCCCGGGCGCGCGCGGCGGAACGCCCCCAGCATGCCGTACCGGCCGGTAACTCGACCAGTCCCGCCACCCGGATAACGGGCCGCGCGCCCCGCCCCTCGGACGGTATTGTGACCCCGTCGGCGCACGCCGGCATGCCCCTGTAGCTCAGCTGGCCAGAGCAGCCGCCTTGTAAGCGGCAGGTCGCCGGTTCGAACCCGGCCGGGGGCTCCTCGCAGACCGGCGCGGGCGCCGCGGGACCGGTCCGGCCGCGGGCTCCGGTACGATCGCGTTCGTGTCCGGTGCCTCCTCCGCGGCCGCTGCCGCCGCCGCAACCGCTGTGACCAGGACGCTCCGCTAGCGGCGGAGCGTTCCTCTCACTCGCGCTGAACGTTCCGCCGCTCCGTGGTCCGATCCGGAGCGGCCTTCCCGTGCTGCCCGGAATCTCCCTTCCGAGCAACGGAGCTTTCTGGTGCCCTCAGGCATTCTCTCTTCGCGCGCGGACTCCCCGTCCCCCGCGCGCGCGTGGCTGGTGCTGTGCTGCATGGCCATGCTGCAGTTCCTCATCGCGGTCGACGTGACCGTGGTCAACGTCGCGCTGCCGTCGATCGGCGCCGACTTCGGTGCCGACGGCCGACGGCTGACCTGGGTGATCGTCGGCTACACCATCACCGGCGGCGGGCTGCTGATGTTCGGCGGCCGGCTCGGCGACGTGGCCGGCCGGCGCCGCGTCCTGCTGGTCGGCACGTTCCTCTTCGGGGCCGCGTCCCTGCTGGCCGGGCTCGCGCCGTCGTTCCCGCTGCTGGTCGCGGCCAGGCTCCTGCAGGGGGCCGGCGAGGCGCTGGCGCTGCCGGCGGCGATGGCCGTGATCGTGCTGATGTTCCCCGAGGGGCCGCGCCGGACCCGGGCGCTGAGCGTCTGGGCGGCGGTGGCCAGCTGCGGCCTGGTCCTGGGCTTCGTGCTGTCCGGCGTCATCACCGAGCTGCTGGGATGGCGGTGGGTCTTCCTGGTGGCGGTCCCGTTCATCCTGGTCGTGCTCGGCGCGGTGGTCTCGCTGGTCCCGGCCGATCCGCCGGCGGTGCGCACCCCGCTGGACCTGCCCGGGGCGCTGCTGCTGACCGCGGCGCCGCTGCTGTTCACCTTCGGGATCGTCCAGGCGGGCGAGGACGGCGGGTCGCCGGCGTGGCTCCCGCCCGCGGCGCTGGCGGGCGCGGTGCTCGCCGCGGCCGGGTTCGTCGCGGTGGAGCGCCGCGCGGCCGACCCGCTGGTGCCGCTGCGGCTCCTGCGCAGCCGGCCGCGGGTCCTGGCCAACCTGGCCACCGCCCTGCTGAGCGCGGCCCTGTCCACCTCGTTCCTGCTGTTCACGTACTACTTGCAGGACCGGCTGGAGCTGAGCCCGCTGCGTGCGGGCCTGACGCTGGTGCCGTTGGCCGTGGCGCTCATCGCGGCCTCGGTGTTCGTCCCGCGGCTGCTGGGCCGCTGGGGCGCCCGGGCCTGCGCCCTGACCGGTATCGGTTTCACGGCGCTGGCCATGGCGGCCATCGCCCTGACCGCGCACCTGGAGGCCGGTGCCCTCGCGATGATCCCGGCGATGCTGCTCATCGCCGCCGGCATGGGGTTCGGGATCGTCGGCCTGCAGTACGCGGCGGTGTCCGCGGTCACCGAGTCCGACGCGGGCATCGCGTCCGGCGTCCAGCGGGCCGCCGACCAGCTCGGCGGCTCGACCGGAGTCACCCTCTACGTCGGGATCGGGTTCGCCCCCGCCCTGGCCGGCACCGGACCGTTCCAGGCCAGCAGCCTCCTGGCCCTGGCGGGACTGGCCGCCGCCGCCCTGGTCGCCTGGCGCATCTCCCTTCCCATCGCGGACCCCGCCCGGGACTGAACCCCTCGGCCCCGGCGCCCCCTCAGACGAAGGCCGCGTCGCCCAGCATGGCGGCGCGTACGGTCCCGTAGAGGGCGGCGTCGGGGCCGAGCCCGGCGGCCATGAGCGGGGTACCCGCGACCGCCGGGGAGGCGAACTCCCCGAACGCGCGCTCTCGACGATCTCGTACGGCGTCATGGGCGGATCGCAGGACCGGCCGATCTCCTCCAGTGCGCGTCCGGAGGCGCATAGCTCCAGGTTCCGTGGTCGGTGTCGCGCCTCGCCATCCCGGTGGAGGGCCCTGGAGCATGGTGCCGCTCTTCAGCGGAGGGAGCGGCGGAGGATCTTGCCGGTGGCGGTCTTGGGGAGGGCGTCGAGGAACTCGACGGAGCGGGGGTACTTGTACGCCGCCATCCGGGCGCGGCAGTGCTCGATGAGGTCCCGCTCGGTGGCCGCGGCGCCGGGGCGGAGGACGGCGTACGCCTTGACGGTCTCGCCGCGGTAGTCGTCCGGTACGCCGACGACGGCGGCCTCGTGGACGGCGGGATACTGGAGGAGGACGTCCTCGACCTCGCGCGGCCAGACCTTGTACCCGGCCGCGTTGATCATGTCCTTCTTGCGGTCGACGATGTAGAACCAGCCCTCGTGGTCCATGAAGCCGACGTCGCCGGTGCGCAGCTCGCCGCCGGGGAGGGACTCGCGGTTCCAGTAGCCGGGGACGACCTGGGGCCCGGCGACGACGAGTTCGCCGATGGTGCCGGAACGGACCTCGTCGCCCGCGTCGTCGACGACGCGGGCGGTGGTGTCGAAGACGGGGACGCCGATGGAGAGGGCGCCGGTCTCCGGGTCGACGGGCGCGCGGCGGCCCAGCGGCACGGCGTGGGTCGGCGAGTTCGTCTCGGTGAGGCCGTAGATGTTGTGGACGTCGACGCCGGTGCCGTCCAGGATCCGCTCGTGGACGGCCGGGGCGATCGGCGCGCCGCCGGAGTAGACGGCCCGGAACGAGGCGAAGTCCTCCTTCGAGGCCGAGCCGGCGAGGGCGACGAGCGCGGTGATCGCGCCGACCGTGAACGTGGGCCGGTGCTCGCGGACGGCGTCCAGCATGACGGCGGGCTCGAAGCGGTGGGCGAGGATCAGCGGGCAGCCGGTGAGGAGGGCGGCGCCGACATGCCCGATCAGGCCGGTGATGTGGAAGACGGGCGCCAGGGCGAGGATGCGGTCGGTCTCGGTCAGCGCCATCCACTCGCGGTAGGTCTGGCAGTTGAACGCCATGGACGCGTGGGTGTTCATGGCGCCCTTGGGGTTCCCGGTCGTCCCCGAGGTGTACGAGAGGACCGCCACGTCGTCGCCGGAAGGCGCGGCGGGCGCGGGTTTCCTTCCCCGGTACGCGGCGATGAGATCTTCCAGATCGAGGGCGCCGGCCGGGACGGCACGTTCCAGGCCGGCGAAGAGGCGGGGGTCGTCGCGGGTCTGGCCGTCCAGGGCCGAGTAGGTGACCGTCGTGGTCACCGACGTCTCCGCGAGGACCTCGCGGGCGACCTCGTGCAGGGTGTCCAGGCAGAGCAGGGCGGTCGCGCCGGAGTCTGCGAGCAGGTACGCGAGTTCGCGCGCCTTGTTCATCGGGTTGACCATGACGGCCTTGCCGCCGGCCTTCCAGGCGGCGAGGAGGCCGACGACGAACGCGGGGTCGTTCTGGGTGTAGAGCGCGAGGGCGTCCCCGCGGGCGAAGCCGCGCTCGGCGAGGGCGGCCGCGAGGGCGTCGGAGCGCTCGTCCAGGTCGGCGTACGTCAGCGCGCCGTCGAAGTAGTGGATCGCCGTGCGCCAGGGGGCCGCGTCGGCGGTGGCGCGGAAAAGGTCCGGCATCGTCCGGTGCTCCTGGACGAGGGAGGCGGGACGGCCGGGGTTGTAGTGCCGGAGCCAGGGACGGGAGGTCGAGTCGGGCAAGGAGGTCCCCTCGTGAGCGTTCGCCTAGGGTCGTTTCAGGCTGTTTCGCCGTCCAAGCGTAGGTCCAGAGGCAAGAGGAGCACGGATGCGGTATCGCAAGCTCGCCCGTACGGGTGTCGAGGTCAGCACGCAGTGCCTGGGCTCGATGATGTTCGGCCGGCTCGGCAATCCCGACCACGACGAGTGCGCGCGGATCATCAACCGGGCGCTGGACGGCGGGATCAACTTCATCGACACGGCCGACATCTACTCGCGCGGCGAGAGCGAGGAGATCGTCGGCAAGGCGATCCGGGAGCGCCGGGACGAGGTGGTGCTGGCGACCAAGTTCTTCAACCCGATGCGCGAGGACCGCAACGCCAGGGGCGGGTCGCGGCGCTGGATCGTCCAGGCGGTCGAGGACAGCCTGCGCCGGCTGGGCACCGACCGCATCGACCTCTTCCAGATCCACCGGCACGACTGGGGCACCGACCTGGAGGAGACCCTCGGCGCGCTGACCGACCTCGTCCGGCAGGGCAAGGTGCTGTACCTGGGGTCGTCCAGCTACCCGGCCGACTGGATCGTGGAGGCGCAGTGGGCGGCGCGGCGGCGCGGGAGCGAGCGGTTCGTCTGCGAGCAGCCGCAGTACTCGATCTTCGCCCGGTCGATCGAGGAGTCGGTGCTGCCGGCCTGCGAGCGGCACGGGATGGGCGTGATCCCGTGGAGCCCGCTGGCGGGCGGCTGGCTCACCGGCAAGTACCGGCGCGACCAGGACGTTCCGGGCGGGTCGCGGTACAGCCGGGACGGCGTCTACGGCCGGCGCGGCGGGAGCCTGGCGGAGGACCCGAGCACCCCGGCCCGGTACGACGCCGTGGAGAAGCTGGTGAAGATCGCTGACGAGGCGGGGCTCTCGATGACCGAGCTGGCGCTGGGCTTCGTCGACGCGCACCCGGCGATCACCTCGACGATCATCGGGCCGAAGACGATGGAGCAGCTGGACGGCCTGCTCGCCGCCGCGGACGTCACGCTCGGCACGGCCGCGCTGGACGCGATCGACGAGGTCGTCCCGCCCGGCACCGACCTGCCCGGGATCGACCACATCAGCGGCAACCCGTTCCGCCGCCCGGAGAACCGCCGCCGCTGAGCGACCGGGTGGCGCGGCTATCCTGCGAGGCGGCGAAAGGAGTCCCGCATGCCCGCCACCCGGCACCTGCCCACGCCCGAGTCCGCGGACCTCGTGGCGCTCACCCGCGAGATCGCGGGCAAGGAGCTGGCGCCGCGCGTCGACGACGCCGAGCGCACCGGAACGTTCCCGCGCGAGGTCTTCACGACGCTCGGCCGGGCCGGCCTGCTGTCGCTGCCGTACCCGGAGGAGTACGGCGGCGGCGCCCAGCCGTACGAGGTCTACCTCCAGGCCCTGGAGGAGATCGGGACGGCGTGGGCGAGCGTCGGCGTGGGCGTCAGCGTGCACGCGCTGTCGTGCTTCCCGCTGTTCCGGTACGGCACGGACGGGCAGCGCGCCGAGTGGCTGCCGGACATGCTGTCGGGCGAGCGGCTCGGCGCGTACTGCCTGTCGGAGGCGCACGCCGGCTCCGACCCGGCGGCGATGCGCGCCAAGGCCGTGAAGGACGGCGACTCCTACGTCCTGAACGGCGCCAAGGCGTGGACGACGCACGGCGGCAAGGCCGACTTCTACACGGTGATGGCCCGCACGTCCGACGACGGCGCCCGCGGCATATCGTGCTTCCACGTGCCCGCCGGGACCCCCGGGCTGGAGTTCGACAAGCCCGAGGACAAGATGGGCCTGATGGGTTCGACGACCGCGACCGTGCGGCTGGAGGGCGTCCGGATCCCGGCCGGGAACCTGATCGGCCAGGAGGGGCAGGGCCTGTCGATCGCGCTGGCGGGGCTGGACGCGGGCCGGCTGGGCATCGCTGCGGTCGCGACCGGACTCGCGCAGCAGGCGCTCGACACGGCCGTGGCGTACGCGAAGGAGCGCGAGGCGTTCGGCAAGGCGATCATCGACCATCAGGGGCTGGCGTTCGTCCTGGCCGACATGGCCGCGGCCGTGGAGTCGGCCCGCGCGACGTACCTGGCCGCCGCGCGCCTCAAGGACGCGGGCCGCCCGTACGGCCGGGAGGCGTCGATCGCCAAGCTGGTCGCGACCGACAACGCCATGAAGGTCACCACGGACGGCGTCCAGGTGCTCGGCGGCGCCGGCTACACCCGCGACTTCCCGGCCGAGCGGTACATGCGCGAGGCCAAGGTCATGCAGATCTTCGAGGGCACCAACCAGATCCAGCGCCTGGTCATCTCCCGCCATCTCGCCCGCTGAGGCGGGAGGTGCCGCCGGGCCCGAGGGTTCGGCCGGGCCCGGCGGCTCAGGATCCCCGCACGGGCAGGAAGGGGATCCCGGTCAGGGGGGTCGGGGCGGACGGCGGCTCAGCGCGCGTTCCGCTGCTGGCACGCGACGCAGAACCGCGCGTGCGGGAGGATCTCCAGCCGGCCCGGCGGGATGTCCTTCGCGCAGCGCTCGCAGCGCCCGTAGGTGCCGTCCTGGACCCGCTGGAGCGCCCCGTCGATCTCCTTCAGGATCTCCCGCAGGTTGTCCATGCGGGTGTGGGCGGACTCCTCGACCTCGGCCGGCGGCAGGTGCTCCACCGACCGCTCCAGGTCGGCCAGCTGCTCGGCGCGGGTCCCCCGGTCCTCCCGCAGCCGCTGCCCGGCCTGCCGGATGATCTCGTTCGGAACGGCGTGCTCGGCTTCGGCGGTCATGTGACACACCCCTTTCTCGGGCATGACTAAAAGAGCCCCGGCCCCCCAGGGCGTAGGGGCCGGGGCCCGTCGCGCCGCTCCCCGTTCCCCGCGAGGCGGGAACGTCGCTTGAGGCACGGCGCGAAGGGAGAGCCGCCGGATGGACGGCTCCCAACCTCAACCATCGGCCATGGCGCCCGGCTCCACCATTGGTGGCGGCACCCATTTCCGGTGGGGGGCGCCATGTAGCACGCCTGGTCAGGGCGCCGCGTCGCCTACGGTGAAGCCGCGGGGCGCGAACGAACCCGCGAAGGGACGAGGAGCGCGGGCGGGGCGATGAGACTGTTCTGGCGGGTGTTCTGGCTGAACGCCCTGATGGGGGTGGTGGCGACCGTCCTGCTGATGATCGGCCCGTGGACGGTCTCGGCGCCGGTGCGGCTGACCGAGGCGGTGGTGCTGGTCGCCGGGACGGGCACGATGCTGGCGGCGAACGCGGCGCTGCTGCGCTGGGGGCTGGCGCCGCTCGGCCGGCTGACCCAGCTGATGGGCACGATCGACCTGCTGCGGCCCGGCCAGCGGCTGCCGGTGACCGGCAGCGGCGAGATCGCCGCGCTGATCGCCACGTTCAACCAGATGCTGGCGCGGCTGGAGGCCGAGCGCGGCCTCAGCAGCGCCCGCGCGCTGTCGGCGCAGGAGGACGAGCGCCGCCGCATCGCGCAGGAGCTGCACGACGAGATCGGGCAGAGCCTGACCGCGGTGCTGCTGGGCCTGAAGCGGGTGACCGACCGGGCGCCCGAGTCCCTGCGCGCGGACCTGCGCGAGGTCCAGGAGGTCACCAGGGACAGCCTGGACGAGGTCCGCATGATCGCGCACCGGCTCCGTCCGGGGGTGCTGGAGGACCTCGGGCTGATGAGCGCACTGGCGTCGCTGACCCACCAGTTCGACGGGCTCGCGGTCCGCCGCGAGCTGGATCCCGATCTCCCCCCGCTGAGCCCGCAGGCCGAGCTGGTGATCTACCGGATCGCCCAGGAGGGCCTGACGAACGTCGCGCGGCATGCCGGCGCCACCGAGGCCGTGCTGGAACTGGCCGCGGACCGGGACGGTGGCGGCGTGACGCTGCGCGTACGCGACAACGGGCGGGGTAAGGGCGGCGAGGACGAGGGCGCCGGGATCCGGGGCATGCGCGAGCGGGCGCTGCTGATCGGCGCCGGCCTCACGATCCGTTCCGGGCCGGGGCAGGGCACCGAGGTGACGCTGCGCGTCCGGACGACAGAGCAGGGAGACGAATGACCGAGCCGATCCGGATCCTGCTGGCCGACGACCACGCGCTGGTACGGCGCGGCGTCCGGCTGATCCTCGACAGCGAGCCCGATCTCCGGGTGGTGGCGGAGGCCGGGGACGGCGCGGAGGCGGTGGAGCTGGCCCGCGAGATCCGTCCCGACCTGGCGGTGCTGGACGTGGCCATGCCGCGGCTGACCGGCCTCCAGGCGGCCCGCGAGCTGGCCAGGACGCTGCCGGAGCTGCGCATCCTGATCCTGACGATGCACGACAACGAGCAGTACTTCTTCGAGGCGCTCAAGGCGGGCGCGGCCGGGTACGTGCTCAAGTCGCTCGCCGACCGGGACCTGATCGACGCCTGCCGGGCGGCGATGCGCGGCGAGCCGTTCCTGTACCCGGGGGCGGTGACCGCGCTGATCCGCTCGTACCTGGACCAGGCCAGGCAGGGCGGTGCGCCGGAGACCGTGCTCACGCCGCGCGAGGAGGAGGTGCTCAAGCTGGTCGCGGAGGGGAACACCTCGCGCGAGATCGGCGACACGCTCTTCATCAGCGTCAAGACGGTCGAACGGCACCGCGCGAACATCCTGACCAAGCTCGGCCTGAAGGACCGGCTCGAACTCACCCGGTACGCCATCCGCACCGGCCTGATCGAGCCCTGACCATGGCGCCGCACGGCCGCCGGCGGCGTCGCGTCGCGCGACACCGCCGGCGGGACGGGACGGGTCAGGAGCGCAGGCGGGAGATCTCGTACAGCGCGATCCCCGCGGCCACCCCGGCGTTGAGCGACTCGGCCTTGCCCGGCATCGGGATCGTGACGAGCATGTCGCAGGTGTCGGCGACCAGCCGGCCGAGCCCCTTGCCCTCCGAGCCCACGACCAGCACGAACGGCCCGGACGCGACCTCCAGATCGCCGACCGTGACACCGCCGCGCGCGTCGAGCCCGGCGACGAAGCAGCCGGCCTTCTGGTACGCCTTGAGCTGCCGGACGAGGTTGGTCGCCTGGGCCACCGGCAGCGAGGCCAGCGTCCCGGCCGACGCCTTCCAGGCCCCGGCGGTCACCCCGGCCGCGCGCCGCTCCGGCACCACGACGCCGCTCGCGCCGAACGCGGCGGCCGACCGCACGATCGCGCCGAGGTTGCGCGGGTCGGTGATCCCGTCCACCGCGACGATCAGCGGCGACGTGCCCTTGAGCAGGTCGTCCGGGTGGGCGTAGCGGTACGGCCGGACCTGGAGCGCGATGCCCTGGTGGACGGCGCCGTCGGTGAGCCGGTCGAGCTCGTTCTTGCCGGTCTCCAGCAGCGGGATGTTGCGGTCGGCGGCGAGCTGGATGGACTCGCGGACGCGCTCGTCGGTGCCGGACGTCACGTACAGCGCGGTGCCCGGCACCCCCGCCCGCAGCGCCTCGACGACCGGGTTGCGGCCGGTGACCAGCTCGGGCGTCTCGCCGGTGGCGCGGCGCGCGCCCGCCGGGCGGCTCTGCCGCGCCGGCTCGCCCCCGGGCTGCTTGGGACGGCCCCCGGGACCCAGGGTCGGGGTCCCGGTCCGCTTGGCGCTCTTGACGGCGCGGGCGCGCTGCCGCTTGCCGTGCCAGTGGCGGTCCTCGGCTTTGGGAGTGGGACCCTTCCCCTTACGCTTGGGCATCCTCCGATTTTAGGCGCCGCCCAGGAGTGGAACGCCCCTCAGGCACCGCCGGACGGCGGGTCGAGCCGATCCGCCAGCCGGGCGATCGCGCGCTCGATGCGGTCCAGCCGCTCCTCGATCGCCTCCAGCCGCCCCGCGAAGGCATCCAGGCCGGGCCCGGGGCCCCGGCCCGGCGGCGGCATGTACCGGAACTCCGGTGGGAGCGCGGACCCCTGCCCGCCGAGCGCGCGCACCACCGCCCGCGCCAGCTCGTCCAGGTCCGCGCCGAGATCCATCAGGACCCGGGCCGCCAGCCCCTTGCCCTCGCGCAGCAGGCCCAGCAGGAGGTGCCCGGCGTCGATGCCCTCGTGGCCGAAGCGCTGCGCCTCCCGCAGGCCCAGCTCCAGCACCACCTTGGCGCGCGGCGTGAACGGGACGTGCTCGCCCTCGCCGCCGCCGGCGCCCTCCCCGACGACCTCCTCGATCTTGGCGCGGACCGCGGCGAGGCCGATGCCCCGCGGCGCCAGCGCCGCGGTGACCTCCCCCGCCTCCTGGTCGGCGTCCTCGCGGATCAGGCCGAGCAGCAGGTGCTCGGTCCCGATGTAGTCGTGGCCGAGCAGCCGGGACTCCTCCTGGGCGAGGACGATGACGTGCCGGGACCGGTCGGTGAACCGTTCGAACATCGCGTGATCACCTCACGGAGGTCGGGTCAGCCGCGCTTGAGCTCCCAGCGCGGGCCGTGCGGGGTGTCCTCGACCAGGATCCCGGCCTCGGCCAGCCCGTCCCGGATCGCGTCGGCGGCGGCGTAGTCCTTGCGGCCGCGCGCGGCCTGCCGCTGCTCCAGCGCCACCGCGACGAGCGCGTCCACGACCGGGCGCAGGTCGTCCTCGCCGGCCCGCGACCACTGCTCCGACAGCGGGTCCAGGCCCAGCGCGCCCGTCATCGCCCGGACGGACGCCAGCCGCTCGCGGACCGCGTCGTGGTCGCCGGACGCCAGGGCGTTGTTGCCCTCCCGTACGGCCTCGTGCACGACCGCGAGGGCCTGCGGCACGCCGAGATCGTCGTTCATGGCCGCGGTGAACGCCTCGGGCAGCTCCGCCGCCTCCGTCCCGGCCCCGACGATCTCGGCGGCGCGGGTCGCGAAGCCCTCGATCCGCTGGTACGCCGACACCGCCTCGCCCAGGGCCGCGTCGGTGTAGTCCATCAGCGACCGGTAGTGCGCGGCGGCCAGGTAGTAGCGGACCTCGGCGGGACGGGCCTTGCCGAGCAGATCGGGCAGCAGCACGACGTTGCCGACCGACTTGCTCATCTTCTCGCCGTCGACCGTCAGCAGCCCGTTGTGCAGCCAGTAGCGGGCGAAGCCGTCGCCGGCCGCGCGGGACTGGGCGATCTCGTTCTCGTGGTGCGGGAAGATCAGGTCCACCCCGCCACCGTGGATGTCGAACGTGGCGCCGAGGTACTTGGTCGCCATCGCCGAGCACTCCAGGTGCCAGCCGGGCCGCCCGTCGCCCCACGGCGTCTCCCAGGTCGGCTCGCCGGGCTTGGCGCCCTTCCAGAGCGCGAAGTCGAGCGGGTCGCGCTTGCGGGCCTCCGGCGGCTCGCCCTGCGAGCGCATGTTCTCCAGCCGCTGGTTGGACAGCGAGCCGTACTCCTCCGCCCACGACCGGACGTCGAAGTACACGTCGCCGTCGGACGCGTACGCGTGCCCCCGCTCGATCAGCCGCCGCATCAGCACGATCATCTCCGGGACGTGCCCGGTGGCGCGCGGCTCGATCGTCGGCGGCAGGCAGCCGAGCAGGTCGTACCCGGAGGTGAAGACCCGCTGGTTGCCCTCCGCCACCGCGAACCACGGCACGCCGTCGTCCTGCGCCACCGCGAGGATCTTGTCGTCGATGTCGGTCACGTTGCGGGCGAAGGTCACCTCGTACCCGGACCGGCGCAGCCACCGCAGCAGCACGTCGTAGATGACGCCCGAGCGGAGGTGGCCGATATGGGGCGCGGCCTGCGGCGTCGCACCACACACGTACATCCCCACGCGGCCCTCTTCCAGGGGCTCGAACGTGCGGATCGTACGGGTACCGGTGTCGTAAAGGCGCAGGCTCACGGGTTCAGGTTATTGGATCCGCTACCGCGGAGGGGCGCCATTGCCGCCCGCGAGGTTCCGGCACAGCGTCACCAGCGCCACCGCGTTGGGCACCTGGGACGCGATCGCGGTGAGCGCCCGCACGCCGTCGCGGGACCGGACGGTCACCATCCCGTTGTCGATGTCGACCTCGTCCACGGCGGGCCACGGGACCATCTCGTCCTCCCTGCGGACGCCGTCCCGCCCCACCTCGAACGGCCCGATCCGCACCGGCTCCCCCGCCGCGACGCGTTCCAGGTAGCCCTGGAGGACCCGCTGGGCGACCTCCGCCGTCACGGCCTCGCCGAGCTCCCGCACGTCCGCCAGCTCGTCGCCCAGCACGATCCGGCCCCCGTCCGCGGCCGTGACCGTGAACCGGTAGACGGTGCGGTCGCGCCCGGCGTGCCGGACGCCCGAGGCGGTCACGGCCACCAGGTCGTCCCAGCGGTGGGCGGCTCCGCGCCCGCCGCCCTCGTCGACCACGAGCCCGCCCGTGAACAGGTAGGCGGCCCGGCACCCGCCGCCGCGCCGCCTGGCGAGCAGGCCCGCCAAGGCGCGCTGGACGCCGCCGCGCGACTCGAACGCCCGGACCGGCTCGCCGAGCTTGCGGTCGGACGCCCGTTCCAGGACCGGCGTGGGGAACGAGGGATGGGAGGGAAGGGAGGGGAGGAAGGACATGGAAATACGACGACCCGCCTCTTTGGTAGACGAAATTCGTATGACGCTAGCGCGTCCGGCGCCCTGATCGCGGCCGGTTCGCGTGCGGATCGCGGACCCGATCCGGCGCCACCCCGCGAAGGTAGAGGAAACCGACCTTCCGGCTGGCTAATCTCCCCCGTGGAACCCTCACCGGAACCCCCGTCCCGCTCTTGCGCGCCCCCGGAGAACGCATGCCTGCCGAGTCCCCTGCCCCGCGCGAGAAGCGCCTGTCCCGTACGTTGCCGGCGGCGGCCGCCGGGCTGGCGGTGATCGTACTGGCGGGCGCGGCGTTCGCGCTGACGTTCGACGTGCTGCGCGACTTCGCGGTGGCGGGCCGGGCGAGCGAGCGGTGGGCGCCCGCGTACCCGGTCATGGCGGACGCGCTCGTGGTCATCACGGTGCTGTCGCTGATCGTCGCCCGCCGCGCCCGCTGGTGGTCCCGCTGGCTGCGCGGCGCGCTGCTGCTCCTGCTGGTCGCCGGGGCGGCCGCGATTTCCGTCCAGCACGCGCTGTGGGGGTTCGGGGCGCTGCCCCGCGATCCGGTCCGGGCCGGGGTCGCGGTGGCGCCGCACGTCATGCTGATCATCGCGGTGTGGCTCTGGCTGCGCATGATCGCCCAGCTCCGGCGGCCCCGTACCGCCGCTCCCGCCGTCCGGCGGCCCGCCGAGGCCGGTGCCGCGGAGAGCGTCGCGGCCGCGCCCGCGGCCGGTGAGACGGTCACCGTGATCCCGGCCGGCCAGGGCCGGCCCGCGCCGCCGCCGCTCGCGCTGGGGCCGTCCGACGTCGAGGTGGCGCGCGCGGCGAGGACCACCCAGCCCGACATGATCATGCCGGCCGTGCCGGCGCCGTCCGGGGCACCGGACGACGACGCGGAGGACCAGGCCGCCGACCGCGCCGAGGACCCCGACGCGGGCGACACCCTGGACACCGATCCCGAAGGCATCGACACCTCGGACGACCTGCCGATCTGGGACTGGGACAAGGACCCGCCGTCCGGTTCGCTGCGCAGCTCGCCCACCCCGCCGGCCGACTGACCGGGACGGCGGACGGCCCGCGACGGGCGGGCGTGCCGCGATCTGCAATCAGCTGGAATCAGAAGGTGGGGACGACGAGCGCGTTGGCGATGGCGGCGAGGCCCTCGCCGCGGCCGGTGAGGCCCAGCCCGTCGGTGGTGGTGGCGGAGACGCTGACGGCGGCGCCGCCGAGGGCCTCGCTCAGCACCTTCTCGGCCTCGGCCCGGCGCTTGCCGATCTTGGGCCGGTTGCCGATCACCTGGATCGCCACGTTCCCGATCGCGTGGCCGGACCCGGCGACCAGCCGGGCCGTCTCGATGAGCAGGGCGGTGCCGGACGCGCCGGACCAGCGCGGGTCGGCCGTGCCGAAGACCGCGCCGAGATCGCCCAGGCCGCACGCCGACAGGAGGGCGTCGCAGGCCGCGTGGGCGGCGACGTCGCCGTCGGAGTGGCCGGCCAGCCCCGGGCCCTCACCGGGCCAGTGCAGGCCGGCGACCCACAGCGGACGATCCTCGCCACCGAAAGGGTGGACGTCGGTTCCGACGCCCACCCGTGGAAGCCGCTCGCTCAATTCTGCCCGGTCAGCCGGTCAGGATCTCGTCGAGGAGAGCCTCGGCCTTGTCCTCGTTGGTCTTCTCCGCCAGCGCGAGCTCGCTGACGAGGATCTGGCGCGCCTTGGCCAGCATGCGCTTCTCGCCGGCGGACAGGCCGCGCTCCTTGTCCCGCCGCCACAGGTCGCGGACGACCTCGGCGACCTTGTTCACGTCACCGGAGGCGAGCTTCTCGAGATTCGCCTTGTAGCGCCGCGACCAGTTGGTCGGCTCTTCGGTGTAGGGTGCGCGCAGCACCTCGAACACCTTCTCCAAGCCCTCCTGGCCGACGACGTCGCGAACGCCCACGTCCTCGACGTTCTCCACTGGAACCTGCACCGTCAGGTCGCCCTTGTCGACCTTCAGGACCAGGTAGGTCCGTTCCTCACCCTTGATGGTGCGAGTCTCGATGGCCTCGATCCGAGCAGCCCCATGGTGGGGGTAGACGACGGTGTCGCCGACCTGGAAAGTCATGTGACAAGTACCCCTTCCGCTACTACCAGGGTACCACGCGCCCGGCGGTGACCGCACCGGCGTTAAGGACATTTGCGCAGGTCAACCCCCTAATTGGGGTCTTGACAAAGCCAATGAAGGGTGCATTTCGGACTTGTTCGGGGCCTCGCGAGCGATCGCCGGCACCTTCCGCGGACCCCCTTCCAGAGCGGCCGAAGCGGCTCATACTGGAAGGTGAGCAAGCCGGGCCGCGCGGGTACGAAGCGCCCGGAAGGGGATGAACCGGAGCCCCTGCGCGCGGAGGGGGAACGGCACGGAGCCGGAGGGAGGTGCGGCGTGAGGCCGGACGGCGGCGACCCCGAGCCCGATGACTACGGGCTGCCCCGGGTCGACGTCGTGGTGCCCGACGACGCCCGCGAGCTCGACCGCGACGTCGTCGCCTACCACCGGGAGGAGCGGCGCCGGCGGCGCCGCGACCGCACCCGCCGGATCCTGCGCCCGTTCGGCCGGTACGGGGTGGCCGTCCCCATCATCGCGGGCGCGCTGCTGATCGCGCTGATCAGCGGCGGCCTGATGACCGTGTTCGGACCGCGCCCCGCGCCCCGTCCCACCGCCGCGCTGCTCGCCCCGCACCCCTCGGCCGGCCCCGGCCGCGTCGGCGGCTACCTCCCCGAGGGCACCGTCACCCGGCTCGGCAAGGAGGACACCCCGATGCCGCTGCGCGAGATGCGGCCCGCGGTGATCGGGATCGTGCCGGCCGGCTGCCGCTGCGAGGCCGTCGTCGACGAGCTGGCGGGCAACGCCAAGGCGAACCAGCTGAACTTCTGGCTGGCCGCCGACCGCCGCGGCACCTCCACCGCGTCCCCTTCATCCCCTTCCTCCCCTTCCTCTTCCTCCCCTTCCTCTTCCTCCCCTTCCTCTTCCTCTCCCTCCTCCCCTGCCCCCGCCGAGCAGGCGCTGCGCGACCTGCGGACCCTGGCCGGCACGGTGCACGCCGGCACGCCGCTGGTCGTCGACGACGCCAAGGGGATCCTCGCGAGCACGTACGGCACCGGCGCGCTGACCGCCGTCCTCGTCCAGCCGGACGGGGTGGTGGCGCACGTGGTGCCCTCCCCGCGGCCGGGCCGCGAGCTGACCGACAAGATCAGGTCGCTCCGCTAGACGCGGCCCGGGAAATCCGGTGCCGCGCCACACCGATCCCACCCCCGGGGCGGGGTCACCGGTCGGGCCTCGCTAGGCTTCCCCTGGCGTATCTCGCCAACCCTGACAGCCACCACAGCCCTTTCGCGAGGAGATCGACGCCGTGATCCGAAACAGCCGTCGAGTGGTCGCACTCGCCATCGCGGGTGCAGTCGCCATCGCGCCGGTGATCTCCGGCTGCGGCGCCGGCGCCAACCCTCAGACCGCCGCGCCCACCCAGCTGACCGAAGGCGTGAACGCCTCGGTCCCCAAGGGCGCCGCGACTTCGCAGGTCGACATCCGCAACATGTTCCTGCTCGGCCCGCAGCCGGACAAGATGCTGCCCGCGGGCGCCTCCGTCCCGCTGTACGCCACGGTCATCAACCAGGTCAAGGGGCGCGGGGACCGCCTCGTCGGCGTGAGCTCGGCGGACTTCGCCCAGGTCAAGATCACCGGTGGCGCCGTGACGCTGCCGGCCGCCCAGCCGTCCGGCGAGGGCACCGCCGTCACCCTGACCGGCCAGGCCGCCGCGGCCACGCCGAGCCCGACGGCAGGCGCCACCAAGACCAAGAAGCCGGACGCGACCGAGTCCGGGCAGCCCGGCGCCACCGAGTCCGGACGTCCCGAGGCCACGGAGTCGGGGCAGCCGGGCGCGGCCGAGACCGACCGGCCGGCCACCGGCGAGACCTCGCCCCCGGCGAGCGAGTCCCCGACCGCGACCCCGCCGCCCGGCGCCGCCACCACGCGGCCGACCGCGGCCACCGACACCGACCCCAAGGGCAACGCCCCCACGGTCGTGCTGACCGGCCTCAAGCGCCAGCTGCTCGGCGGCGAGACGCTCCGCCTCCGGCTCCAGTTCGAGAAGGCCGGCTCGATCGAGCTCTCGGTGCCGGTCGTCCCGCAGCAGAACGAGTACGCCGAGTACGTCGCGGTCTCGCAGGGCGTCCCGGCGCCCGGCGCGACCGTCACCCCGAGCACCCCGGCCCCGGCCGGCGGCGAGGGCGGCCACGGCTCGACGCCGGAAGGCGGCCACGGCGGCTCGCAGACCCCGTCGCCGGCGACCTCCGCGTCCGAGACGCCCGCCGAGGGCGGCGGTCACTGATCCGCTGAACGGCGCACATAGGACGCGGCCCGTACGGAATCCTCCGTACGGGCCGCGTCTTTTATGTGCGCCGTCCCGATCAGGGCTCGAACTTGTAGCCCAGCCCGCGGACGGTGACGATGTAGCGCGGCGCGGAGGGGGTCGCCTCGATCTTGGCGCGCAGCCGCTTGATGTGGACGTCCAGCGTCTTGGTGTCGCCCACGTAGTCGGCGCCCCACACGCGGTCGATCAGCTGCATCCGGGTCAGCACCCGGCCGGCGTTGCGCAGCAGCACCTCCAGCAGCTCGAACTCCTTGAGGGGCAGCTGCACGGCGTCGCCCGACACGCTCACCACGTGCCGCTCGACGTCCATCCGCACCGGCCCGGCCTCCAGGATCGCCGGGGCCAGCTCCTCCACCTCGCCCTGGCGGCGCAGCACCGCGCGCATCCGGGCGATCAGCTCGCGGGTGGAGAACGGCTTGGTGACGTAGTCGTCGGCGCCGAGCTCCAGGCCCACCACCTTGTCGACCTCGCTGTCCTTGGCGGTGAGCATGATGACCGGAACGCTGGAGCGCGAGCGCAGCTCGCGGCACACCTCGGTGCCCGGCAGGCCGGGCAGCATGAGGTCCAGGAGCACCAGGTCGGCACCGTTCCGCTCGAAGATGTCCAGCGCGTCGGGTCCGGTGGCCGCCACCGCGACCTCGAAACCCTCCTTGCGCAGGTTGTACGACAGTGCGTCGCTGAACGACTCCTCGTCTTCCACGACGAGCACTCGGGTCACGGTTTCGCCTCCCGGCCGTTATCTCTGTTTTCTCGTACGGCGGCGGGCACGGGCGGGCGCACCGGATCGAGGAGGGGGAGCCTGATCGTGAACGTGGATCCCGATCCCTCCTTGCTCCAGACGGTCACCTCGCCGCCGTGTTTGGTCGTCACGTGCTTGACGATCGCCAGCCCGAGCCCGGTGCCGCCGGTCTGGCGGGACCTGGCCGGGTCGACGCGGTAGAAGCGCTCGAAGATCCGTTCCAGTTCGCTCTCGGGGATGCCGATGCCCTGGTCGGTCACGGTGATCTCGACGTGCTGGTCCTCGCAGCGCCGGGTGGCCACGACCACCCGGGTGTTCTCGGGGCTGTAGGCGACGGCGTTGTCGATGAGGTTGCGGATGGCGTTGACGAGCAGCTCGTCGTCGGCGCGCACCTTCAGGCCGTGCTGCCCGCCGGCGGTGATCTCGATGTCCTTGGCGGACGCCTTGGTCTGGGAGCGGTCGATGGCCTCGACGATCAGTTCGTCCAGTGCCACCGGGTGCAGCTCGGGGAGCGGTTCGTCGCCCTGGATCCGGGACAGCGTCATCAGGTCCTGGACGAGGTTGGTCAGCCGGACGGCCTCGTTCTGCATCCGGCCGGAGAAGCGGCGTACGGCCTCGGGGTCGTCGGCGGCGCCCTCCACGGTCTCGGCCAGCAGCGACAGCGCGCCGACCGGGGTCTTGAGCTCGTGGCTCACGTTGGCCACGAAGTCGCGCCGGATCGCCTCGACCCGGCGCATGTCGGTGAGGTCCTCGGCGAGCACCAGCACCAGGCCGTGCGAGCCGAGCGGCGCCACCCGCACCTGGAACCAGCGGCCGTCGGCGCGGCGGCCGCGGGACGGGCCGACCTGGATCTCGGTCTCCCGGATCTCGCCGTCGCGGCGGACCAGCCGGGCCATCGCGACCAGCTCGTCCACGACCAGCCGGTCGCCGCTGACCATGCCGAACGCGCGGGCGGCGGAGCTGGAGCGCAGCACGCGGTCCTCGCCGTCCACGACGACGGCGGACGAGCGCAGCACGCTGAGCACCGACGCCACGCCCGGCGGCAGCGCGTGCTGCGGCGGCGCCGGGGCCTGTACCCGCTGGGCTCGCTCGCTCACGCGCACCGCCAATCCCGTCGCGAGCCCGATCGCGAGCCCGGCAAGGCCCGTCAGGGCCGCGACCAACTCGACCTCCACAGCTGCGATCGTAAGCGGCGACCGGCGCGTTCCTGCACCATGGGACGGGGGAACGCGGGCGCGTTCGCCCAAAGTTCACCTCTTTATCCAGGTTGGTTCATGGCCTTGCGGCAGGCTGTGGCGTGGGCGAGTGCGCCGTCATGCCCGCCTGCCACACCCGTCTGCCAAGACGACGACCCCTGGGGATCCGAATTGCGTGACGCTTACCACGAGGAGCTCGACGCCCTCTCCGACGACCTTGTGGAGATGACGCGGCTGGTCAGGTCCGCGATGGCGCGCGCGGTGACCGCACTCCTGGACGCCGACCTGCGGCTGTCGGAAGAGGTCATCAGCGCCGACGAGAACGTCAACAAGATCGACGCGCGGATCGAGCAGACCGTGTTCGACCTGATGGCGCGGCAGCAGCCGGTGGCCGGCGACCTGCGCACCCTGATCACCTCGCTGCGGATGAGCGGCGACCTGGAGCGGATGGGCGACCTGGCGGTGCACATCGCCAAGACCGCGCGGCGCCGGCACCCCGAGTCGGCCGTGCCGCCGGAGCTGCAGGCCACGGTGCTGGAGATGGGCCAGATCGCGGAACGCATGATCGCCAAGACCGGCAGCGTGATCGCGTCCCAGGACGTCGAGATGGGCCTGGAGCTGGACGCCGACGACGACGCGATGGACCGGCTGCACCGCAAGCTGTTCGACATCCTGCTGTCGCCGAAGTGGAAGCACGGCGTCGAGCCGGCGGTGGACATCACGCTGGCCGGGCGCTACTTCGAGCGCTTCGCCGACCACGCGGTGCACGTGGCCGAGGACGTGGTCTACCTGGTGACCGGGCAGCGGCCGGAGGAGATCGTCGACCTCTCCTAGTCGGCTCCAGGCCGGCTTCCGGTCGGCTTCAGGCCGGTCCCCGGCGGCGCGGAAGCGCTGCTGTACGCTCGGTCAACGCAAACACCTGCAGGCACGGAGCGGTCTTTCGCAGGAGCCGCTCCGTGCCTCAGGCAGGTGCGCTACTTCTTGCGGCGGCCCCGAGCGGGCTTGTCCCCGCCCTTGCCGTCCTTGCCCTTCGCCGGGGCCGCACCGCCGCCCTGGTTCTTGACGGCCTCGATCGCGGCCTTGGCGGCGGCCGGGTCGAGGTACTCGCCGCCGCGCTTGAGCGGGGCGAAGTCGTCGTCCAGCTCGTACACCAGCGGGATCCCGGTGGGGATGTTGAGCCCGACGATGTCCTCGTCGGAGACGTCGTCCAGGTGCTTGACCATGGCGCGCAGCGAGTTGCCGTGCGCGGCGACCAGCACGGTACGGCCGGCGGCCAGGTCGGGGACGACCGAGTCGTACCAGTACGGCAGCATCCGGTCGATCACGTCGGCCAGGCACTCGGTGCGCGGGATCAGCTCGGACGGCAGGCTCGCGTAGCGCAGGTCGTTGACCTGGGACAGCGGGTCGTCGTCCTTGATCGGCGGGGGCGGGGTGTCGTACGAGCGGCGCCACGTCATGAACTGCTCTTCGCCGTACTTCTCGCGCGTCTGGGCCTTGTTCTTGCCCTGGAGGGCGCCGTAGTGGCGCTCGTTGAGCCGCCAGGAGCGGCGCACCGGGATCCACAGCAGGTCGGCCACGTCCAGCGCGATGTTGGCGGTGCGGATGGCCCGCTTCAGCAGCGAGGTGTGCACGACGTCGGGGGTGATGTCGGCGTCCAGCAGCAGATCGCCGCCGCGCGTCGCCTCGCCCTCGCCCTTCGTCGACAGGTCGACGTCGACCCAGCCGGTGAACAGCCCTTCGGCGTTCCACACACTTTCGCCATGCCGCAGCAGTACCAAGGTCGCCATGCCGCAGAGCTTATCGGGCGTCAGCTTTCGGAACGATTCGCCGGGTCGGCGAAGGACGCGAACGCCTGGAGGTTGGCCAGGCTCTCGCCCCGCTTGACCCGCCAGTCCCACTCGCGCTGGATGGACGACTTGAAGCCGCGCTCCAGGGCCTTGTCGAAGTTCTCGTCGGAGTAGGTGAGGACGCAGCCGAGCAGCCGGTCGATCTCCGCCGGGCTGATCGACTCCAGCGGGACCCGGCCGACCAGGTAGACGTCGCCGACGTCGTCGAGCGCGAAGGACACCCCGTACATCCGGCCGTTGCGCTCCAGCAGGAAGCGGTAGAACTCGGCGTGGTTCTCGTCCGGGCGGCGGCAGAAGAACGCCTCGACGTGCAGGCTGTGGTCGCCGACGATCAGCCAGGTCATGGTGGCGAGCTTGTGCTGGCCGGGCAGCTTGACGAAGAACGCCCCGGGCCGCGGCTGCTCGTACTCCAACTCGGCACCCTTGAGCGTCTCCTCGATCACGCCTGCCGGACTCATGCTGTATCCCCCGCTCGCCTCCGGGGCGCCTTCAGGCACCGCCTTCCCTCCTCACTCGTACCTCGCTCGTCAGTCCAGGCGGCGCCGCGCCCCTGCGGCTCGCTCATGCGGTGTCCCCCGCTCATGCGGTCACCTCTGCGGGAATCGGGGCCAGGGTGGACTGGGCACCGGTATACACCTCCAGGAGGCGGTCCACGGTGGCGTCCCAGCCGAAGCCGGTGGCGTGTCGGACGGCGCGGCCGGCGAGCCGGTCGCGGAGGCCGGGCGCGGCGTCCAGCCGGCGCAGCACGGCGGCGTAGTCGGCCGGGTCGTGCCCGTCGATGAGGATGCCGGACTCGCCGTCCTTCACGGCCGTGCACAGCCCGCCGACGGCGGCCGCGACGACGGGGGTGCCGCAGGCCTGCGACTCCACGGCGACCAGCCCGAACGACTCGCTGTGCGAGGGGACGACGGTGACGTCGGCGGCGCGGTACCAGTCGGCCAGCTCGCCCTGGGGGGCGGGCGGCTCGAACCGTACGACGTCGCTGATGCCCAGCTCGGCGGCCAGCGACTGGAGCCCCTCAGGGCGGCAGCGTGCGCTGCCGCTGGGGCCGCCGACGACGGCGACGACGAGCCGGCGGCGCAGCGCGGGGTCGTCGGCCAGCATCCGGGCGGCGGCGCGCAGCAGCACGTCGGGGGCCTTGAGCGGCTGGATGCGGCCGACGAAGAGCAGCACGTACGCGTCGCGCGGCAGGCGGAGGCGGTCGCGGGCCGTACCGGTGGCGGCGGACGCCGGCCCGGGTTCGGGCCGGAAGAGGTCGAGATCGACGCCGGGGTACACGGTCGCGACACGGGACGGGTCGGCGCCGTAGAGGTCGATCAGCTCCCGGTACTCCTTGGCGGTGTTGGCCACGAGCTGGTCGGACGAGGCGACGACCTGCTCCTCGCCGACGACGCGCTCGTGCGGCTCGGGGGTGTCCCCGTCGGCGAGGGCGGCGTTCTTGACCTTGGCCATGGTGTGCATGGAGTGCACCAGCGGCACGCCCCAGCGCTGCTTGGCGGCCCAGCCGGCCTGCCCGGACAGCCAGTAGTGGGTGTGGATGACGTCGTAGTGGCCGGGGTCGTAGGACGCCTCGGCGCGCAGCACGCCCGAGGTGAAGCCGCACATGTGGCGGGGCAGCGCCGTCTTCTCCAGCTCCTCGAACGGCCCGGACACGATGTTACGGACCAGGACGCCCGGGGCGAGCTCGGTGACGGGCGGCAGCGCCCGCGAGGTGGCCCTGGTGAAGATGTCGACCTCGATGCCGCGTTCCGCCAATCGCCTGGCCACCTCGACGATGTAGACGTTCATCCCGCCCGCGTCGCCGGTTCCCGGCTGGTCCAGGGGGGACGTGTGAACGCTGATCGTCGCGACCCGGTTGATACGACGCGGCACCGGACACCACCTCCGCTGGTGCAACCTATCCATTGCTCTCGGTGTTCCCCCTTTACGGGTATGTACCGGGCATTTACCTTCCCGTGCCCCGGGAGCCGGCCGTGCACCGGCCCCCGGTGAGCGAGATCACCGCGGTCCGGCCGCGCGTCCTGGGAGACTTCTCCCATGCGTAAGACGGCCGTAGTTACAGGAGCCAGCAGCGGGATCGGGGCGGCGACGGCCCGGCGGCTGGCCGCCGAGGGGTTCAACGTCGTCCTGGCCGCCCGGCGGCGGGACCGGCTGGAGGCCCTCGCCAAGGAGATCGCCGAGGAGGTCCCGGGCGCCGGCAGGATCGCCGCGCTGACCCTGGACGTGACGGACCAGGCGTCGGTGGACGCGCTGGCGGCGGCGGTGCCCGGCTGCAACGTGCTGGTCAACAACGCCGGCGGCGCGCTCGGCCTGGAGCCGGTGGCCGCCGCGGACCCGGCCGACTGGCAGGCGATGTACGACAGCAACGTGCTGGGCCTGCTGCGGGTGACCAAGGCGCTGCTGCCCAAGATGATCGAGAGCGGCGACGGGCACATCGTCAACATCACCTCGCTGGCCGGGCACGTCCCGTACGAGGGCGGCGCCGGCTACAACGCCGCCAAGCACGCCGCGTACGCGGTGAACGAGGTCATGCGGCTGGAGCTGGTGGCCGAGCCGGTCCGGATCACCGAGATCGCGCCGGGGCTGGTGAAGACCGAGGAGTTCTCGCTGGTGCGGTTCCGCGGCGACGAGGAGAAGGCCGCCAAGCCGTACGAGGGCGTGCCGGAGCCGCTGGTGGCCGAGGACGTCGCCGACTGCGTGGCCTGGGCGGTCACCCGTCCCGCGCACGTCAACATCGACCGCATCGACGTCCAGCCGCGGGTGCAGGCCGCGCCCCACAAGCTGCACCGCACGGCGGGGTAGGCCGCACGGATCATCGCTCCGTTCCCGGGTATGCGACCTGGGAGGACACGGGGGACGGAGCACGAGATGACCCAGCGGACCTTCGTACTGCCGCTCGACGACGCGGCGGCCGAGCCGCCGGTGGTGGGCGCCAAGGGCGCGGCGCTGGCGCGCCTGGGAGCGGCGGGGCTGCCGGTCCCGGCGGGCTTCCACGTGACGGCGGAGGCGTACCGGGACTTCGTGGAGCGGGCGGGGCTGCGCGGAGCGATCCTGTCGCTGACGGCCCGGGTGGATCCCGACCTGCCGGTGACGGCGGAGGCGGCGGCGCGGCGGATCGCGGAGCTGTTCGAGCGGGAGGACCTCCCGACGGAGATCGCCGGGCCGGTGCGCTGGTCGTACGCCGGGCTGGGCGACCGCGACCATCCGGTGGCGGTGCGGCCCTCACCGGTGGCCGGGGAGCCGCCGGGGACGGCCGGCCCGCCGTTCGCGGGGCGGCACGACACCGCGCTGGGCGTGCGCGGGGAGGCGGCGCTGCTGGCGGCGATACGGCGCTGCTGGGCGTCGCTGTGGAGCGCGCGGGCGATCGAGTACCGGGTCCGCAACGGCGTCGACCAGGGCGAGGTGGCGCTGGGCGTGGTCGTGCAGACGATGGTGCCGGCCGACGCGGCCGGGACGATGTCGACCGCCGCGCCGGTCAGCGGCGGTCCGGGCCGGATCCTGCTGAACGCGACGTGGGGGCTCGGCGAGCCGGTCGCGGCGGGCCGGGTCACGCCGGACACGATGGTCGTGGAGAAGGGCACCGGCCGGGTGGTGGGGCGCCGCGTGGCCGACAAGCCGGTCATGACGGTCGCCTCCGACGATCCCCGCGACCACGGCACCCGGGAGCTGGACGTGCCGCGGCGGTGGCGCGAGGTGCCCGTGCTGGACGACGACCAGGCGGCGGAGCTGGGCCGGCTGGGCGAGCGGATCGAGGCCCTGTGCGGGCTGCCGATGGACATCGAGTGGGCGCTGCACGAGGGGAGCCCGTACATCCTCCAGGCGTGCCCGGCCGTGGAGAGCGCCGAACAGGAGGGCTCAGAGGACGCTGAGGGCACGGAGGGCGCTGCGGGCGCGGGCGCGGACGGCCGTATAGAGGTCTGGAACGACACCCTCGACGTCGATCACCTGTGGACGCGGGGCGGCCTGGGCGAGGCCGTCCCGGACGTGATGACGCCCTGCACGTGGTCGCTCGTCCAGCTGTTCGCGCGCGCGTCGCGGTCGGCGTCGGCGCTGCCGGGGCAGCGCGCGTACGGCAACATCGGCGGCCACTTCTACACCGACCTCAGCCTGATCGCGGCGCTCGGCGCGGGCGAGGAGGCGATCGAGGAGGAGTACGGCCGGCTCCCGGCGGGCGTGCGGATCCCGCGGGCCTCGCTCGGCGCGGCCGGGACCGTCCGGAAGATGCTGCCGGAGCCGGCGCGGGCGTCCCGCCTGGCGCGGGGCGGCCGCGTCCGGCCGGCGGACTTCCTGGCGGCGGCGCCGGCCCGCTGCGAGGCGCTGCGCCAGCGGATCCTGGAGGAGAACGACGCGGACGGGCTGCTGCACCTGTGGGGGCACGACCTGCTGCCGTTCTTCCTGGACGCCTGCCACGTCCTGGAGTCGGCCGGGCGGGAGGGCGAGACGTCGTTCGCCGCGCTCCGCACCGACCTGGAACGGCTCGCCGGCGGCCCCGACGCGAACGCGATGATGACCGGGCTGAGCAGGCCGGGCACGCCCGCGCTGGCGGTGCTCGGGCCGGTGGTGGGCCTGTCGAGGGTGGCGCGCGGGGAGCTGTCGCTGGACGGCTACCTGCGGCAGTGGGGGCATCGCGGGCCGCACGAGTTCGAGATCGCGGTGCCGCGCCCGGCCGAGGACCCGGCCTGGATCGAGGAGCAGCTGCCCGCGCCGGGCTCCGGCTGGGACGCGGTCGAGCTGATGGCGGCGCAGCGCGAGGTGAGCCGCGCGGCGTGGAAGCGGTTCCGCCGCTACCACCCGCACCGGGTGGCGTGGGCGCGGCGGCGGATCGGCCGGTGGGCGCAGGCGGTGCACGACCAGGAGTCGGCGCGCTCGGAGGTCATGCGGATCTTCGGGGCGCTGCGCGCGTTCGTGGTGCGGGCCGGGGAGCTGACCGGGCGCGGCGACGACCTCTTCTACCTGACGATCGACGAGGTCCTCGCGCTGCTGGACGGCGACGCCCGCCCCCTGGGCAAGGTCCTGGCGCGGCGCCGCACGTACGAGCGCTACCGGGCGCTGGCGCCGTACCCGGCGGTGATCCGCGGCCGGTTCGACCCGGTGACGTGGGCCGGGGGCCGCGGCCGCCGGATGGACTACCACGACGCCGAGGAGCCGCTGGCCGGGCTCAGCGAGGAGCCGCTGAACGGCACCGGCGCGACCGCCGGGATCGTGGAGGGGACGGTGCGGGTCGTGGAGCGGCCCGAGCAGGCCTGGACGCTGGCCGCCGGCGAGATCCTGGTGGCGCCCGCGGCCGGCGTCGGCTGGACGCCGCTGTTCCCGCGCGCCGCCGCGCTGGTGACCGATGTCGGCGCGCCGCTGTCGCCGGGCGTGATCGTGGCCCGCGAGCTGGGCCTGCCGGCGGTCGTGGGCTGCGGGAACGCCACCACGCGGCTGCGCACCGGGGACCGGATCCGGGTGGACGGCGGGCGCGGCGAGGTGGAGCTGCTCAGCCCGGCGGCGGAGGGCTCGCGGGAGCCACAGCTGACCACGGAAGGGTGACCTCGCCGAGCCGCCACCGGGCCCGTCCCCCGTACGGCGGCCGCGTGATCACCGGCTGGGTGCGGGACAGCAGCGCGACCGCCTCGATCCAGCGCGCCCGGGGCCCGAACACCGACTGCGGCGCCGCGGTCGCCCAGCAGCGGTCGAAGTCGGCGAGCAGCGCGTGCACCCGCTCGCCGGGGACGTTGCGGTGGATGAGCGTCTTCGGGAGCCGTTCGGCCAGGTCGGAGGGCTTGCCGAGGGACGCGAGCCGGGCCGCGAACGTGATCGTCCGCGGTGCGCCGTCCCGCAGCGCGACCCAGACGGCGCGGCGGCCGATCTCGTCGCAGGTGCCCTCGACCAGGACACCGCCGGGGGCGAGCCGCCCGCACAGGCCGTCCCACGCCCGCCACGCGGCGGCCTCGTCGTACTGGCGCAGCACGTTGAACGCCCGCACCAGCACCGGCGGCCGGTCCACCGGCAGCTCGAAGCCGCCGCGCCGGAACGACAGCCCCTCGTGCCCGGCCATGAGCGCCTGCCCGGCGGCGACGCGGTCCGGCTCGATCTCGATGCCGACGACCTCCAGGCGCGGCGCGACCGCGCGCAGCCGCGTGTAGAACTCGACCGTCGTCACCGGGGACGCCCCGTACCCGAGGTCGACCGCCAGCGGCCTGGCCCGCGAGCGCAGCGGGCCCGCCTGCGTGGCGGCGATCCAGCGGTCCACCCTGCGGAGCCGGTTGGGGGCGGTCGTGCCCCGGGTCACCTCTCCCTGGGGCTTCTGCGTTCGGACCACTCCCCGATTGTCCCGTGGTTGCCGCTTCCGGTCATCGTCGAGGGGCGGACACCTGTTGCTAACCGGCTGATCGTCCTTCACCGTCAGGGTTGCGCCGGACATGATCCCCCCGCCACTCCCCCGGAGGTCGCCGTGCCGCAGGTGTCCCGCCGCTCGTTCCTCGGCCTGTCGTTCGCCGCCGCCGCGACGTGGTCGGTCGGCGAGGCGGTGCCGGCCTCGGCCGGGACGCCGCGCGAGGTCGCCCGGCTGTTCGAGCTGCGCGGCGCGCGGACGGCGCCCCAGGTCTTCCCGCAGAGCGTGGCGTCCGGCGACCCGTCGCCCGACGGGGCGGTGCTGTGGACGCGGGTCGCGCCGGACGCGGCGGCCGCGTCCGGCGGGCGCGTCGCGTACGAGATCGCGGCGGACGCGTCGTTCGGGACCCCGCTGGTGCGCGGCGTGACGACCGCCGCGGCCGGGCGCGACCACACCGTGAAGGTGCGGGTCGCGGCGCGGGCGCTGAAGCCGTGGACGACGTACCACTACCGCTTCATCGTCGACGGCACGGCCAGCCGCACGGGCCGCTTCCGCACGCTGCCCGCGCCGGGCGCCGCACTGTCGGGGCTGCGGTTCGGCTACATCTCGTGCCAGGACTACACCAACGGCCACTACACGGCGCTGCGGCACCTGGCGGACGAGGACCTCGACTTCGTCGTCCACCTCGGCGACTACATCTACGAGACGACGGCCGACTCCGGCTTCCAGGGCGCGCAGGTCCGCGAGATCACGCTGCCGGGCGGCGCCACCCGCGCCGAGACGCTGGAGCACTACCGGGCGCTCTACAAGACGTACCGCACCGACCCGGACCTGCAGCGGCTGCACGAGCGGTTCGCGATGATCCAGATCTGGGACGACCACGAGTTCGCGAACGACTCGTACGGCGCGTACGACACCGACTCCGACGACGAGGCCGCCAACCACGCGCCCGACCGCAAGCTGGCCTCCGTGCGGGCCTGGTCGGAGTACTCGACGGCCGGTGCCCGGTTCGACCCGTCCGGCGGCCCGACCGGCGCGATCACCATCTACCGGACGCTGAACTTCGGCGGCCTGATGGACCTGGTGCTGACCGACGAGCGCACCTACCGCAGCAGGCCCCCGTGCGGCCTCGGCCTGCTCGACAAGTACGCCACCGGCGGCTGCCCCGAGCGGCTGAGCCCGTCCCGGACGATGCTCGGCGCGCGGCAGCGCGAGTGGTTCACCGACCAGGTCACCTCCTCCACCGCCACCTGGAAGGTCTGGGGGAACGAGGTGATGCTGATGCAGTTCAAGCTGCTGGACATCTACCTCGGCAGCCTGTTCCCGCAGATGGACGCCGCCAGGAAGCGGGCCGCCTCGGACGGGCGCTTCTCCGTCTTCATGAACCTCGACCAGTGGGACGGCTTCCCCGCCGAGCGGACCCGGCTGCTGAGCGCGTTCCGGGACGTGGACAACCTCGTCACGATCACCGGCGACCTGCACTCGTTCGGCGCCGGATACCTGCGGCCCGACTTCGACGACCCGTCCCAGGACCCGGTCGGGGTGGCGCTGCTGGGGGGCTCGGTGACCTCGTCCAACTTCGTCGAGATGGCGACGCTCGGGCAGGGCGGGCTGATCGTTCCGCCGGAGACCGAGCTGACGTGGGCGCTGCGCGGCAGCAACCCGCACCTGGCCTACTTCAACTCGGCGGCGCACGGCTACGTGGTCATGGACGTCGCGCCGTCCGGGATCACGGCGACGATGAAGGCGGTCCGCTCGATCCGCACGCCGGAGACGCCGGAACTGCTCACGCTGCGCACGTTCCGGATCGGCGAGGGCCGCCCGAGCCTGTCCACGGTCGACCGCGGGACGCGGAGGCTGCACAACGCCGGGCGTTGAATTCTTCACTGTCCTTCCGCCCCGCGCTGTGAAAAGGTTCGACCTTGATCATGGATGTGGCGCGGGCGCGGGAGGGCGTGCGGGGTGTCCACTGAGGAACTGAAGCCGCTCCGGCCGGGGGATCCCGAACGGGTCGGCGGGTACCGGCTGCTGGCGCGGCTGGGCGCGGGCGGGATGGGCCGGGTCTACCTGGGCCGTTCCAAGGGCGGGCGGCCGGTCGCGGTCAAGGTGATCCATCCGCATCTCGCCGAGGACCCGCGGTTCGCGCGGCGGTTCGAGAAGGAGGTCGCGGCGGCGCGGCGCGTCGGCGGCTTCCACACCGCCCAGGTCGTGGACGCCGACACCGCCGCCGATCCGCCGTGGCTCGTGACGGAGTACATCGCCGGGCCCTCGCTGCAGCAGGCCGTCGACGCGCACGGCGCGCTGCCCGAACGGCCGGTGGCCGCGCTCGGCGCGGGCCTGGCCGAGGGGCTCGCGGCGATCCACGAGCGCGGCGTCGTCCACCGCGACCTCAAGCCCGGCAACGTGCTGCTCGCGCAGGACGGGCCGCGCATCATCGACTTCGGTATCGCCCGCGCGCTGGACGGCACCTCGCAGACCACCCGTACCGCCGTGGCGGGCACGCCCGGGTTCATGTCGCCCGAGCAGTTCCGGGGCCGCGAGGTCGGCCCGGCCGCCGACGTGTTCTGCCTGGCCGCCGTGCTGGCCTACGCCGTCACCGGCCGCGGCCCGTTCGGCGAGGGGCCGATGGACGCGCTCGGCTACCGCGTCGTCAACGAGGAGCCGGACCTGACCGGCGTACCGGCGTCGCTGCTCCCGCTGGTCGCGGCGGGCCTGGCGAAGGACCCGGGCGAGCGGCCCGGCGTCGGCGAGTTCCTCGACCGCTGCTCCGCGCTGGCCGAGGCCGGCGGGGCCGAGGAGCCGAAGCTGCCGCCGGACGTGGACACGATGATCAAGACCCGGGTGCTGGAGACCGAGGCGTACACCGCCGCGGCGAAGACCACCCGGGAGAAGCCTCCCAAGCCGAAGCCCCCGAAACCTCCAAAGCCTCCGAAGTCCTCGAAGCCACCGGGGTCCTCGAAACCACCGGGGTCCTCGAAATCCTCGGGACCCCCGAAATCCTCGAAGCCGAAGGCGAAGAAGGCGCCCCCGCCGCCCCCGCCCAGGCCGCCCGCCGCCGCACCGGCGGACCCGTACTCGAAGGTCGGCGCGGCCGCGGTGGTCGGCGTCCTGCTGCTCCTCGCCGCGATCTGGTTCATGAACGAGCGGGACCAGGCGAACACGTCCGGCTCCGTCAGCCCCCGCACGGCCTCGTCCCGGACGTCCGGGACTAGCGACGGGGACGGCGACGGCGATTCGGGCAGCCGCCTCACGCGGCGGACGCCGACGCCGGACCCCACGCGCGAGGCGTTCGAGGACATCTCGGCGGGCGACTGCCTGAACGCCTACAAGGACCCGTACGACGCCACCGAATGGAGCAGGAGCCTGCCGAACGCGGTCGACTGCGACCGGTCGGACGCGTACCTGCGGGTCACCAGGGTCGGGGACTCGCTCAGCGACTGCGATTCCGAGCCCCTGGACGCGGAGTCGCGGTGGAGCCACATCGGCGGCGGGGAGAGGATCTACCTGTGCGTGGAGCGGCGGCTCCGCGTCGGGGAGTGCTTCCTGGCCATGAAGAGCGAGAACGAGGGCCGCATCTCCGTCAACAACCACGGCCTGATGACCTCGTGGGGGTGCGGCAAGAGCACCGTGCCGAGGAAGTTCGACTACATCATGCGGGTCACCGCGATCACGAGCGGCGACTGCCCGTCCGGCTCCCGCTCGTGGGACTTCCGCGGGGGCAACCTCTGCGCCCGGGTGGTCTGAACGACCCCACTGAACGAGATTCGGTCAGTGTTCGGTTACCTTGATCCTCAGGTGCCCCCACACCTGGAGGAGAGCATGCCCCAGCTCGACCTGGCGACCCTGCACGAGGCCGTCGCGGCGGCCGTTCCGGACCGCGAGTGCCTCATCTGGCGCGACCGCAGGCTCACCTGGCGGGACGTCACCGAGCGCACCCGCCGGCTGGCGCGCGTCCTGCACGAGCACGGCCTCGGCGTGCGGGGCGAGGCGGCCGAGCCGTGGCGGTCGCCGCACGACCACATGGCGCTCTACCTGCACAACTGCCCCGAGTACCTGGAGGGACTGCTCGGCGCGCACAAGGCGCGGGTGGCGCCGTTCAACGTCAACTACCGGTACGTGGACGACGAGCTGGCGCAGATCTTCGGCGACGCCCGGCCGCGCGCGATCCTCTTCCACGCGACGTTCGCCGAGACGATCGGGCGCGTCGCCGCCCGGCTCGACCCGGAACCGCTGCTGCTCCAGGTCGCGGACGACTCCGGCAACGGGCTGCTGCCCGGCGCGCTCGACTACGAGAAGGCGCTGGCCGCCGCCTCCCCCGAACCGCTGGACGGCGTCGTCCCCGACGCGGGCGATCTGCACATCCTCTACACCGGCGGCACGACCGGCCTGCCCAAGGGCGTGCTGTGGCGGATCGGCGACCTGATGCTCGGCCCGCTCGGCCTCCGCGACCGCGCGCACCGGCCGATCACCGATCTGGAGACGGCGGTCGCGCGGGCGGTGCGGTCGGACGCGCGGGTGCTGGTCGGCCCGCCGATGATGCACGGCGCGGGCACCTGGTCGGCGCTCGGCGGCTGGCTCGGCGGCGCCTGCGTGATCCTCCCGGCGCGCGGGGACGGGCTGGACGCCGACGATCTGCTGGCCACCGCCGCCCGCGAGCGCGCCACCCGGATGCCGCTGGTCGGGGACGCGTTCGCCCGCCCGCTCGCGGACGCCGTCGAGCGCGGCGAGTACGACCTGTCCGCGATGCGCTCGATGGTCAACTCGGCCGCGGCCATCGACCCCGGCGTCGCGGCCCGGCTGCTGGCCGGGATGCCGAACGCGCGCGGCATCGTGGACGTGCTCGGCTCCTCCGAGTCCGGGTTCTCGGTCACCCGGCGGGGGAACGGCACCGGCTCCTTCGTTCCGCAGCCCGACTCGGCCGTCCTCAGCGCGGACCGCACCCGGCGGCTGGAGCCGGGCGAGGACGAGATGGGCTGGCTGGCCAAGGGCGGCTCCATCCCGCTCGGCTACCTGAACGACCGGGAGCGGACGACCGCGACGTTCATCACCCTGGACGGCGTGCGGATGGTCGTTCCCGGCGACCGCGCCAGGCTGCTGGCGGACGGCACCGTCGAGGTGCACGGCCGCGAGTCGACCACCATCAACACCGGCGGCGAGAAGGTGTTCGCCGAGGAGGTCGAGGCCGTCCTGCGGGCGATCCCCGGGGTGACGGACGCGCTGGTCCTCGGCCGTCCCAGCGAGCGCTGGGGCACCGAGATCGTGGCGGTGCTGGGCCCGGCCGCGGCGCCGTCCGACGCCGAGCTGCGCACCGCGTGCGCCGGGCGGCTGGCCCGCTACAAGATCCCCAAGGCGTTCGTGCGCACCGACGGCTCGCTGCGGCTGCCCAACGGCAAGGCCGACTACGCCGCCGCCCGCGCGCTGGTCACCACCGCCTGATCTGGGGGATAGTGACCGGATGCCGGACTCCGCCCAGCCGCCCGCGCTGACCGCCGCCCTGCTCGCCGACCTGGCCGCCGAGGGCGACGCGCTCGACGCCCTCGTCGCCCCGCTCGCCGACTGGACCGTTCCGACGCCCGCCGCGGGCTGGACGGTCGCGCACCAGATCGCCCACCTCGCCTGGACCGACCGGCAGGCCGTCGTGGCCGCCACCGACCCGGACGCGTTCGGGCGGGTCCTCGCGCTGGCCCTGGAGAAGGGCGACCGGCTGGTGGACGAGGGCGCGGCGGAGGGCGCCCGGGAGGCGCCCGCCGACCTGCTGGAACGCTGGCGCGCGAGCCGCCGCGAGATGGTCGCGGCGCTGGCGGCGGTGCCCGCGGGCACCCGCCTTCCCTGGTTCGGCCCGCCGATGAGCGTGGCGTCGATGGCCACCGCCCGGCTGATGGAGACGTGGGCCCACGGCCAGGACGTCGCCGACGCGCTCGGCGCCGTCCGCGAGCCGACCGCCCGGCTCCGCCATGTCGCGCACATCGGCGTGCGGGCCCGCGACTTCGCGTACCGCAACCGCGGCCTGGAGCCGCCGAAGACCGAGTTCCGGGTCGTGCTCACCGGCCCGGCCGGCGAGGAGTGGGCGTGGGGACCCGAGGACGCGGAACAGTCGGTCTCCGGTCCCGCGCTGGACTTCTGCCTGCTGGCCACCCAGCGCCGCAACCGCGCCGACCTGGCCGTCGTCGCGGAGGGGCCGGACGCCGACCGCTGGCTGGACGTCGCCCAGGCGTTCGCCGGCCCCTCCGGCCCCGGCCGGGCCCCCGCCGGCCGACCGGCCGGGAGAGGTTGACCACTGTTTGCCGGGGTGGGCGTTCGGAACGGATCATCCCGGACATGCCAGGGGGATGACCTACCTCATCGCGTTCGACGGGTCCGACGACGCGCGGGCCGCCATCGCCTACACCGGCGCCCGGCTGCGGCCCGAGCCCACGGTCGTCCTCACGGTCTGGGAGCCGCTCCTCAGCCACCTGGCCTGGGCGCCGCTCTCCGCCGGCGGCCCCGTCCCGGCCCAGCAGCAGGACGAGCAGTGGGAGGAGGAGCGGCAGGCCGAGCGCGTCGCCAGGGAGGGCGCCGACCTCGCCACCGCCGCCGGGCTGCCCGAAGCGCGTCCCGTCGCGGGCCGCGGCACCGGCCCGGTCTGGGCCACGATCGTGGACCACGCCGCCGAACTCGACGCGAGCCTGATCGTGGTCGGCTCGCGCGGCCTGTCCCGGGTGAAGTCGGTCCTGCTCGGCAGCGTGTCCGACCGCGTCCTGCACCACGCCGGGCGGCCGACGCTGATCGTCCCGCCGGCGGACCGGACCTCCCGGCCCGGCCCGCCCGGCCAGGCGGATTAGGAGATCAGGCCGGTCCTGCCGAGGCCACGGCCCGCTCGAACGCCGCGTACACGTCCGCGGTGAAGAGCACGAAGCGCGCGTCGGCCACGTTCGTGGGCGTGGCCCGTACCGTCCCGACCGCGATCCGCGCCGCGTCGTCCACCGGCCACCCGTAGATCCCGGCCGACACCGCCGGGAACGCGACCGACACCGCCCCCAGCTCGTCGGCGACCCGCAGCGCCTCCCGGTAGCAGGACGCCAGCTGGCCGGACCGGTCCTCGGAGGCCGAGTAGACCGGCCCGACCGTGTGGATGACCCACCGCGCCGGCATCCGTCCCGCCGTCGTCGCGACCGCCTGCCCGGTCGGCAGCCCGCCGCCGTAGTGGGACGCGCGCAGCTTGCGGCACTCGTCCAGGATCTCGGGCCCGCCCGCCCGGTGGATCGCGCCGTCCACCCCTCCCCCGCCGAGGAGGGAGGAGTTGGCCGCGTTCACGACCGCGTCGACGCGCTGCCGCGTGATGTCACCCTGGACGAGGCTGATTCGCATGAAGCCGAGCCTAGGGCCTCAGTCGTCGTCGCCCTCGTCGTCGTCGCCGTCGCCGGCGCCGTCGTTCCGGTCGTCGCCGTCCTGGTCGTCGTTCTGGTCGTCGTCGGCGGCGTTGGCGGTGACCTTGCCGGTGGCGGTGTCGATCCTGAGCTCGCGCTCGGTGCCGTCGGCGCCGGTCAGCTCGACCTCCCAGGACTTGCCGTCGTCGTCGAGGTCGACCGAGGTGACGGTGCCCTTGGCGGTCTGGAGGGCGGTGCGGGCGGCCTGCACGGCGTCGATCTTGGCCGCGTTCAGGCGGCGGGCGTCGTCCCGGTCGTCGCCCTCGTTCCGGTCGTCGTCCTTCTCGTTGGTCGTCACGGTGCCGGTGTTGGCGTCCACGACCTCGTCGCGGAAGGTGTTGCCGGAGAGGATGTCGACGTCCCAGGCCCGCTTGCCGGCGGCGTCGTCGTCCAGCTCGATCGACTCGATCCGGCCGCCGGGGACGGCCTTGAGCGCGGCGGCGGCCGCCTGCTCGGCGGTGACCTTGACGTCGGTGACGCGGCGCTCGCCGCGCGCGCCGTCGCCGTCGTCCTCGGCGGCGAAGGCCGTGGCGGCGCCCCCGGCGGCCAGCACGCCCGCGGCCGCGACGGTGACAAGGATCTTCTTCATCGTTTCCTCCCGTGGTGCGGCGGTGTCTCGGTGTCTCCCGCCGACGGACACCACAGTGCCGGAGGATCCTGAGGCGGACCTGAAGTCACCTGAAGTCTTCTTCAGGTGCGGTTTGGCAGGCTGGGGGCCATGCGCCTGCTGATCGTCGAGGACGAGAGACGCCTGGCCGCGTCGCTGGCCGGCGGCCTGGCCGCCGAGGGGTTCGCGGTCGAGGTCGCGCACGACGGCCTCACCGGGCTGCGGCGCGCGCTGGACCACCCGTTCGACCTCGTCGTGCTGGACATCATGCTGCCCGGGATGAACGGCTACCGGGTGTGCGCCGAGCTGCGCGCGGCCGGGGTGGAGACGCCGATCCTGATGCTGACCGCCAAGGACGGCGAGTACGACGAGGCCGAGGGCCTCGACACCGGCGCGGACGACTACCTGACCAAGCCGTTCTCGTACGTGGTGCTGCTGGCCAGGATCCGGGCGCTGCTGCGGCGGCGGGAGCGGGCCGGCGGCGCGCCGGCGATCACGGTGGGCGATCTGACCGTCGACCCGGCGTCCCGGCGGGCGCTGCGCGGGGACGTGGAGGTCGAGCTGACCGCCAAGGAGTTCGCGGTGCTGGAGCATCTGGCGCTGAACGCGGGGCAGGTGGTGTCCAAGACGCAGATCATGGAGCACGTCTGGGACTTCGCGTACGACGGCGACCCCAACATCGTCGAGGTGTACGTGAGCGCGCTGCGCCGCAAGCTGGACGCCCCGTTCGGGCGGCGCTCCATTCAGACGGTGCGGGGCGCCGGCTACCGGCTGGACGCGGGAGGGGGCTGAGTGCGCTCCGTACGGGCCAGGACGACCCTCGGCGCGACGGCGGTCGTCGCGGGCGCGCTCGTCGCGATCGGGCTGGCCGTGGTGCTGCTGCTGCGCTCCAACCTGGCCGGGCAGACCGACCTCCAGGCCGAGGTGACGGCGCGCGAGATCGCGGCACAGATCGCGGGCGGCACCCCGCCCGCGCGGCTGGACCTGCCGGACGCCGACGAGCATCCGGTGCGGGTCGTGGACGCGGCGGGCCGCGTCCGGGCGGCCGACGAGGACCTGCGGTCGGTCGGCGGCTTCACCCAGCGGCCCGCCCCGCGAGGCGCGGCCCCCGGGGACGAGGAGTCCGAGGGCGACGACGATGACGACGACGGCGTGCCGCCGCCGAGCGGGCAGGTGTCCACGGACGCGGAGTTCGTGACGGGGACGGCGACGGTCGAGGAGCGGCGCGGCGACTACCGGTTCGCGATCGTGCGGGCGTCCACGCCGGACGGCGAGACGTTCGACGTGTACGCGGGCACGAGCCTGGCCACGACGCGGCAGGCCGTCGGGACCGTGGTGCGGGCGATGCTGGTCGGCCTGCCGGTGCTGCTGGTCGTCGTCGCGGGCGTGACGTGGCTGGTCACTCGGCGGGCGCTGCGGCCGGTGGAGGCGATCCGGGCGGAGCTTGAGGCGATCACCTCGTCCGGGGACCTGACGCGGCGCGTGCCGGTGCCCGGCTCGCGGGACGAGGTCGCCGGCCTCGCGGCGACGACGAACGCGACGCTGGCGGCGCTGGAGGAGTCGGTGGCGCGGCAGCGCGGGTTCGTCGCCGACGCCTCGCACGAGCTGCGCAGCCCGATCGCCTCGCTGCGCACGCAGCTGGAGGTCGCGGCCGCGCATCCCGAGCTGCTGGACCTGGACGGGGCCGTGGACGACGTCGTGCGGCTGCAGCATCTGGCCGCCGATCTGCTGCTGCTGGCCAGGCTGGACGCGGGCGACCGGCCGTCCGGGGCGGCCCCGGTCGAGCTGGCCGATCTCGTCCGGGACGAGACGGCGCGGCGCGAGGCGGCGGCGGGCGGCGACGGCGCCGGCAATGTGACGTTCCGTACAAATGTGGACGCGTCACCACTTGTCGCCGGGCCGCGCGGGCGGATCGAACGCGTGCTGGGCAACCTTCTGGACAATGCGCGGCGGCATGCAGACACTGTTGTTCTCGTCACACTCCGCGAACGCGGCGGTGAAGCGGTCCTGACCGTGGCGGACGACGGTCCGGGGGTCCCGGCCGCCGAACGGGAGCGGATCTTCGAGCGTTTCGTCCGGCTCGACGACGCCCGCGCGCGCGACGAGGGCGGTGCCGGCCTGGGCCTGGCCATCGCCCGTGACCTGGTGAAGGCGCAAGGCGGTACGCTCGCGGTGGGTGAGGCCCCTCTAGGGGGAGCGCTGTTCGAGGTACGGCTGCCCGTCCGCGGGGCCCCGAATTCCCGGCGGACCGAAAATACGTGACCGTCCGTGCTCCATTGGAATCCACGGGTGGATGGCGGAACACTGGTCCCGGTGTGACCTGGGGCGGGAGTCTGCCTAAGCTGCCACCGGGACGACCACAATGGTGCGGAAATCGTGGAGGTACCCCCCTTGAAGATTCTCGTCGCCGGCGCGACCGGTGTCGTGGGACGCCGGCTGGTCCCGATGCTCGTCCAGGCGGGCCACGAGGTCGCCGGCACCACCCGCCGCGCGGAGCGCGCCGGGTCGCTGGCCGATCTGGGCGCCGCGCCCGTCGTCGTCGACGTCCTGGACGCCGAGGCGGTGCGCGAGGCGGTGCTGGCCGAGCGCCCCGACGCGATCATCCACCAGCTCACCGACCTCGCCGACGAGGACTTCGACGCCAACTCGCACCTGCGGATCGTCGGCACCCGCAACCTGGTGAAGGCGGCCCGCGAGGCGGGCGTCGAGCGGATGATCGCGCAGAGCATCGCCTGGCTGTACGTGCCCGGCGAGAGCCCCGCGGTGGAGAACGACCCGCTCGACCCGGCGCTGCCGCCGTCCAAGGGCGTGCTCGCGCTGGAGGAGTCGGTCGCGACGATGCCGCACGGCGTCGTGCTGCGCTATGGAGCGCTCTACGGCCCGGACACCTGGTACGCCCCGGACGGCGCGATCGCGCAGCGGGTGCGCGCCGGGAACCTGCGGCCCTCGCCCGCGTGGACGTCGTTCGTGCACGCCGACGACGCGGCGGCCGCGGCGCTGGCGGCGCTGGAGTGGCCGGCCGGCGCGGTCAACATCGTCGACGACGAGCCCGCGACCACCGCCGACTGGCTGCCGGTCTACAGCGCGGCGCTGGGCGCGCCCCTGCCGGGCACGGCGCGGCACGCCGCCGCGACCGGCCGCCCGGTCTCCAACGCCAAGGCCCTCAGCCTCGGCTGGAAGCCGACCGTGCCGTCGTGGCGGACCGGCTTCGCCGACATGGAATCCTGAACGGCCTCCCGAGCGGGATGTTCAGGAGAACTGGAACGACCGCTTCGACAGGCCGTACCAGTAGCCGTCGATGACCGAGCGGCGCTCGCCCTCCCCGGCGGCGCCCAGCGCCACGAACAGCGGCGCGAAGTGCTCGGTGCGCGGGTGCGCGATGCGCGCGGCGGGCGCCTTGGCGCGGAAGTCCAGCAGCGCGTCGGTGTCCCTGGAGCGGACGGCGCGGTCGGTCCAGTCGTCGAACTCCGCGGACCAGGCCGGCGGCGGCGCGTCCGGTCCCGGCCGCATCTCGCGCAGGTTGTGGGTGGTGAAGCCGCTGCCGACGACGAGCACGCCCTGGTCGCGCAGCGGGGCCAGCCGGCGTCCCAGCTCGTACAGCCGGGCGGGGTCCAGGGTGGGCATCGACATCTGCAGGACCGGGACGTCGGCGTCCGGGTACATCTCCACGAGCGGCACGTACGCGCCGTGGTCGAGGCCGCGCTCCGCGTCCTGGTGCAGTCCCGGGACGAGCCCGCGCAGGTCGGCGGCCAGTTCGGGCGCGCCGGGCGCCTCGTACCGGATCTCGTAGTAGCGCCGGTCGAAGCCCCAGAAGTCGTAGACGAGCGGCACGGTGCGGGTCGCGCCGATGCTGACCGGCGCCTCCTCCCAGTGCGCCGACACCATCAGGACGGCCTCCGGCCTGGGAAGTTCCGCCGACCAGCGGGCCAGCTCCGCGGTCCACTCGGCGTCGTCGGCCAGCGGCGGGGCGCCGTGGCTGAGGTAGAGCACGGGCATCCGGCTCATCGGGGCCTCCAATAGTTGAACTCTCAACTGACAATCATACTTGAGCATTCAAATATTGACTAGACTGGCTCCATGAGCGAGCCCCGCTGGCTGGACGAGGACGAGCAGCAGACCTGGCGCGCGTTCCTGTGGACCTCCAGGCTGCTGAACGAGGCCCTGGACCGGCAGCTCCAGCGCGACTCGGGCATGCCACACACGTACTACGTGATCCTGGCGATGCTGTCGGAGGCCCCCGGCCGCGCGATGACGATGACCGCGCTGGCCGCCGAGGTCCGCTCGTCCCCCAGCCGCCTCTCGCACGCGGTCGCCCGGCTGGAGGAGTTCGGCTGGGTCCGCCGGATCAAGCCGCCCGAGGACCGCCGCACCACGATCGCGGAGCTGACCGACAAGGGCTTCGACGTGCTGGCCGAGGCCGCCCCCGGGCACGTCGAGGAGGTCCGCCGCCACCTGTTCGACCCGCTCACCCGCGAGCAGGCGCTCCAGCTCCGCGAGACCCTCCGCACCCTGCTCGGCAACCTCGACCCCGACGGCCGCACGCCCGACATCTTCGGGCCGTCCTCCTGACCGGACGGCGGCCTCGCGCGGCGCCTCCGGACAGGCGGCCGCCGGCTTCCCGGCCGCTCTAGGATTGCCTTCCCCCGAAGCCAGGAGAACCGGAAGGTCCCGCACCCTGTCCCGCTTCCGGCTCCTGGCCGTCATCGCCGCCGTCACGCTCATCGACCTGGTCATGATCGCTCCGGCGCGCCGCCTGAACACGAAGGGACGACATGAGCGCCGTGGACTTCGGCCTGTTCGCAGAACGGCTCGCCGCCGCCCGGGACACCGCGTCCAGGTGGCGGCTGCTGCGCGAGTTCCAGCGCGAGTGGGGGTACCGGGAGCCGTCCGGCGCGCCCGTCCGGCGGCGCGATCAGGAGGACCCCCACCGGGCCGCCATGCGTGAGCTGTTCGAGGAGGACGAACGGCGGGACGCGCCGCCGCCCGTCCCGCGCGCGCTCGCCGAATGGTGGGAGCTGCCGTTCAACTCGTTCACGCACACGCCGACGCTCTACTACACCCACCCGGTCTGGCCGCCCGAGGCGTGGCCCGATCCGTCCGGCGGGAACGACGGGCTCCCCGAGGGCCATCCGCTCGTGCCGCCCGGCGGCGACCGGCGGGTGTGCGTGTTCAAGGGCGAGTACCAGTGGTGCAACGCCTGGGGCTACCTCGCCGCCGAGGCCGGGCTGGACGATCCGCGCGTCCTGGGCCACACGGAGGACGGCTGGATCGAGCAGAGCCGCTCGATCTCGGAGTTCTTCCTGCACCTGGCCGTCGAGCGGCTGCCCCTCGTCCTCGGCTGGACGCTCTACTGCACCGTGGACGACCCCGGGCTCGGGGAGCGGGTCGCCGCCGCGTACCCGGAGATGGGCCTGCTCCCCTGGCACGAGCTGGAGACCGAGCGGGTCGCGTACGGGGCGCCCGACGCGATCGTCTACCGCGACCGGGTGGAGATGCCGGAGTTCGACGTGATCGTCGCGGGCCGTACCCGGGAGGCGGTCGCGGCCGTCGCCCGCACGCTGGGCCTGGACGGATCCGGGATCCGGCCGCCGTCCGCCGACTACGAGCAGTGGGGCGAGCCGCCGGCCGCGTCGTTCCGCGCGGGCGACGGCGATCCCGGGGGCCGCTGGCGGGTCCGCGAGGTACGGCCCCCGGCGGCCGCGGAGCCGTCGCCCTACGAACCGGCCGAGCACAGCGCCCCCGTGACCGCCGTCGCCCACGTCGAACGCGAGGACGGCGGCGCGGTCGTGGTGAGCGGCGACGCGGACGGCGGCGTCCTCCTGTACGCGCCGGGGCATCCCGCGCCGCCGCCGGACGAGCCGTTCCGCATCGGCCGCGGCGGCGTCACCGCCCTCGCCATCGCCGTCCTGGACGGCGGCCCGGCGGTGGCGATCGCCGGCTCGGGCGGCCAGACGATCCTCTGGGACCTGCGCTCGCAGATCACCACCGATCTCAAGCTGGGCGCGGGCATCACCGGGCTGGCGCTGGAGGGCACCGACCTGCTGGTGACCACCGCCGACGCCGTCGCCGTCCTCGAACTCGACCCGTCCCGCGTGTGGCCGCGCCGCGAACTCATGGGGCGCATCCTGGACGCCGACTGGAGCGACGCGCCGTCCCTCGGATCCGCCCTGGAGGGGGCCGCGAGCGCCGAGGACGGCGTCGCCCGGAACGAGACCAACGGCCTGTTCAACACGCTCACCCTCAGCGGCGCGCCGGGCGAGGGCCCCACGGCCGCCGCCGTCCCGTTCGTCGTCGAGCTGGCCCGCGACACCACCCATCCGCACCGGGCGCGCCTGGTCGAGCTGCTGGGCCGCGTCGCCCGCGGGCCGCACGCCGCGGCCCGTACCGCCGTGGCCGCCGACGTCCCCGCCGAGCTGCTGGACGACGCGGACGCCGCCGTGCGGGCCATGACCGCGTACCTGCTGGCCGCGTTCCCCGACCGCGAGGACCTGGGCCGCACCCTCGCGGCCAGGGCCGCCGCCGAGACCGACCCCCGCGCGGCCGCCTCGGCGGCCCTGGCCCTCGCCGAGTTCGCCGCCACCGAACCGCTCGCCCGGCTGGCCCGCGCCGAGGCCCGCGAGGTCCGGGTCGCCGCGATGATCGGCCTCCTCCGCACCGGCGGCCCGCGGCCCGCCGGCGACGCCCTCCGCGAGATCGAGGACGAGATCGAGGCGGACGAGTCCGCCCTCGACGGCCTGCCCTGGTGGTCGCACCTCGGACGCGCGAGGGCCCTAGCCCGCGAGCTGGACGAGCCAGGGAGCCGCTGACCGTCCTCGGCCCTGGACCCGCCACGTCAACGTCCTAGCGCACGAGTAATCCGTCCTCCGCCAGGAGTACGGAACCTCCACCCCCAGGCGGTTACGCAACGCATGCACACAACCTCAGAATGTGACTTACCCCTGGCGGCACGGGCCGCCGGGAACACCACGAAGGGGACCACCATGCGACGCTCATCCACCATCCGCCGCCTCGCCGCAGTCGCGGCGGCGACCGCCCTCACGGCCGGCGCCGCCACCACGGCCGCGCAGGCCACGACGGACCCGCCGCCCGGCCAGGGCGGCCACGACTTCGCCTACGCGGGCGTCATCATCTGGGCCGAGCCGCGCGCCGGCTCCACCCAGACCGGCCGCGGCTACCCCGGCCAGGGCTGGCGGACCGACCGCGTCGAGCAGCACGCCGAGTACCAGTGCCAGACCCACTCCACCGACTGGTGGCACTACGGCCGCAACCTCAGGACCGGCGTCGTCGGCTGGGTCCCCGGCTGCAACCTCATCCAACTCTGACCCCTCACGGACCGGGGCCCGCAACCCGGTCCACCCCGCGCCTCCGGGTACTTGACGGACGGCCCTCGCAACCCCCACCATGAACATACGTTCATGAACACGTGTTCATGGTGAATGGAAGGGGTCGGGTGTGGGAGTCGATCAGGGGCAGGCGGAGGCGTGGAACGGGTATGAGGGGCGGCACTGGGCCGAGCACTACGAGCGGTACGACGCCGTCAACGGCGGGTTCAACGGGTACGTGCTCGATGGGGCGGGCATCGGGGAACGGGACCGGGTGCTCGACATCGGGTGCGGGAACGGGCAGCTGACGCGGCTCGCGGCGGGGCGCGGGCAGGAGGCGGTGGGGGTCGACCTCTCGGGGCCGATGCTGGCGCGGGCGCGGGAGCGGGCCGGGGCGGAGAACGTCTCCAACGTGGCCTTCGAGCAGGGGGACGTGCAGGTCCACCCGTTCCGGGAGGGCGAGTTCGATGTGGCGATCAGCCGGTTCGGGGTGATGTTCTTCGCGGATCCGGTGGAGGCGTTCGGCAACGTCCACAGGGCGCTCGGGCCGGGCGGGCGGCTGAGCTTCGTCTGCATGACCCGGCTCGACGGCACGGATCTGGGTTCGGTCTTCGAGGCGATGGCGGAGTTCCTGCCGATGCCCACCGGGCCCGACGGGACCGGGCCCACCTCGCTCGCCGATCCGGACCGCACCGCGCGGATACTCGGCGAGGCGGGATTCCGCGACGTCGAGTGCGCTCACGTCGAGGCCGACCAGGTGTGGGGACGGGATCTCGACGACGCGGCGGCGTTCCTCGCCGACTGGGGGCCGGTCCACTACCACCTCGGGCTCGTCGGCCCGGAGCAGGCGGCCAAGGCGCGGGCGGCGCTGGTGGACGGGCTGCGGCCGTTCGCCGGGGAGCGCGGCGTGCGGGCGAGGGGGACGGCGTGGCTGGTCACCGCACGGCGCTGAAGCGGGTCGTGATCTTCGGGGGGTACGGGGCGGTCGGCCGGGAGGCCGCCGGGGTGCTCCGGCGACGCGTTCCGGAGGTGGTCGTGGCCGGGCGGGATCTCGCGAAGGCGCGGGGCGTGCCGGGGGCCGTCCCGATGCGGGTCGATCTGCGCGGCGATCTGGACGAGGCCCTCGCGGGCGCGGACGCCGTGGTGATGTGCGTCGACCAGGGGAACGCGCGGGTGGCGCGGGCGTGCTTCGAGCGCGGCGTCCACTACGTCGACGTCACGGCGTCGTACGGGATCGTCCGCGAGATCGAGGCGCTGGACGCCGGGGACGCGACCGGCGTGCTGAGCGTGGGGCTGGCGCCCGGCGTGACGAACCTGCTGGCGCGGCTGTGCGGCGGGAGCGGGGTCGACATCGGGGTGCTGCTCGGTTCCGGGGAGCGGCACGGGGCCGCGGCGGTCGAGTGGACGCTGGACGCGCTGGCCGAGGTCGGGCCGGCGTGGACGATGCTTTTCCCGGAGCCGTGCGGGCGGCGGGTCGTGCGCGGGTTCCCGTTCCCCGACCAGCACACGCTGCCGCGCACGGCGGGCTTCGAGCGGGTGCGGACGGGGCTGTGCCTCGATTCGCGGGCGCTGACCGGGCTGCTCGCCGGGCCCGTGTCGCGGCTGGTACGGCGGCCCCGCGGGCGCGCGCTCGTGCTGGGTGCGCTGACCAGGGTGCATGTCGGGGGCGAGGGGTTCGCGGTGGCGGCCGCGTCGGAGCGGGGGTGGGCCTCGTTCTCGGGGCGGCGGCAGAGCCGGGCGTCGGGGCTGGCGGCGGCGCTGGCCGTGCGGGAGCTGGAGGGGATGCCGCCGGGCGTCCACCATCTCGACCAGGTGGTGGAGCCGGAGCGGTTCCTGCGCGAGATGGCCTCGTACGGGTTCGGGTTCGCGTCCGGCGAATACGATGCGGGGTGATGTCACCGAGACGAGCCGCGGTGCTGCGGGACGGCGGGGAACGCAGCCTGCGCGAGCACCTGATCGCCACCGCCGAACGCATGATCTCCGAGCGCGGGACGGCGGGCCTGACCGTACGCGCGATCGCGCGGGAGGCCGGGGTCGCCGACGGGGTGCTGTACAACCACTTCGCCGACAAGGAGGAGCTGCTGGGCCACGCGCTGCGGGCGCACGTGCGCACGGTGGAACGGGGCCTGAGCACGCTGCCCGACCCGGGCGCCGGCAGCCTGGCGGGCAATCTGGCGGCGTACATCCGGTACGGGCTGGCGATGCACCGGGCGATCCTGCCGGCGATGGCGGGGCTCATCGGCAGCCCGGAAGTCCTCGCCCGGTTCGCGGAGGCGCACGAGCCGGGCGAGAACTGGCGGGACCGGCTCCTGCGCTACCTGGAGGCGGAGCGGGAGCTGGGCCGGATCGCGGCGGGGGCGAGGGTGGAGGCCGCCGCCTCGATGATCGTCGGGGTGTGCCACGAGGCCGTCCTCGCGCTGCTGTTCGGCGAGCCGGTTCCCGAGCCCGACGTGGACGGCCTCGTCGCCACCCTGCTGGACGGCCTCAACCCATAGCCATCGCGGCGCGGACCTCCGCGAGCGTACGGTCGGCGACCTCGTTGGCGCGCTCGTTGCCGCGTTCCAGGACGCGGCGCAGCTCGCCCCGGTCGAGTTCGGCGCGGCGGGCGCGGATGGGGCGCAGGAACTCGTTCACCGACTCGGTGACGACCTTCTTGAGCGCGGCGGCGCCGCCGGAGCCGACGTCGGCGGCCACCGCGTGCGGGTCGCGGCCCTGGCAGAGCGCCGCGATCCGCACCAGGTTGGACACCTCGGGACGGGTCTCGGGCTCGTAGGTGATGTGCCGGTCGGCGTCCGTCCTGGCGCGCTTGATCAGCCGGGCGACCTCGTCCGGGCCGGCGGAGAGGGGGATGGCGTTGCCGCGGCTCTTGCTCATCTTCCGGCCGTCGGTGCCGAGGACGAGCGGCGCGTCCGAGAGCAGGGCGTCCGGTACGGGGAAGACGGGCCCGTACCGCTCGTTGAAGCGGCGCGCGATCAGCCGGGTGATCTCCTGGTGCGGCAGCTGGTCGCGGCCGACGGGGACGAGGTCGGCCTTGCAGAAGAGGATGTCGGCCGCCTGGTGGACGGGGTAGGTGAACATCAGCCCGCTGACCGTCGCCTGCCCGGAGGCGCTGATCTCGTCCTTCACGGTGGGGTTGCGGCGCAGCTCGCCGACCGAGACGAGCGACAGGAACGGCAGCATGAGCTGGTTGAGGGCGGGCACCGCGGAGTGCCGGAAGATCGTCGCGCCGGCGGGGTCGATGCCAACCGACAGGTGGTCGGCGACGAGGCCCTCGACGTGCTCGGGGAGGCGGTCGGCGACGTCCCGGTCGGTGAGGACCTGGTAGTCGGCGACCAGGACGAACAGGTCGGCGCCCTCTTCCTGGAGTCGGACGCGGTTGGCGAGCGTGCCGAAGTAGTGCCCCAGGTGCAGGGGTCCGGTGGGCCGGTCGCCGGTGAGGATCGTGCTGGGCATGGTGCTCTCCTGGTCGGTGCGGAGGGCGCCCGTCCAGGCGATGCCGTGCAACGAGAAAGGCCGCCCGGATGGACGGCCCTGGTGGTCCGCGGGATGGATGGCCGTCCTAGGACGGCCACCAGCCGAGGCACGCGTGTCGCTGCATGCCGTTCAGGATACCGAACGGCGCGGGGCGGCCGAGAAAGGGAAAGCGATAGATAATCCGCTAACTGACGAAAGTTGTAGGCTGGCGGCATGGCCACCGAGACCCCCACCCGCACCGAGCCGGACCTGTCCTTCCTGCTCGACCACACCAGCCGCGTCCTGCGCACCCGGATGAGCGCGGCGCTCGCCGAGATCGGGCTGACCGCGCGCATGCACTGCGTGCTGGAGCACGCACTGGAAGAGGAGCGCACCCAGATCCAGCTCGCCGAGATCGGCGACATGGACAAGACGACCATGGTGGTGACCGTGGACGCGCTGGAGGAGGCCGGGTACGCCGAGCGCCGCCCGTCCAGCAGGGACCGCCGCGCGCGGATCATCGCGGTGACCGAGTCCGGTGCCGAGATCGCGGCACGGAGCACGCGGATCGTCGACCGGGTGCACGAGGAGGTGCTCGGGGCGCTGCCGGAGGACGAGCGCGCGGTGTTCGTGCGGGCGCTGAACCGGCTGGCCGGCGGGCTGCTGGCGGAGCCGGTGGAGTCCCCGACGCCCGTCCGGCGGGCCCGCCAGCGCAGCCGCTGAATAACTGAATCCGCGATAGATAGTCTGCAACAAAACTATCTGCTACTGTCTCTCCCGTTGCCACTGAACGCACGGGAGCGACCATGTCTTCGCCTGCACCCACCCCTTCCACCCCTTCCACCTCACCCACCCCGTCCGCCCCACCCGCACGCTCGCGCTGGCTCGCGCTGGGCGTCCTCGCCACCGGGACCCTGATGGTCATCCTGGACGGCAGCATCGTCACCGTGGCGATGCCCGCCATCCAGCAGGACCTGGGGTTCTCCCCCGCCGGCCTCACCTGGGTCGTCAACGCCTACCTGATCGCGTTCGGCAGCCTGCTGCTGCTCGCCGGCCGGCTCGGCGACCTGCTCGGCCGCAAGCGGATGTTCGTCGCCGGGACGGCGGTCTTCACGCTGGCCTCGCTGCTGGCGGGGGCCGCCGCGAACCCCGCCATGCTGATCGCCGCCCGGTTCCTCCAGGGGATCGGCAGCGCGATGTCGTCCGCGGTCGCCCTCGGCATCCTGGTCACCCTGTTCACCGACCCGCGCGAGCGGGCCCGGGCCATCGCGATCTTCGCGTTCACCGGATCCGCCGGGGCCTCGATCGGCCAGGTGCTCGGCGGCGTCCTCACCGACCTGCTGAGCTGGAACTGGATCTTCATCATCAACCTGCCGATCGGGCTGGTGTCGGTGGCGGTCGCGCTGCCCGTGCTGCCGTCCGCGAAGGGGCTCGGCCTCCGGGCCGGGGCGGACGTCGCCGGCGCGCTGCTGGTCACCGCCGGCCTGATGCTCGGCATCTACACGGTCGTCAAGGTCGAGGAGCACGGCTGGACGTCCGCGCACACGCTCGGCCTGGGCGCGGTCGCGATCGCGCTGCTCGCCGGGTTCTTCGCCCGCCAGGCCACCGCCCGCACCCCGCTGATGCCGCTGCGGGTGCTGCGGTCGCGCAGCGTCGCGGGCGCCAACCTGGTGCAGATGCTCATGGTCGCCGCGCTGTTCTCGTTCCAGATCATCGTGGCCCTCTACATGCAGAAGGTGCTCGGGTACGGCGCGCTCCAGACCGGCCTGGCGATGCTCCCGGCCGCGGTCGTCATCGGGACGGTGTCGCTCGGCGTCTCCGCCCGGCTCATCGGACGCTTCGGCGAGCGCGCCGTGCTGCTGACCGGGCTGACGCTGCTCACCGCCCTGCTCCTGCTCCTCACCCGCGTCCCGGAGAACGCGGGCTACGCCACCGACGTGCTGCCGCTGATGTTCCTGGCCGCCGGCTTCGGCCTCGCGCTGCCCGCCCTGACCGCGCTGGGCATGTCGGGCGCCCGCGAGGACGACGCCGGGCTCGCCTCCGGGCTCTTCAACACCACCCAGCAGGTCGGGATGGCGCTGGGCGTCGCGCTGCTGTCCACGCTGGCGGCGTCCCGTACGCAGGGCCTGCTGGGCGACGGCCGTACCGAGGCCGCGGCACTGACCGGCGGCTACCACCTGGCGTTCGCAGTCGGCGCCGGGCTGCTGGCGGCGGCGTTCGCCATCGCGCTCCTCGTCCTGCGCCGCCCGGCCCGGCCCGCAACCGCCGCTCCCGCCGAGCGGACCCCCGCCCCGACCGTTTCCGCCTGAATCCGACCTGAACCCGTAGGAGAACGACGATGCCGAACGACCGGCCCGGCCCCGAGATCCTGACCGACGAGGAGGTGTCCGCCTTCCTGGACGAGAACCTCTTCGCGGCGCTCGCCACGGTCAAGCGCAGCGGCCACCCGCACCTGTCCACGGTCATCTACAAGTGGGACCCCGCCGAGCGGATCGTGCGCGTCTCGTCCACCAAGGACCGGCTCAAGGTGCGCCAGCTGCGCAACGACCCGCACGCCGCGCTCTACGTGACCTCCCGCGACCACACGAGGTACGCGGTGGTCGAGGGCACCGTCGAGCTGCTGGAGACCACCGAGCCCGGGGACGCGGCCGGGCGCGAGCTGCTGGCCATGGGCCTGGGGCTACCCGAGGCCGAGCAGGAGGAGGCGTTCCGCAAGCAGGTCGAGGAGGGCCGCGTCGTGATCAGGCTCCGGGCGGAACGCCTGTACGGGATGGGCCTGGATCTGCCTCCGGAGATGAGGGAGCTGTAGCGGGCCCCGCCCCGCCTCGCGCCGCGGCACCGGTGTCCACCGGCCGCGGCGCGAAGCCGTTCGCGAGCGCGATGACGACCACGACCAGCACCGCCGGGACGAGGAAGACCGGCCGCATACCGGCCGGCGCGAGCACCCCGGCGATCGCCGCGCCCAGCACGAAGCCCACGTAGTTGAAGACGTTCAGCCGCGCCACCGCGACGCCCAGCCCGGTCGGGTCGACCCGGCCGGCCGCCGAGAACGCCACCGGCGCGACGACGCTGAGGCCGAGCCCGGCGACCGCGAACGCGGCGATCGCGGCGGCGGCGTTCGGCGCGGCCACCACGCCGATCATGCCGGCCAGGCCGACGATCCCGCCGAGCCGGACGACGAGCGCGCCGCCGTACCGGCGGACGCCCAGGTCGGCCGCGGCCCGGCTGACGACCATGGCGATCTGGTACGCCACGTACCCGAGCGGCGCCGCGAAGTCGCTCGCGTGCAGCTCGTCCTCCAGGAGCTTGGCGCTGTAGCTGGAGACGACGGAGTCGGCGAGGTAGAAGACGCCCATCGCGGTGCCGACGATCAGCACCGGCCGCCAGGGGACGCGCTTGGCGGCGGCCTTGAGCTCCTCGGCGCTGGGGCCCGTTCCCTCCTCGTCCTTGCGGAAGAGCCGCGGGCCGGTGGCCAGCGAGACGATCACGCCGAGCGCGGCGGGCGCCGCGAAGCCGGGGAGCAGGCCGAGGTCGAGCCTGTTCGCGAGGGCCACCCACAGGCCGCCGAGGATCCCGGCGACGCTCCACACCGCGTAGAAGCCGGTCAGCAGGCTCATCCCGTAGCGGCGCTCGGCGGCGACGGCCTGCGCGTTCATCCCGGCGTCCACGGCCCCGACGGACACCCCGAAGAGCGCGACCGCGACGTACAGGGGGACGAGGTTCCCGCCGGTCAGGCCGACGAGCGTCATCGCGGCGCACACGCCGGGCTGCGCGACCCGCAGGACGGGCCCGCTGCCGAAGCGGGCGAACAGCGACCCGGCCACCACGCTGCCGACCCCGGCGATCACCGGGACGATCAGCAGCACCAGCGCGAGCGCGCCGTCGCTGAGGCGGTGGGCGTCCTGCACCTGCGGTACGCGCGTCACGAGCGAGGCGAAGCACAGCCCCTGGACCGCGAACGCGGCGTACACCGAGAACCGTGCCCTGCGGTTCCGTACGGTCATCGGCACAGCGCCCTCCTCAGGTGGCCGGCGTGGAGGGCACTCTACGGCAGAACGCAAAACTTATTCACGTTCGGCCGGGACAAATTCCCCCGGAAACACGAAACGCCTGGGCCCGTCAGGCGGCCCAGGCGTCGACTCCGTACAAGAGCGGCGGTACGGCTAGTGCGGCAGCGCGTACAGCAGCAGCGGCACCCCGGCGATGACGGGGACCGCGACCATGGCGGCGAACCGGGCGGACCGCCCGACCGGCTCCGGCTCCAGCAGCCGGTTGACCCGGGCCATGATCGGGATGTGGCCGGCGTTCGGGCCCGCGTTGGCGACGCCGAGCGTGCCGGACGGCGCGGCGGCCGGGCGGGCGGCGGCGAACCGCAGCAGCGCGGTGGCCAGCTCGCGCGGCGGCCGGTGCCGGCGGGCGCGGTCGTCGGCGGCCATCTCGATCAGCAGCTCGACCGCGTCCAGGCAGCGCCCCACCAGCCGGATCTGCGGGAACACCTGGCGCAGCGAGGCGAACGGCAGCAGCACCAGGTCGTGCCGCTCGCGCGCGTGCGCCCGCTCGTGCGCCAGCACCGCGGCCAGCTCGGCGGGGTCGAGCAGCGCGAGCGTCCCGGCGCTCACGACCACCTTGGACGAGCGGACCCCGGGGACGCAGTAGGCGGCGGCCCCGGGGTGATCGAGTACGAGCGTGCCTCTGGGCACGGCCGAGTCGCTGCGCGACACCAGCGCGAGCAGCGCGCGGTGGCGGCGCCGCGCCCGTACGACGCGGACGACCGCGTACCCGAGCATGGTCAGCAGCACGGCGGCCAGGCTGATCGCGGCCAGCAGCGCGGCGACGTGCGCGGTGCCGAGCCGGCCCGCCTGGTCGCCGAACAGGCCGGGCATGCCGCCCACGATGCCCTTCTGGTACGGCAGCAGCGCCAGCCCCAGCAGCGCCCCGATGGTGGCCACGCCCCAGCTGAGCCCGAGCGCCTGCCACAGGGCGATGCCGATCCGCGGCGCCCGCCACGTCCAGCGCGCCTTGGACAGCAGGTGGGCCCCGCCGATGGTCCCGATCGAGAGCAGCGCGAGCAGGGCGGTGCCGGTCATGCGGGTCGCTCCTTCACGGAGGTCAACTCACCGAGGGCTCTTGCGATGACGGCCGCCTCGTCTTCGGAGACCGACCGGACGAAGTGCACCAGGGCGGCGCCGCGGTCGCCGGTCTCGTCGAGCGCGCCCAGCATCAGCTCGGTGACGTACCGCTCGCGGCTGGCCACCGGGCGGTAGCGCCAGGCGCGGCCGTCGCGCTCGCGCTGGAGGAAGTCCTTCTTGGCGAGGCGGTCGAGGACGGTCATCACGGTGGTGTGCGCGAGGTCGCGGTCACCGGCCAGGGCGCGGCTGACGTCGCGCGCGGTCGCGGCGCCGCCACCGGCGTCCTCCCTTGCCCAGAGGACCTCCATGACCGTGCGTTCAAGCTCTCCCAGACCCTTCACGACGACCAGGATATGCGACTGAGAGGGACATCACCACGCCGGGTAGTACTACAACATCAAGTACTACAAGCCGTAGTACTACAGTCGGTCGTATGAGCACCGTCGCGCTCCTCGCCGACGCGGCCAATGGCGCCGCGTCTCCAGCCGACATCGTGAGCGCAGCGAACGATGTTCGGCTTGCACTTGCCGGGGGGTCTGGGGGGTCGTCCCCCCAGACCCCACAAGACTTCATGGCCGCACGCCAGCAGATGGCGTTCACCCTCGGTTTCCACATCATCCTGGCCTCGATCGGGATCGGGCTCCCGGCGATCACGCTGCTCGCCGAGTGGCGCTCGCTGCGCACCGGCGACGCCGTGTACGCCGAGCTGGCCCGCCGCTGGATGAAGGCCGCCGGCGTGCTGTTCGCCGTCGGCGCGGTGTCCGGCACCGTGCTCTCGTTCGAGATGGGCACGCTGTGGCCCGGCTTCATGGACAAGTACGGGCAGGTCTTCGGCGCCGCGTTCGCCCTGGAGGGCATCGCCTTCTTCATCGAGGCGATCTTCATGGGCGTCTACCTGTACGGCTGGGACCGGCTGTCGCCCCGCGCCCACTTCATCACCGGCATCCCGGTCGTGATCGCGGGCCTGCTGTCCGCCTCGTTCGTCGTCACCGTCAACTCCTGGATGAACCAGCCGCGCGGCTTCCGGCTGGAGAACGGCCAGGTCGTGGACGTCGACCCGCTGGCGGCGATGTTCAACCCGGCGACGCCCGTCCAGGCCGTCCACCTGATCCTGGCCTCGCTGATGGTCTGCGGCTTCACCGTCGCGTCCGTGTACGCCGTCGCCCTCCTGCGCGACCGCAAGGCGGGCCGCGTCGACCGCTACAACCGGCTCGGCTTCGCGATCCCGTTCTCCCTCGGCGCCGTCTGCGCCCCGCTCCAGGTCCTCGTCGGCGACTGGGCCGTCCGGTTCGTGCACGGCAACCAGCCGATCAAGTTCGCCGCGATGGAGGGGATCGAGCACACCGAGGCGGGCGTCCCGTTCCGCTTCGCGATCTTCGAGATCCCGAACGCGCTGTCGCTCATGACGAAGTACGACGCGCACGCCACGTTGCGCGGCCTGGACTCGTTCCCCGAGGACCTGCACCCGCCGGCCGAGGTCGTGAAGTTCTCGTTCGAGATCATGATCGCGCTCGGCATGGCGCTGCTGGCCCTGGCCGCCTGGTGGGCGCTCGCCTGGTGGCTGCGGCGCCGCGCCGCCGCCCGCACCGGCGAACTCGCGGGCCGCCGGCTCGACCTGCCGTGGAAGCCGTGGTTCCTGCGGCTGGCCGCGCTCGCCGGGATCGCCGCCGGGATCGCGATGGAGGCCGGCTGGACCACCACCGAGGTCGGCCGCCAGCCCTGGATCGTGTACGGCGTCATGCGCACCGAGGAGGCCGTCAACCCCAACCCCGGGCTGCGTTTCGGCCTCTACATCGTCCTGGTCGTGTACGCCGTCCTCGCCGTCGCCACCATCAGCGTCCTGCGCCGCATGCGCCGCCGCCCCGCCCCCGAGACGACCCCCGAATCCGCCCCCGAGCCCGCTGGAGCCCCCCGATGACCTACGGCGACGTCGCCCTCGGCCTCATCCTCCTCGGCCTGTCGGCCTACCTGCTGTTCGGCGGCGCCGACTTCGGCGCCGGCCTCTGGCACCTGATCTCCCGCAAGCGCTCCGAGAAGGAGATCATCGAGCACGCCATGGGGCCGCTCTGGGAGGCCAACCACGTCTGGCTGATCTTCGTGATGGTGATGACGTGGACCGCGTTCCCGCCGGTCTTCGCCGGCATCATGAGCGCCCACTGGGTCCCGCTCTCGCTCGCCGCGCTGGGCATCGTGGCGCGCGGCAGCACGTTCGTGTTCAGCAAGGCCGTCCCCGATCAGGGCTGGTACGCCTGGACGTTCGGCGTCTCCTCGGTCGTCACCCCGTACTGCCTCGGCGCCGTCGCCACCACGATCGCCACAGGCGAGGCGTCCTGGCTGAGCGCGCCCGGCGTGTACGGCGGCGTCCTGACCACCGTCCTCTGCGCGTACCTCGCCGCCGTCTACCTGATCTGGGACGCCCGGCGCCTCGGCGACGAGCTCCACTCGCTGCGCTTCCGCGGCTACGCCCTCGTCTCCGGCACCGCCGCCGGGCTGCTCGCCCTCCCCGGCGCCGCCACGCTGGGCGTCCACTCCCCGCTCATGCTGCTGTCGGCGGTCGCCGGGCTGGCGTCGCTCGCCCTCCTCGTCCGCCGCTCGTACCTGGCCGTACGCGCCACGGCGGCGCTCGCCGTGGTCGCCGTCCTCTGGGGCGCCGCGGGCCTGGCCGGGCTCGACCTGGACTCCACGGTCGCCCACGACGCCGTACTGGAGCTGGTCTTCATCGCCCTCGGCGCCGGAGCCCTGATCCTGGTGCCCTCGATGACCTGGCTCTACGTCCTCTTCCAGCGCGGCACCGCCCCGGAACCCGAATGAGGAGGCCGCGCGGGGCTTTGTCCCCTGGTCAGCGGGGTAGCAGCAGAAAATAGGACAAACGGGGGGCCGGCATGAACGACCGACACAGCACCACGGACGCCGAGACCGACGCCCGGCAGCGCATCGCCCGCGTCGGCACCGGCGCGAGCAGCAGCCGCGGGACGCTCGACGCCACCGAGGGGCCCGGCGTCCGGGAGGCTCAGCACGACACCGACCGGCGCGTACGGCACCTGGGGACGGGCGGGCACGACGACACCGGGGACGTCCCGCCGGACGCCCGTTCCGGCACCGAGGACGCCCGATCCGACTCCCGGCACCGCGTCCGGTACGTCGGGACGGGCTCGGAGCACGACGCCGGGCATCTCGAAACGCGCGAGGGCCCCGGCACGCGCGACGCCGAGAAGGACGTCGAGCAGCGGATCCGCCGGGTCGGCACGGGCGCGGCCGCCGGCGCCGGGGACCCGTCGCGATGACCGGAGCCGCGCGGGGCCGCGGACCATCGCCCGCCGCGGCCCCGCGCGGATCCTCTCCTCAGAGGACGAGATCCCGGAGGTCCACCGACTCCGCCATGGCGCGGGCGCCGGCGTCGTTCAGATGCATGCCGTCGCCGCCGTCGAACTCCGGCCGGATGCGATCGGGATCCGCCGGGTCCCCGACCGCCCGCGCCACGTCGAAGACCGCGTCGAAGGCCCCGCCCGCGCGGATCCACTCGTTCACCCGCCGCCTGGCGGCCAGCCCCTCCGGGGTGCTGATCCCCGGGTAGATCGCCCCGGCGAACGGGCCGATCGTGGCGGCGAGGACCGCCAGCCCCGCCGCCCGCGCGCGCCGGGCCAGCTCCTCGAAGCCCTCGATGAGCCGTTCCGCCGTCGCCGGAGGCCGTCCCACCATCCCGGGCAGCCCCAGATCGTTGATGCCGAAGTGCAGCAGCACGTGCGTGACGCCCGGCACCGCCACCACGTCCCGGTCGAAACGCGCCAGCGCGTGCTCGCCGACCTCGTCGTCCAGGAGCCGGTTCCCGGCGATCCCCTGGTTGACGGCCCAGCCCTTGCCGAGCCGCTCGTTGAGGACGTCCACCGACCGGCGGTCGGCGTCCATCGTCGTCCCCACGCCCTCGAACCAGGAGTCCCCGAACGCGACGGCGACCGCGGTCCCCTCGGGCGCGAGCACGTCCACCCCGGTCACGTAGAACCGGGCGGGCACCCGCTCCGCCCGGGGCAGCGCCACCGCCGAGGCGAGGTTCCCGTCCGCGACGAAGGACGTCGCCATCGGCTGGTGCGAGTACGTCGCCAGGCCGGTCTCGCCCGGCAGGTAGAGGCTCAGCGCCAACTCGGTCCCGGCGGCGACGGCCATGTCCACGGGGTCGCTGACCACCTCCTCGCCCACCGGGACGACCACCTCGTCCGCTCCTGAGAACCGCAGCCCGGCGTCGGTCTCGGCGACGACCTCGTCTCCGGCCTTGCGCATCGCGACCCGCGCGGCCCCGATCCGGAGCGCCTCCCGCCCGTACCGGTTGCTCAGCCGCACCCGCAGCCGTTCCCCGCCGCCCGCCAGCCGCAGCACCTGCCGCACGGTCTGACCCGCGAAGCCGCGCGACTCGCTCAGCTTGATCTCCTCGTACGGGCTGATCACCGCGGTCCGGAACCCGGCCACCCACGAGCCGTTCGAAACGTCCACGACATGCCTCCAGAAAGTTGCTGTGAGGAATATTGATGACGCAAGCATGAGCCCAAGTATTCCTCGTGTCAACTATCCCGGCGGCAATTACTGCCGGTAGGCTTCCCACCATGGACGATCTCTTCGCCGACCACCGCCTCACCGTGGCCGGCCTGCTCTGGGAGGCCGGCAACGGGCTGTCGATCAAGGTGGCGCCGGTCCTGAAGGAGCACGGGATCTCGGCGCTCGACCTCAATGCCCTGATGCGGCTGAGCCGCTCGCCCGGCCGCCGGCTCCGGATGACGGACCTCGCCGCCCAGACCGGCCTCTCCACCAGCGGCGTCACCCGCCTGATGGACCGGCTCGCCCGGTCCGGCCTGGCCGACCGCGAAGCCTCACCCGACGACCGGCGCACCACCTTCGCCGTCCTCACGCCGAGCGGCGCCGAATGCCTGGAGCAGGTGCTGCCCGACTACCTCGCCGTGGTCGAACGCTGGATCACCGGCCTCCTGACCCCCGACCAGCTCGACTCGCTGGTCACCGGCCTGCGCGTCATCCGCGACGCCGCCAACCCCGAGGCCGTCGCCCGGACCCCCGACTGACCGCCCGCGCCGCGAAGGCCCTCGCGCTGTTCCCCTTCTACGTGGAAGGCCGATCTCCACGGTCGCCCGGCGCCGTCCCGGCGCCGGCGGCGGCCAGGGTCCGGGTCGAGGCCCGGTGGATCTCGCCCAGGGCGGTGCGGGCCCGGGTGAGGTCGGCGATGCGGGAGTCCAGGTCCGCCATCTGGGTCTCGATGTGGTCGAGGACGCACGCCTGGAGTTCGGTGCCGTCGCCGGCGAAGCAGGGCATGAGCTCGCGGATGACCCTGGTGGGCAGTCCGGCGGCGAGCAGGGCGCGGATGCGCGCGACGGCCGCCGGCGCCTCGGGGCCGTAGTGGCGGTGGCCGCCCGGGCTGCGCCGGGAGGCGAGCAGGCCCTGCTCCTCGTAGTAGCGGAGCAGGCGAACGGGCACGTCCGTCTCGCGGGACAGCTCCCCGATCTTCACGTGACCCACCCCACAGGAAAGCGCCTTGAACCTCACACCAATGTCACATCCTACGTTGATCGCATGACGACGACATCGGCGGTACCGACGCCCGTTTCCCTCTACGGATTCCTGACCCCCAAGCCCGGCCACGAGGACCGGCTCCGGAAGCTCCTGCTCGACCTGGTGGAGCCGTCCCGGAAGGACAAGGGGAACCTCCAGTACCACCTGCACGAGCAGGAGGACGGGCGGTTCTTCCTCTACGAGGTCTGGCGCACGCGGGACGACCTGGACGAGCACAACGCGACGCCGCTGCTGCGCGCGTTCATGGCGGAGCTGCCCGAGCACGCGGACGGCCCGCCCGAGGGCTACTTCGGCGCGATGGTGAGCCCGTATCCCGCGGGCTGACGGCGGCGCACCGCGTATGTTGCCGGTATGGCCACGGACGGAGTGATCCGCCGGGCGGCGCGGGACCGCCTGGCGGCGGCCGTCGAGGATCTGCGGGCGGCCGGGGACCGGGTCGGCGAGCCCCGCCTCGCCGACCGGCTGGCGCGCGCCTTGGCCGGCGGGGCGGCCGAGCTGGACGCCCTCCCGCGCGAGGACCCGTTCTGGCAGGGCTGGGCGAACGACCTCGCCACCCTGGCCAAGCTCGGCGCGTACGCCCGCCGGCGCCTCGACCGCGACCGGCGCGACCACGCGGCACGGTGGACGCTGATCGCGCTCGACCTCGCGCGGGGCGCCGACGACGCGGGCCTCCCGCTGATCGCTCCGGAACTGGCCGCGGACGTGCGCCGGGTGGCGGACGCCGTGGCCCTGGCCCGCTGGGTGTGGGAGGAGATCGGCATCGACACCTGCCCCGCCCTCCGCCGGGCGCTCGGCCGCGCCGACCGTCCGGCGCTGGAACGGCTGGCGCGGCGGCCGCCCGGGGACCGGGCCGGGGACGCGGCCCGTACCGCGCTGCTGGTGCTGGCCGGCGAGGGCCCTGACGTCCTGTAGGCGTCAAGGGCGGTCCTCCTGGTCGAACGAGGCGCGTTTTCGGAACGCCGGGCGCGGGCCTCCGCTACCATCGCCGGTTTCGTCTACTCGAACGGGGATGTCGCGAATGGCCACCAATGCCGAGCTGGTCCGGGTGTTCGGGGAGCGCGAGGTCGTCAGGCTCGACCGCGAGGACGCCGAGTCCGGCGGGCTGAGCCCCGCCGACGTCGAGGCGCTGTGCGAGGTGGGGCTTCCGGCGGCGGTGGGGTTCTACTTCTCGATGCGCGTGGACGGGCCGGAGACGTTCACCGTCCTCCCGGTCCAGGCGGAGGGCGAGGAGGTGCCGCTGCTGGTGCTGGGCGGGGCGCCCGACGGGGAGCCGATCCGGTTCTGCCTGGACATGCAGCGGGGGTACGTGCTGCTGCTCGCCCTGGCGGAGGGCGAGCAGTCGACCGCCGAGGTCGTCAACCGCACGCTCGAAGACTTCGTGGAGTTCCTCTACCGGATCGAGCTCCGGGAGCAGGAGCTCGCGGGGGCCTCGGACGAGGAGGCGCGCGCGTACACCGCGAGGCTCGCCGCCATGCTGGAGGCGCGCGATCCGGAGGCGTTCGGGGAGGATCGCCTGTGGGGCGGCGTGCTCGGCGCGCTGGCCGAGGCGGGCGCGCCGGTCGTGGGGACGCGCAGGTCGATCCGGCGGGCGCTGGAGGAGCTGCTGCCCGGGGTCGTTCCGCTGGCCTGGGGCACCGGCGCCGAGTTCCTCACCGGGGTGAGGGAGCTGAGCGCGCATCCCGCCGACGGGCACTGGCTCCTGACCACGCACGGCTTCAGCGACCTGGACGGCGAGGCCGACGGCGTCGGGCTGGGCTTCGAGCTGACGCTGCGGGTGCCGCGCGGGGCCGAGGAGCAGCCGCCGGGGTGGTCGCTGAAGCTGCTGATGGAGCTGGGCGAGTACGTCTTCTCCGACAAGCGCTCGTTCGCCGACGGGCACCGGATGGACATCATCAACCCGATCGGCGGCGAGGGGCGGCTCACCGCGCTGGCGTTCGTCGAGGACCCGCGCCTCGGCGCGGTCGAGACCCCGCACGGCCGGCTCACCTTCCTGGCCGCGGTCGGCATCAGCGCCGAGGAGCTGGCGGAGGCGAAGGCGTCCGGTACGCACGGCGTCGTCGCCTCGGTCAGCGACCCGGACGGCCTCCCCGTCACCGACATCTCCCGCTGATCAGCGGGCGGGTTCGAGCTCGCGCTTCGCGGCGTCCTCGGGCGTCCGGACCGCCGGGCGCCCGCGGCCCGGGAACCACCAGTTCGCGTGGCCGAGCAGGCTCATCAGGGCCGGGACGAGCACGAGCCGGACGATCGTCGCGTCCACCGCGACGGCGACCGCCAGGCCCAGCGCCATCATCTTGATCGTCGGGTCCGGCTGCGGGACGAAGCTGGCGAAGACGAAGATCATGATGAGCGCGGCCGAGGTGATGAGGCGGGCGGTGGCGGCGATGCCGGTGACGACGCTCTCGTGCGGGTCGCCGGTGCGCTCGTACTCCTCGCGGATCCGGGAGAGCAGGAAGACCTCGTAGTCCATCGACAGCCCGAAGATCAGGGCGAACATGAACAGCGGCACGAACGACATGATCGGGATGGCCTGGTCCACGCCCAGCAGCTGGATGCCCCAGCCCCACTGGAAGACGGCCGTGACCACGCCGAACGACGCGCCGATCGACAGCAGGTTCATGAGCGCGGCCTTGACCGGGACGAGGATCGACCGGAACGCGATGACGAGCAGGAGCAGCGCGACGCCGACCACGGCGACCACCACGGTGAGCATCCGGTCGCCGACCGTGTCGGCCAGGTCGATGATCGCCGGGTTCTCGCCGCCGAGGTAGATCGTCGTACCGGGATGGGCCGCCTTGACGGCCGGCAGCTCGGCGCCGCGCAGCCGGTGCACCAGGTCGGTCGTCGCCTCGTCGTGCGGGGCGCCCGCCGGGATGACCTGCAGGGTCACGGTCGTCCCGGTGACGACCGGCTCGGCGGCGAACGCGACGCCCGGCACCTCGGCGAGGCGGCGCCTCAGCTCCTGCGCCAGCAGGACGGCGTCCTTGTCCGGCTTCTTGGTGAGGTCGGGGGCGCCCTTGACGGGCGTCGCGCCGTCCCGTTCCGGTTCCGGGGACGGGGACGGGTTCCCGCCGGACGGGCCGGTGAGGCCGGTCAGCCCCGACAGCCCCGACGACGCGTCCTCCTTCTCGTCCTTCTCCTTGGTCTCCCACTTGGGCGCCTTGCGGCGCTCCGCCTCGCCCGGCACCTTCCCGACGACGACGAACGGGCTGTAGTGCCCGGCGCCGAACTCCTTCGCGACGACGTCGTACGCCTGCCGCGACGACATCTGCGGCGAGGCGATGCTGTCGGCCATCACGCCGAAGCGCAGGCTGAGGGTCGGGATCGACAGCGCCAGCAGGACCAGCGTCGCGACGATCGCGTACGGCCAGGCGCGCCGGTCCACGTGCCGGCCCCAGCGCGTCCACCGCTCGGAGGCGCGGTCGGGACGGACCCGCGGCAGCTTGTAGCGGTCGATGTTCGTGCCGAGGGCGCCGAGGACGGCGGGCAGCAGCGTCAGCGCGGCGACCACCATCAGCCCCACGGCGAGCGCGGTCGCGAGCCCGATCCGGCCGATGAACTCGATCCCGGACAGGAACAGCCCGCAGATCGCGAACACGACCGTCCCGCCGGCGAACACGACCGCGTGCCCGGAGTGCGCCATCGCGCGTCCCACGGCGGTCTCCACGTCGTCGCCCGCGGCGAGCTGCTGGCGGTGCCGGGTGACGATGAACAGGGCGTAGTCGATTCCCGCGCCGAGGCCGAGCATCGCGGCGCACATCGGGGCGGTCGGGTGCACCTCGAAGGACGCGGCGGCGAGGTGGATCAGGGAGTACGCGACCGCGAGCCCGCACAGCGACACCAGGATCGGGATGCCGGCGGCCAGGAACGAGCCGAACGCCAGCAGCAGCACGAGCATCGCCAGCATGATCCCGGCGCCCTCCTGCGGGCCGCCCTTGGGCTGGTTGAGGAGCATCGCGGTGATGCCGCCGAACTTCACGTCCAGGCCGGCCATCCGGGCGGGCTCCACCGCCTCGTCGAGCGCGTCCAGGTCGGCCTGGCCGACATCGCTCATGTCGCCGGTGAAGTTGAGCCTGATCGCGACCGCGTCGTGCGACTTCATCCCGCCCATGCCCTGGGCGTACGGGTTCTCGGTGAACGCGACGCGGTCGAGCTCGGAGATGTTGCGGATCGACTCGCCGACCGTGAGCGCGATGCGCCAGTCGCCCGGACTCGCCCGCGGGGTGGAGTGGAACACCACGGTCGCGGTGGGCCCGGACATGGCGGGGAAGTCCTCGCGCAGCGTGTCGATGGCGCGCTGGGTCTCGGTGCCCGGCAGCGTGCTCTGCTGGACGAAGATGCCGCCGCGGGCGAGCCCGAGAACGCCCGTGGCCAGGATCAGGACGGCCCACGCCGCGAAGACCGCGCGGCGCCGCCGCACGCAGAGCCGGCCCAGCCGGTCCAGAAATCGCGCCATGCTTCCAGCGCAGCACGTTCCGTAGATTTCTGCAATAGATGCAAAAATGCAGTCGTGGTAAAATGCGTGACATGCATCACGCCGAGGAGCCCGGGCTGCGCGAACGCAAGAAGCGCCGCACCCGCTCGGCGCTGGCGACGGCCGCCCTCCGGCTGTTCGCCGAGCGCGGCTACGAGGAGACGACGATCGCCGACATCGCGGCGGCGGCCGACGTGTCGCCCCGCACGTTCTTCAGCTACTTCCCCAGCAAGGAGGACGTCGTCTTCGCCGAGGTCGACGACCGGCTCGACGAGGTCGCCGAGCGGCTCGCCCGCCGCGTGCCCGGCGAGACCCCGCTGGAGACCGTCCGGCAGAGCGTCGTCGACGTCCTGGAGACGCTGGTCGCCGAGCACGGCGCGTACGGCACCGTCCAGGTCCGGCTGATCCTGGAGCGCCCCGGGCTCCGGGCGCGGGCCATGCAGCGGCTCACCGAGATCCAGGACGAGATCAGGGCGCGGCTGCACGAGCTGTGCCCCGACATCGGGGAGATCGAGGCGGTCGCGGCCGCCGGCATCGCGGTCGGCGGCATGCAGGCGGTCATCGTCCACTGCCGCGAGCAGGGCTACGACCCGCTGTCCACCCGCACGGCCCTCGACCGCGCGCTGGCGATCGTCGAGAACGGCCTCGGCTCGATCGCCGCCCTGACCGCCCCCGCGCCGCCCGCCGGGGGCCGCTGACCCCGGGTGCCGGTCCGCGGAGGCGCCCGCGGCCCGGCACCCGGCCCGCCCGCCTCAGTCGGAGATCTTGATGCGCAGCCGCCGGAACCCGCGGCCCTTGTTCTCCACCTTCGCCACCGTGATCCGCCCGACCTGCCGGGTCGAGGCGACATGCGTACCGCCGTCGGCCTGCGTGTCCAGCCCGACGATGTCCACGATCCGCACGTCCTCGACCTCGGGCGGGACCAGGTTCGTCGCCGTGCGGATGATGTCGGGGATCTCGAACGCCTCCGCGCGCGGCAGCGTCCGCACGTCGATCCGCCGGTCCGCCTCGATCTCCGCGTTGCAGGCGTCCTCGACGGCCTGCTTGAACCCGGGCGGCACCTCGCGCAGATCGAAGTCCATCCGCGCCGTGAACTCGTCCATGTTCCCGCCCGTGACCAGGCATCCGTAGTCGCGGAACACGACGCCGCACAGCAGGTGCAGGCCCGAATGGGTCCGCATCAGCGCCGTGCGGCGGCCGTCCTCCACAGCGCCGCGCACGCTCGTCCCCACCGGGGGCACCGGGTCGCCCTCCGCCGGGATCAGCTCAAGATCGTCCGTTTTGCGTACTCCGACGACACGCGTCTGCACTCCCTGCCACAGAAGAACGCCGTGATCCGGCGGCTGGCCGCCGCCGCCGGGATAAAATGCGGACCTGTCGAGGACGATGCCCTCGGGCCCCGCGTCCAGGACGACCGCGTCCCATTCGCGGAGCGACTGGTCATCGAGCTCCAGCCGGCCGGTCCGCCCGTGTTGGTGGGTGCCGCTGCTCATCCTCGACACGATATGGGTCGCGCGGGGGGCGCGCCGCCCGTTCCGGACTCGCTTCTTGGAGGGCGTACGGCGTGCCCCGACTGCTCTGGGCCGCGTTGGCGGTGGTGCTGGTGGTGTGCGTCGGCGTGGGCGCCGCCCTCCAGCTCGACAGGATCGGCAAAGGGACGCCCGGGGCCGCGGCCCCCACCGTCGAGCCGGAGAAGCGGGCGCCGGTCGTCTTCGCGCTCGGCGACAGCTACACGGTCGGCATCCGCGGGATCAAGCCGGAGGGCGCGTACGCCGCCGAGACCGCCCGCACCCTCGGCTGGCAGATCGTCGTCGCCGGGCAGGCCCGGACCGGGTTCGCCAACGACGGCGGCACCGGCGAGACGTTCTCCTCGCTGTTCGGGCAGCAGCTCGCCTGGCGGCCCGCGCCCGACATGATGCTGGTCTCCGGCGGCCACAACGACGTCCGGATGCGGCCCGAGGCGATCACGCAGCGGGCCCGCGCGCTGCTGGAGGGCGTCCGGAAACGCTGGCCGCGCACCCAGCTCGTCCTGATGGGCCCGATGTGGGGCGGCGACCCCGGCCCGAAGGCCCTCATGGTCCGGGACGCGCTGCGCGACGTGGCCGCGATCCTGCGGATCCCGTTCATCGACCCGCTCTCCGGAAAGTGGATCACCGGTGACGTCCGGCGCGGCACCGGCAACGCCGCCCGGCTGATCCGCCGTGACGGCACCCACCCCAACCAGGCCGGGAACCGGCACATCGCCCGCCGGCTGGCCGACGACCTGCGGGCCCTCAAGCTCGCCGAGCCCGTGCTCGGCAAGACCAACGTCGGCTACAACCAGCCCGACCCGTCGGTGGAGGCGCTGCCGACCGACTCGTCCACGCGGCGCGCCGCCCGCGAGCGCCCCTGAGCCTTACCAGGGACCGTACGGCCCGGAGCCGCCCTGCCCGCCCTGGCCGCCCTTCTTCTTGTACGGACGCACCGCCGGCTTCACGTCGGCGAGGTAGATCGCGGCCACGATGAACGCGGCGATCGGCAGGAACGACAGCAGCGGCAGGAACCCGACCGCGCCACCGAGGCCCACCACGTTGGCGACCACCAGCAGGATCAGCCACAGCTTCTTGGTCTGCTTGTCGGTCGCCGGGAAGGCGCCCTCCGGGACGCCGAGGATGTCGATGAGGGCGATGACCTCGAAGACGAACGCGACGATCGCCAGGAACCAGAAGAAGTAGGAGAGGGCCTCCATCGGTAGTGCTCACCACTCTCGTCGCCGTGACAGTGCTTCCCCACCCTAATCAACGAAGGAGCCCGGCCGGTCTATCCCGGCCGGGCTCCTTTTCCGCGATCGGCGCTCCGCCGCGGCGGGGCGGCTCAGCTGCCGCTCTTCTTCGCGGCGGGCTTCGCCTGGCCCTGGGCGGGCCTGCTCCGCGGCGCGGCCTTCTTCGGCGCCGGGCCCTCGGTGATCTCGGCGATCTCCTCGGCCTCGCGGTGCACGACCTTCTTGCCGCGCTCGGCCAGCTCGTCGATGAACTCGACGGTCCGGGTGCCGAAGTGCGTCATGTACGCCACCGCGGCGCCGGGCAGGTCCTTGACCTCGATCCGGCCGACGTTCTCGCGGACCTCGCCGCGGTACCGGTCGACGGTCTCGCGGACCTGCTCGCGGTACTTGTCCAGGTTCCCGCGGAAGTCCTCCTGGTACTTGCCCGCGTTCTCGCGCGCCTTGCCGACCTGCTCGGGGACCTCGCGGAGCTTCTCCACCGCGAGGTCGCCGGCGCCGGCGACCGTGTAGACGGCCTTGTTCTCGCGGAGGGTGTTCGCCAACGTCATCCGACCTCTTCCCTTCGTTCTCCCGGCTCCGGGGCTCGGTCCTCCGGAACCTCCTCCGTGGCGCTCTCGGCGTTCACGCCGTTGGCCTCGTTCTCCTTCAGGAACGACGTGTAGATGTCGAGCAGCACCTGCTTCTGCCGTTCCGTGAGGATCAGGTCGGCCCGGATCGCGGCCTGCGCGTCGGTGTCGGCCTCGCGCTCCTCCAGGATCCCGGCCTGCACGTACAGCGCCTCGGCGGAGATCCGCAGCCCCTTGGCGATCTGCTGCAGGATCTCGGCGCTCGGCTTGCGCAGCCCGCGCTCGATCTGGCTCAGGTACGGGTTGGAGATCCCCGAGACATCGGCGAGCTGGCGCAGCGAGATCTTCGCCCGCGTGCGCTGCTCCCGGATGTACTCCCCGATCGAGCCGACCTTCGAACTTGCCATATCCCCACCCTGCGTCATGGTGCTTGCAATTGCAAGCACCCCAGCTAGCACCCGTCCGTGAGTGTCCTCACACCCATTTTCACAATGGAACGCACTAACCCGGCATCCACCCCCACTCCCGCCCCGCCAGGTCAGGGACGGGGCGGTCGCCGTGTCACGGGAGGTGCTCGGGAACGTCCGGTTCGAGTAGGCGGGCGGCACGGTCGCGGAGGTACGCCTGTTCGGGGAGGCTCGTGGTGAGGCGGGCGGCCTCGCGGTACTCGGACCGGGCCCGGCGGAGGTCGCCGGACATCTCCAGGAGGTGGGCGCGTACGGCGTGCGGGCGGTGGTGGCCGGAGAGGCGGGCGGCCAGGGGTTCCAGGAGGGCGAGGCCGGCCTGGGGGCCGGTGGCCATGGCGACCGCGACGGCGTGGTTGAGGGTGACCATCGGGTTCGGGGCCAGGTCCGCCAGGAGTTCGTAGAGGGCGACGATCTGGGGCCAGTCGGTGTCCTCGTGGCGTGGGGCCTCGGCATGGACGGCGGCGATGGCGGCCTGGAGCTGGTACGGGCCGAGCCGGGCGCGGGTGAGCGCTCCGGTGATCAGGGCGGTGCCCTCGGCGATGGCGGCGCGGTTCCAGCGGGTGCGGTCCTGCTCGGCCAGGGGGACGAGGGCGCCGTTCGGGGTCGTGCGCGCGGGGCGGCGGGCGTCGGTGAGGAGCATGAGGGCCAGGAGGCCGGCCACCTCGCCGTCGCCGGGGCGCAGCGCGTGCACGGCCCGGGTGAGGCGGATCGCCTCGGCGGTGAGGTCGGGGCGGTGCAGGGCCGGGCCCGAGGTGGCGGTGTAGCCCTCGTTGAAGATCAGGTAGAGGACCTGGAGGACGGAGTCCAGGCGGTCCGGGCCGGGCGGGGCGTCGAAGCGGCCGCCCGCCGCCTTGATCCGCGCCTTGGCCCGGGAGACGCGCTGCGCCATGGTGGGCTCGGGGACGAGGAACGCCTGCGCGATCTCCGCCGTGGTGAGGCCGCCGACGGCGCGCAGGGTGAGGGCGACCTGGGACGGCGGGGTGAGGCTCGGGTGGCAGCAGAGCAGCAGGAGGGTCAGGGTGTCGTCGCGCGCGGGCTCGGCGTCGGCGGCGGGGGCGAGGAGCTCGTCCGGCGGGGTCCGCGCCGCGAGGTCGCGCTCGCGGGCGCGGCTCGCGCTCTCGCTGCGCAGCCGGTCGATCATCTTGCGGGACGCGACCCTGATCAGCCAGGCGCGGGGGTCGGCGGGCACGCCGTCGTCCGGCCACCGGGTCGCGGCGGCCAGCAGGGCCTCCTGGACGGCGTCCTCGGCGGTCTCGAAGTCGCCGTGGTGGCGGACGACGGCGGCCAGCACCCGCGGTGCGAGCCCGCGCAGCAGGGTCTCGATCAGTCCTCCATGATCGGGCGGATCTCCACGGCGCCGAACCGGGCGTCGGGGAAGCGCGCGGCGATCTCGGCGGCCCGCTCGGGGCCGGCGACGTCGATCACGAAGTAGTCGGCCAGCTGCTCCTTGGCCTCCAGGAACGGCCCGTCCGTGGGCACCGGGACGCCGTCGCGGCCCCGTACGGTGCGGGTCGCCGAGGGCGGGCCGAGGGGCGTGCCGCTGATCAGCTCCCCGGACTCGGTGATCTCCCTGTGCAGTTCCCCGGCCCGGGCGGCCAGCGCCTCCCGTTCCGCCTCGGGGAGGGCCAGGAACCTCGGGTCGCGCAGGTAGATCGGGTGTTCCCAGTTCTCGGCGTTGCTGTAGATCATGAGCAGGTACTTCATCGGGACTCCCTCCCGCTCAGGGTACGGTCACGCCGGGCCCGCGACGCCGATCAGGTGCCCTTCGGGGTCGGTGAACCAGCCGACCGCGAAGTCGCCGTCCGGCGCCAGGGCGGGGCCCATGCGGCGCGTGCCGCCCAGCTTCTCGGCCTGCCGGAGTGCCTCCTCCACGCTGGGCACGTCGACGTAGAACAGGACGCGGTGCTCGTGCCCCGCGCCGCCGCCGACACCGCCGTTGATGCCCGCCTCGTCCGCGCCGACGAAGCCGTACTCGCCCGGCGCCGAGACCTCCTCGGTGACCGCGTCCCCCACGCCGAAGCCCCAGCCGAACAGCTCGCCGTAGAAGCCGCGGAGCCGCGCGGTGTCGGTGCCGATGATCTCGAAGTGCACCACTGGACGTCCCATGCCGTTCCTCCTCGTCCTCGTCAGGGTCCTTCCGAACACAGAGGACGGAGCGGGGCGCCGGGATTCGACATCGGCCGGCCTCTTCGTTCAGTCGACCTCGGAGGCGGGGACGGTCCAGGTGTCGCAGGTGGCGAGGTCGCCGCTCTCGTAGCCCTTGACGACCCAGCCCGCGTAGTTCTCCGAGGAGCCGTGGTCGCGCTGGTCGGCGGGCTGGTGGTCGTCGCCGCGGCCGCGGACGTCGGCGAGCAGGGCCGCGTACTGGCGGCGGGTCATCGGGAGGGTGCCGCGCTCGGCGCCGAGGAACGCGCCCGCGAGGCACTGGGCCTGGAGTTCGATGCGGCGGCTGGCCTCGCTGCGGGCGAGGGCGTCGGCGCGTTCCATCTGCTGCTGGCCGTACATCAGGATGCCCGCGCGGTCCTGGACGTGGTGGCCGTACTCGTGCGCGATGACGCGGGCGAAGACGGCGAAGTTGGACAGCGGTTCGCCGCCGGAGGTCTCCACGATGTGCTGGAGGCCGACGTACATCGTGTTGTTGGCCGGGCAGTAGAAGGCGGAGGAGCCCGGACTCGGGTACGTGCCGCACGGGCTGCGGCCCGCGCCCTCCCAGAAGACGCGGCTCGGCGGGGTGAACGGCATCCGCGCCTTGCCGAACTGGCCCTGCCATGACCGGTCCAGGCAGTCGCTCAGGACGTTCATGAAGCGGTTCATGGACTCGGCGCCCGGCTGGATGGCGGGCAGGCCGCAGCCGACGGAGGTGAGGGCGCCGGTCGCGTACAGGCGGTTCTGGGTGGCGGTCTCGCGGTCCACCGGCGCGCCGGGGCGGAGGCCGGAACCGGTCCCGCCGGGGTCGCCGAACGCGGCGAAGCCGAGGATCACGACGACGACCAGCCCGGCGAGGCCGCCGAGGATCGCGGCGGCCACACCGCCGAGGGCGGGGCGGCGCGGTGGCGGGCGGCGGCGCGGTTCGTACCGGTAGACGTGTTCGTGCAGGTCGCGGTGGCGTGGCCGTGCGGGCGCCGGTGGGGGGAGGTGACCTGCCATAGCGAAAAATCATTGCACAGGTGGCAAACGACACGAACCGACCGCGCAGGTCAGCGGGGCGTCTCCGGACCGACACCCGCAGCCGCTACGATTTGCGGCCATGTTGGGTCGCTTGCGGCCAATGGTCGCTTCCCTGGCCATCGCCGCCCTCATTCTCCCCCTCCCGTTCGTTCCCGCGTCCGCCGCGGCCGCCGCGGCACCCGGGACCGCCGCCGCGCCGGAACGGGTGATCAAGGACGAGGTCACGCTGAAGGTCGGGCCGGGCGGCGTCGCGCGCGCCCGCGAGACGATCACGTACCAGTTCGGCGGCGGCAAGGGGCTGGAGCGCTCCTTCGTCACCCGGCGGCACGACAGCATCACCCACGACCGGGTCACGCCCGTCTCGAACGTGCGCGCGTCCAGCCCCGACGGCGGCCCGACCAGGGTGGCGGTCAGCGAGCGGGACACCCTGACGGTCGTCGAGGTCACCGGGCCGGCGGCGCTGAACGGGCGCCGCACGGTCGTGCTGGAGTACGACGTGCGCGGCGCGGTGGCGCCGATGGGCCCGGCCGAGGAGCTGCGCTGGACGGCGGTCGGCGGCTGGGACGTCCCGGTCGACGAGGCCCGGGTGACGGTGGACGGAGGCGCGATCATCCGCCACGTCAACTGCTTCACCGGGCCGCTGGACAGCGCCATCGGGTGCACGCAGTTCTACACCAACCACACCCGCACGCAGGGGGTCTTCTCCCAGCAGCGGATGCTGTCGGGCGAGCACCTGACCGTGGTGGCGGGGGTGCCGGCCGGCACGACCGGCGGGAAGCCGATCTTCGAGCGGCGGCACACGGTGGCGACCGCGTTCTCGGTGAACGGGGTCACCGGCGCCGCGCTGCTCGGCCTGCTGGTGCTGCTGGTCGGCGGGATCGGGGCGCTGTACATGCTGCGCGGCCGGGACGCGCGGGTGGTCGGCAAGAAGGCCGCCGAGGGCGACCACGCGCCGGTGGCGGGGTCGGAGTTCGAGCCCCCGGACGGCGTGCGGCCCGGCCAGATCGGCACGCTGATCGACGAGCGGGCCGACGTCATCGACGTCACGGCGACGATCGTGGACCTGGCGGTGCGCGGCTACCTGATGATCGAGGAGGAGGACCGGGCGGTCACCGGCCGGCTCGACTGGGCGCTGCGGCGGCTCCGGCGGGACGCGGGCGAGGACCTGCTGAAGTACGAGCGGCTGCTGCTGGACGCCCTGTTCACCGCCCCGGACGGGACGGCGCGCGGCACGGTGAAGCTGTCGGAGCTGGGCGGGACGTTCGCGACGCGGCTCGACCAGGTCCGCTCGGCGATGTACGACGACGTGGTCGAGCAGGGCTGGTTCGCGCGGCGGCCGGACACGGTGCGGTCCCGCTGGACGGTGGCCGGGATGGTGCTGACCGGGCTGGGCGTGGCCGGGACGGTGGCGCTGGCGCTGTTCACCGATCTGGCGCTGGTCGGCCTCGCGGTGATCATCGCGGGCGCGGCGCTGGCGTACGGCGGCCAGTTCATGCCGGCCAAGACGGCGCGCGGCGCGACCGTGCTGGCGCACACGATCGGCTTCCGGGCGTTCCTGGAGCGGGGCGAGGTGCCGGCGGAGGCGGCGCAGGGCGGCGCGGCGCCGCAGCGGATCGCGCTGTTCTCGCGCTTCCTGCCGTACGCGGTGGTCTTCGACGCCGTGCCGAAGTGGGCGCAGACGGTGGAGGACGCGGGCGAGCGGGCCGAGGGCGCCGACAACCTCTACTGGTACGAGGGCCCGGCCGAGTGGGACCTGTCGAAGTTCGCGGAGTCGATGCGGACGTTCACGCTGGCCACGTCGGGTTCGATCTCCCAGTCGCGGGGGCTGTGAGCACCGTCCCGGGTTGAACGGGGCAGGGCGGGTAGGGGCACGAACAAGGAGGTTCGACCCAAAATGCTCGCTGATGCCTCCCCCCTCGGGGACAACATCCTGCTCATCATCGGACCGCTCGTCGTCGCGGTGGCGCTGGCCGTGTGGCTGACCCTGACCGTGCTCGCGGCCCGCCGGAAGGTGCGCCCGGAGAAGATCCGCGGCGGCTCGGCCCATCGCGGTCCCGTCCAGGGCGGCGTGATCGAGGGCGATCCGGGCCAGCGGACGCGGCGCGACGAGGCGCCCCGCGAGACCCGCGAGAACTGACCGGGGCCCGGCCGCCGGGCCGCGGCGGGGAAGATCGTAAGATGTCTGACATCTGACCGATTCCGCCTCCGCCCGACAGGAGTTCCCCCGTGGCCCTGAGTCCCGTTCCCGGCGGCTCGACCGTCGACGCCGTCCTCGACCAGTTGCAGGCCGAGGTGAGCGGCGGCGGCTGGCGGGTCGGCGACCGGATCCCCGGCGAGCTCGACCTCGCGGCGCGGCTGGGCGTCAGCCGCCCGGCCGTGCGCGAGGCGATCCGCGCGCTGGCGCACGTCGGCGTGCTGGAGGTCCGCCGCGGGGACGGGACGTACGTGCGCAGCAGCGCCGACCCCCGCCCGCTGCTGCGCCGCGTCGCCCGCGCCACCCTCCGGGACGTCTTCGAGGTGCAGCTCGCCTACGACGTCCAGGCCGCCCGGCTGGCCGCTCGGCGCCGTACGGACGAGGACGTCGAGCGGCTGGCGGGCCTGCTCGCCGCCCGGAACGAGGCGACCGGCGCCGAGGCGTTCGGCGAGACGGACGCCCGCTTCCACCACGGCGTCGCCGAGGCTGCGCGCAACCCCGTGCTGATCGAGGCGCACCGCTACTTCCAGGGGCGGCTGCGCGACTCGATGGCGACCGTACGGCTCGACCGGGAGGTCCCGGAGGCGGGGCCGGCGGCGCACGCGGCCGTGCTGGACGCGATCGTCGCCCGGGACGCCACCGCGGCGGCACGCGCCGCCGCGGCCGTCGTCGAGCCGACGCTGGCCGTGCTGGAGACCCTGGTGGCGGCGGACGAGGCGAGCGGGGAGTCCCGGTGAGGGCGCGCCGGGCGTCCCTCGTCCTGGGGCTGGCGCTGCTGGTCCTGGTCGCGATCAACCTGCGGCCGGCGATCGTGGCGGTCGGCCCGCTGCTGACCGAGATCCGCGCGGACTTCGCGCTGTCGGGGACGGCGGCGGGCGCGCTGACGACGCTGCCGCTGCTGTTCTTCGGCTCGTACGGGCTGATCGCCCCGTTCCTGCGGCGCGCCCCGCGCGGCGAGGCGCTGCTGGTGGCGAGCATGGCGCTGCTGGTGGTGGCGCTGCTGGCGCGGCTGCTGGACGCGCCCGCCGCGCTGTTCGCCGGGTCGCTGGCCGCCGGGATCGCGATCAGCATGGGCAACATCGCGATCCCGGGGATCATCAAGCGCGACCATCCGGACTCGGTCCCGCTGGTCACCTCGATCTACACGGTGGCGATCACCTGCGGCGCGGCCGTCTCGGCCGCCGCCGTGATCCCGGCCCAGCACGCGCTCGGCAGCGGCTGGCGGCTGCCGCTGGGGCTGCTGGCGATCCCGGCGGCCGTCGCCGCGCTCGCCTGGCTGCCGCGCCTGCTGCGCGCCCCGGCGACTCCGGCGCCGGCCGCCGGCGCTCCCGCGCGGGGCGCCGCGGCGGCGGCGGTGTGGCGGTCCCGGCTGGCCTGGCAGGTGACGCTGTTCATGGGGATCCAGTCGCTGCTGGCGTACGTGACCGTCAGCTGGGTGCCGACGATCTGCCAGGACCGCGGCATGGGCGAGGAGGCGGCCGGGTACCTCGTGGGGCTCAACAGCCTCATGCAGGCGGCCGGGTCGCTGGCGGTGCCGTTCCTGGTGCGGCGGATGCGCGACCAGCGGCCGCTGGTGCTCGTCACGGTGGCGGTGACGTTCGTCGGGTTCGCCGGGATCGCCTGGGCGCCGACCGCGACGCTGTGGGTGCTGGCGGCGGTGCTCGGCGTCGGCCAGGGGCTCGGGTTCGCGGGTGCGCTGTCGTTCATCGGGCTGCGGGCGCACGACGCGCGGGTGGCCGGGCAGCTGTCCGGGATGGCGCAGGGCTGCGGGTACCTGATCGCGGCGGCGGGCCCGCTGCTCATCGGCTTCCTGCACGACGCCACGGGCGGTTGGAACGTGCCGATCGCGGCGGTCCTGGCCGTCACGGCCGCGCTGGCCCTGCCCGGGCTGGCCGCCGGACGGAACCGGACGATCCGGATCCCGGACGCGGCGCCCGCCGGCACCGCCCTGAGCGGGCAGGCCGAGGCCCAGATTTCCCAACAATCCGGGAGATAGCCGGTCAACTCCGGGTCAGCCGCCGATTTCCGGGGATGGGTTCAAGAGATCGTCCCCGGTGGTGGATGAGATGGGGTGGATGAGATGGACATGGCGCTCTTGGCCCGGGCCGCGATCCCGAACGATCCGGACACCCTCGGCCTCGGGCTTCCGCTGATCTTCGGCCCGATCGTCGTCGCGATCGCCCTGGTGACCTGGCTGACGCTGGTCGGCAAGGCCGCGGGCCAGACCAAGCGGGTCAATCCCAACCACCCCGACCAGTCCTCGCACCGCGGGCCGATGCAGGGCGGCCTCTACAGCTACTCGCCCGGCATGTACTCGCACAGCTACGCGCCCACCGAGGCCGAGTACCTCGACCCGCCGTCCGAGACCGGCTACCCGCCGCTCGCCCAGGACCGGCCCCAGGTGCGGCAGGGCACGGACGTCGGCATCCTGGAACGCGAGGTCAAGCGCGGCACGCGCCCGCGCCGCCGGTGGCGGCACCGCGGCGAGCGAGGCGAGGGCTAGCAGGGCTGGTAAGGCTAGGCCCCAGCAGGCGGGGACACCGCGAAGACGCCGGGGGCGGGACGGATCGCGCCCACCTGCCGGTCGCCGCCGTGCACCGGCACGGTCGCCAGCTCGTCCAGCACCGCCGCGTCCGTACCGCCGCCGGTGTGGCCGCCCAGCGCGCGCAGCAGCGCGACCGTCACGGGCGTGCGGGCGCGCATGGCACCGTCGTCGATCTTGACGGCGCCGGCCCGGCCGTCGGCGAGCGCGAACGCGTCCACGCCCTCGGCACCGCACTTGACCAGCAGGCCCGGCACCGCGTCCATCAGCCGGCGCTCCTCACGGCCCGTGCCGGACGTCCAGTGCGGATGGGCGCGCATCGCGTCGGCCACGCGCCGCTCGGCGGTCCCCGGCGCGGCCAGCACGAGGGCCCGGAACGCGCGCGCCACCCCGGTCACCGACACCGCGAACAGCGGCGCGCCGCAGCCGTCCACCCCGGTCGCGGCCGGGCGCTCGCCGGTCAGGTCCTCCACGGCCGCGCGCACGGCCGCCTGGAGCGGATGGGCGGCGTCCAGGTAGCCCTCGGTGGGCCAGCCCGCGGCGACGCAGGTGGCGAGCATGGCGGCGTGCTTGCCGGAGCAGTTCATCCGCAGCCGGGACCGCCCGCCCCCGCCGCGCGCCGCGTCGATCGCGACCGACCGGTCCAGCGGCCACGCCTCCGGGCAGCGCAGCGCCTCGGCCGACAGCCCGGCCCCGGCGAGGATCTTCTCCGCGCCCTCGACATGGAAGTCCTCGCCCGAGTGGCTGCCGGCGGCCAGCGCCAGCTCCTGCCCGTCCAGCTCCAGGCCGGACCGCAGCATCGCCACCGCCTGCATCGGCTTGTTCGCCGAACGCGGGAAGATCGGCTCGTCCGGCGCGCCGAGCCGTACCGCGAGCGCGCCGGAGGCGTCCAGCCCGGCCGCCGAGCCGCGGTGCCGCGACTCGACGAAGCCGGACCGCTCCACCTCGACCAGGACCGGGTTGATCTCCACCATGCCCCTCATTCTCTTCGGCGGCCGGGAACCGCCGGTCAGCGGGGCCGTACTCCCAGGAAGGCGCGGGCCTCGGCCGGCGCCATCGGCGGCCGCTGGGCGAGGCCGGCCAGCGCGGCGGCGCGCTCGACCAGCTCGGCGTTCCCGGTGACGGGGCGGCCCTTGGCGTACGTGAGCGTGTCCTCCATGCCGACCCGCAGGTGCCCGCCCGCCGACAGCGCCGCGAGCATCACCGGCACGGACGTCCGGCCGACGCCCGTCGCCGACCAGGAGGCGCCCGCCGGCAGCGCCTCGACCGCCGCGACGAGCGTCCGCGCGTCCCCCGGCATGCCGCCCGGGACGCCCATCACCAGGTCGCAGTGGACGTGCCCGCCGTACGGGGCGCCGTGCTTGTCCAGCAGCCGGTTCAGCGCCGCGACCTGGCCGAGGTCGAACAGCTCGAACTCCGGAACGATCTCCAGCTCCTGCGTCCGCCGGTAGAGCTCCACCATGAACGGCCACGGGTTCATGAACACGTCGTCGCCGAAGTTGACCGTCCCGCAGGTGAGCGAGCAGCCGTCCGGGTCGGCGTCCAGCACCCGCAGCCGGTCCTCGTACGGGTCGGTGACCGCGCCGCCGGTGGACAGCTGGACGACGAGGCCGGTCGCCTCCCGCAGCGCGGCGACGGTGTCGCGCAGCCGGGCGAGGTCGAGCGTCGGCCGCGCGTCCCCGTCCCGGATGTGCACGTGGATCACCGCTGCCCCGGCGGCCTCGCATTCCTTCGCCGTACGGACCAGCTCGTCCAGGGTGACGGGCAGCGCCGGCACGTCGGCCTTGGCGGACTCGGCGCCGGTGGGCGCCACCGTGATGAGCGTCGTTGCTCCCATGCGAGGCAGAATGCATGGTCATGAGGGCCGTAGTCCAGAGGGTGAGCGAGGCGAGCGTGTCCGTCGATGGGCGCGTCGCGGGGGCGATCGAGGGTCCGGGGCTGCTGGTCCTGGTCGGGGTGACGCATGACGACACGCCCGCGCAGGCGCGGAGGCTCGCCGCCAAGCTGTGGGGCCTGCGGATCCTCCAGGACGAGAGGTCGTGCTCGGACCTCGGCGCCCCGCTCCTGGTGATCAGCCAGTTCACGCTGTACGGGGACGCCCGCAAGGGCCGCCGCCCGACCTGGATCGCGGCGGCGCCGGGCCCGGTCGCCGAGCCACTGGTGGACGCCGTGGTCGCGGAGCTGCGCGCGCTCGGCGCCAAGGTGGAGACCGGCGTGTTCGGGGCGGACATGAAGGTCGCCCTGGTCAACGACGGCCCGATCACCCTGACCCTGGAGATCTAGGGGGCGGCGCGGAAACGTCGCGATCCGTTTTGCCAACAGCTGTTGGCATCGGGCTCCCTGTCGTCTACCGTGGAAGTCAACAGGCGTTGGCCAACAGTTGTTGACCAAGCTCCGGTTCGCTTCTGGAGGAGACATGACCGCGATGACCGGCAACGGCGCCCGCATCGACGTCCTGGTCGTGGGCGCGGGACCCACCGGGCTCCTGCTGGCGGGCGACCTCGCCGCGGCGGGCCTGGCCGTCACCCTCGTCGAGCGCCGCCCGCACGAGATCAGCAACCTCTCCCGCGCCCTCGTCACCCACGCCCGGACGCTGGAGCAGTTCGACGCCCGCGGGCTCGCCGACGAGGTCGTCAAGGGCGGGCACCCGATCGAGGCGCTCCAGCTGTTCCAGTCCGTGCGGCTGGACCCGTCCCGGCTCCCCACCCGCTTCCCCTACGTGCTGTTCATCCCGCAGTACGAGATCGAGCGCGTCCTGGAGCGGCGCGCGCTGGAGGCGGGCGTCACCTTCGTGTACGACGCCGAGGTCGTGGGCGTGGAGCAGGACGGCACCGGCGTGACCGTCCGTACCATCCCGGGAAAGCACGCCGGGCAGGACGCCGCGGCCGCCGCGTACCGGGCGTCCTACGCCGTCGGCGCCGACGGCGTGCACAGCGGCGTCCGGAAGGCGCTCGGGCTGCCGTTCCCCGGCAGGACGCTGCTCAGCTCGGTGATCCTCGCGGACGTCCGGCTGGCGCGGCGGCCGGAGCGGGCGTTCACCGTCAACGCGGTCGAGGACGGCTTCTGCCTCCTGACCGAGATGGGCGACGGCTGGTACCGGATCACCGGCTGGAACCGCCGCAACCAGGCCCTCCGCGATAACGAGCCGCTGGAGCTGGACGAGGTCGAGGAGCTGCTCCGGATCAACTTCGGCACCGACCACGGCATCACCGAGTGCCGCTGGAAGTCCCGCTTCCACAGCGACGAGCGGCAGTCGCCCTCGTACCGCGAGGGCCGGGTCTTCCTGGCCGGCGACGCCGCCCACGTCCACTCCCCGGCCGGCGGCATGGGCATGAACACCGGCCTCCAGGACGCCGCCAACCTGAGCTGGAAGCTGGTCGCCGTGCTGCGGGACGGCGCCGACGCCCGGCTCCTGGACACCTACCAGGCCGAACGGCACGCGGTCGGCAGGATCGTGCTGCGGATGAGCGGCACCCTCGTCCGCGTCGGCATCCTGCACTCGGGGCCGGCCAGGCTCGCCCGCACGCTGCTCGGCGCGCTGCTCACCCGGGTCCGCCCCGCCGCCGACCGTGCCGCCGCCATGATCACCGGCATCGGGCTCGCGTACCGCGCCGGCCGGGGCTCCCACCGCCTCACCGGGCGGCGCGCGCCCGACGCCGAACTCCGCGAGGGCCGCCTGTACGAGCTGCTGCGCGGTGGCCGGTTCGTCCTGATCTCACCCGGCGAGCCGCCCGCCGGCGTCCCGGAACGGGTCGCGACCGCACGCTGGACCGGCGACCGGCGCACGACCGTCCTCGTCCGCCCGGACGGGTACGTCGCCTGGGCCTCCGGCGCGCCGGACCCCGCCGGGCTGCGCGCCGCGCTGGCGCGCTGGGCCGGGCCTCACACGTAGCCGTAGACCATCCCCACGATCGTCACCAGGGTCCCGGCGGCGGCGAGCAGGATCAGCATCCGGTCGATCTGCGACAGCCGTCCCCGGACCTCCGGCGACACCACGACCTGGCCGCTCTCCCGCTCCGCCGGCGGCTGGTCCGGGCCGCGGAGCGGGTTGCGCATGCCGACCAGCCGCCACAGCCCGTCGATCTTGAGCCGCTGGTGCTCGTCCTCGCAGGCGAACAGGCGTCCCCGGACGGGCTCGCGGCACGAGGAGCCCTTCCGCGTCATCGTCCGGCAGAAGGTCGGGACCAGCATGAACTCGTACAGGCACCACACCAGCAGCCCGAGCAGCGCCACCGGCCACGACCGGAGGTACCAGGCCGCCGCGGCCCAGAACGCGAACAGCGCCCACCACAGCAGTGCCGACTCCCGCCGGGGCCGCCGCCTGCGCCGCGCCGTCCCGCCCCGCCGCCGGGCCGGCCCGTCCTCATGCGGCCCGTGCGGCTCATGCGGCTCGTGCGGCGCGTCCGGCCGCGGCTGCGGCTCGTTCCCCGGGCTGGCGACCATCGGGCCGGACCACCTCTCTCACCCGAGCGGGAATCATCGTCTATGGGAGTCGATTTTGCCCGGGTGCCCGGTGGCTTACGCCCGCTTTGCCGGTTGTCGCCGCAAATCGATCTTGGCGTTGGCGCCGGTGTCCGGGGACACCACCACCTCCTGCGCCGCCGCCACCCCGCCGGCCAGCAGCTCCGCGTCCACCGGGACGTTCCGCTTCACCAGCGCGAGCGCGACCGGCCCCAGCTCGTGGTGCCGCGCCGCCGACCCCACGAACCCCACGGCGCGCCCGCCGGGGATCTCCACCGGGTCGCCGTGCGCGGGCAGCCGGTCGACGCTGCCGTCCAGGTGCAGGAACACCAGCCGGCGCGGCGGGCGCCCCAGGTTGTGCACCCGCGCCACCGTCTCCTGCCCCCGGTAGCAGCCCTTCTCCAGGTGCACCGCGGCCTCGATCCAGCCCATCTCGTGCGGGATCGAGCGGTGGTCGGTGTCCAGCCCGAACCGCGGCACGTGCGCCGCGATCCGCAGCGCCTCGTACGCCCACAGCCCCGCCGGACGCAGCTCCTCCGCCAGCCCCGGCAGCACCGTACGCTCGATGATCTGCGCCGTCCCGACCACGTCGGGGAACACCGGCACCCCGGGAGCCGCCTCGCGCGGCGTCGTCACCACGGCGTACGCGTCGCTCAGGTCCTCGACCTCGACCCGCAGCATGAAGCGCATCTTGTCGAGGAACGCGGCCAGCTCCGGAGCCGTCCCCGGCTCCACGTGCACCCAGACCGCCTCGCCGTCGTCCACCAGATGCAGGTGGTGCTCCACATGCCCGTGCGGGCTCAGCAGCAGCGCCTGCGTCGCCTCGCCCGGCGCGAGCCGTTCCAGATGCTGGCTCAGCAGGCTGTGCAGCCAGCTCAGCCGATCCGGCCCCGACACCCTCAGCACGCCGCGATCGCTCCGGTCGACGAACGCCGTACCGGCTTCCAGCGCGCGCTGTTCCTGCGACGGCTCACCGTAGTGGGCGGCGACTTCCTGATCGGGCGCGTCCGCCGGGACGGCCCCGGGCAACTGCAGCAGCGGGCTCTCCATGAACCCCACACTATGCGCCGCGAACGCGATCTACGCCCCGCCGGCCCGGCACTCCTTGCACCGCCCGTACACGGTCAGATGGTGGACGTCCGTCTCGAACCCGAACGTCGCGTCCAGCCGCTCGGCGAGCCCCGCCGCCAGCTCCGGATCCACGTCGTGCACCGTGCCGCAGCCGCGGCACACCAGATGGATGTGGTCGGCGTCGGTCGCCAGGTGGTAGTTCGGCGGCCCGTGCCCCAGATGGGCGTGCTTCACCAGCCCGAGCTCCTCCAGGAGCTCCAGCGTGCGGTAGATCGTGGAGATGTTCACGCCCTTGGCGGTGCGCTGCACCTCGGCGCAGATCTCGTCGGGAGTGCCGTGCATGAGGTTGGTCACCGCCTCCAGCACGAGCTGGCGCTGCGGCGTGACGCGGTACCCCTTGGCCCGCAGTTCCTCCTGCCACGTCTCGGACATGCCCCGAGTCTATGTGCCCCGGGCCGTCCCCCGGAGATCGCCCAGGGGCGCCGAGGGGCCGCGGAAAATCCGCTTGCCCGAGCCGCGGGGCCTCGCATAGCGTGCGAGGTACGCGTGAAAGGAGGTGGTCCTAGCCAATGGTTGATATTAGGACTCGCGAGGTGGCTGTCCGCTAGTCGCCGTTCCGCCTCGGAACCGCTCCCAGGAGCGGTGCGGCCGGTCGGTGACCGGCACTACCAGGCAGTTACCCGATCCCCGGACCGATGGGCCAGTCCTGCCCATCCCCCGCCACCCGGCGGGAAGGTCCGGGGATCGTTCAATTCCGGGGGGTCTTCTCCCACTCCCGTCAGGCGACCCGCTTGAGCTGAGCGGACAGGTGCGACTGGAGCGGCTGCCCGACGGCCGCCATGTCGTACGCCCAGCCCAGGTCCTCGCCGATCAGCCCGTACAGCCGCTTGCCGGCGGTGACCTCCTTGGCGCTGTCGGTCCGCGCGATCACATCGGTGACCAGCTCGACCCGGCTGAACGCCACGTTCCCCAGGTAGATCTCCACGATCCCGGTCGGGTGCGCCAGCGTCACCTCGACCTGGTGGTCGGGCCGGGGCCGCCAGTACCCGGTCTCGGTCGCCAGCGGGCGCCCCAGCGAACCGTCCTCCTCGATCAGCCACGTCCGGCTGGCGTAGCTCAGGAACGGCTTGCCGATATGGGTGAAAGAGATCTCCTGCCCGAAGTTGAACGACTCGATCGTGGGGTAACCGCCGACACCGGCGCCCTCCCACGTACCGAGCAGGAACGCCAGCGGTTCGAGATCGGGATGCAGCTCAGGCTCCATGGACATAACCACTGAGCGTAGCGGCGTTCGCGCTCATTCGAGCCGCGAGAGCTTCACCACGAGCAGGACCGCGGCCACCGCGATCAGTGCGAGGAACAGGACCAGGACTCCCGCGTTCACCATGCCGCCCACGGCGCCCGATCCTACGGCCAGCTTCCCGGAGGCGCACGGGTTACGCTGCCGGTATGGCGAGAGCACTGGTGATCAAGGCGACGGCGGGGGCGGACGTGCCCGAACGGTGCAACCAGGCGTTCACGGTCGCCGCGGCCGCCGTGGCGAGCGGGCTGCCGGTCTCGCTCTGGCTGACCGGCGAGTCGGCCTGGTACGCGCTGCCCGGCCGGGCCAAGGAGTTCGACCTCGCGCACGCCACCCCGCTGGACGACCTGCTCGGGGCGGTGCTGGCCGCCGGGCAGGTGACGGTCTGCACCCAGTGCGCGGCCCGCCGCGAGATCGGCCCGGACGACGTGATCCCGGGCGTCCGCATCGCCGGCGCGCCGACTTTCGTCGAGGAGATCGCCGCCGAGGGCGTCCAAGCCCTGGTCTACTGACCCTTTCCTTGGGCGGCCCTGGGGGTCCGCCCCATAGGCGGCACTGAATCCGGCCCGCCCCCGAATGATCCTCTGCCGAGCGGACATAAAGCAGCACCAAGGGGAGGGAGTGAGCGGCGTGGTCGATATCCCCGCGTGGTTCTGGGCGGCGACGATCGCCCTGGTCATCGGGTTGTTCGTGTTCGACCTGGTAGTGGCGGTACGGCGGCCGCACGCGGTGCACCTGGGCGAGGCGACGTTCTGGTCGGTCTTCTACATCGCCGTCGCGATCCTCTTCGGGATCGCGACCTGGTGGCAGCTCGGGACCACGGCCGGGACCGAGTACTTCGCCGGGTGGATCGTCGAGAAGAGCCTGTCGGTCGACAACCTCTTCGTCTTCGTCATCATCATGGCCCGCTTCAGCGTGCCCGCCGAGTTCCAGCAGAAGGCCCTGCTGTTCGGCATCGCGGCCGCGCTGGTGCTGCGCACGATCTTCATCGCGGTCGGCGCGGCGGCGATCTCGCTGTTCTCGTTCACCTTCCTGCTCTTCGGCCTGATCCTGATCTGGACCGCGGTGCAGCTGGTCCGGCACCGCAACGAGGAGCCGGACGTCGAGGACAACTTCCTGGTCCGCCGGGCCCGCAAGATCATGCCGGTGTCGAACGACTTCCACGGCGGGAAGATGCTCGCGCACGAGAACGGCCAGCGCGTGATGACCCCGCTGCTGCTGGTCTTCATCGCGATCGGCAGCACCGACCTGCTCTTCGCGCTCGACTCGATCCCGGCCGTGTACGGCGTGACGCACGAGCCGTTCCTGGTGTTCGCCGCCAACGCGTTCGCGCTGCTGGGGCTGCGCGCGCTCTACTTCCTCATCGAGGGGCTGCTGGAGCGGCTGGTCTACCTGTCGATCGGGCTGTCGGTGATCCTGGCGTTCATCGGGGTCAAGCTGATCCTGCTCTTCCTGCACGAGGACGTGAACAAGGCGATCCCCGAGATCCCGACGCCGCTGTCGCTGGCGGTGATCCTGCTGATCCTGGTGGTGACGACCGTCGCCAGCATCGTCCGGGTGCGGGCGCACCCGGAGGAGAAGGCCAAGGCCCACTCCGTCCGGATGCGCAAGCCGAAGAAGGAAGAGGAGGAGCAGCGCTCCTCCTAGCGTCCCCTAAGAGAGCACCGCGTTCAGGCGCTCCTCGCGGAGGCGGCCCGCCCAGGAGTCGTCGATCGGCTGGAGCTGCTGCCCGACGGCCCAGGTCAGGAGCAGGTCGGCCAGGCCCGGGTTGCGGACGAGGGCGGGACCGTGCATGTACGTGCCGAGCATGTGGCCGCTGTACGCGCCCTCGAAGCCCTGCCCGTCACCGTTGCCGACGCCCGCGACCACCTTGGCCAGCGGCTTGGCGCCGGGCCCGATCCGGGTGACGCCCTGGTGGTTCTCGAAGCCGGTGATCCGCGGGACGTTCAGCTCGGCCGACACGTCGCCGACGACCTCGCCGACCGCGCGCTGCTCGCCGCGGCCGCTGCTGATGTCGAGCAGGCCGAGCCCCTGGACGGGCTGGCCCTCCTCGCCGCCGAACTGGTGGCCGAGCAGCTGGAAGCCGGCGCAGACCGCGAACACCACGGCGCCGCGCCGGGCGGCCTCGGCCAGCCCGCCGTCCCGGCGCAGCCGCTGGGCGGCCAGGATCTGCGGCCGGTCCTCGCCGCCGCCGAGCAGGAAGATGTCGCCGTCCGGCGGCACCGGCTGGTCGGACCGCACGTTGACGGTCTCGTACGGGATACCGCGCAGCGCGGCCCGGCGCTCCAGGACGATGGTGTTGCCCTGGTCGCCGTACGTGCTCAGCAGGTCCGGGTAGATCCAGACGATCTTGAGTGGACGGTTAGACGACACGGCCGTACCTCGTTTGGCTGACTCGGCTGGAAGGCGGTGTGGCGAAGCCATGTCGGCGATCAGACGACACGGCCGTACCTCGTTCGGATGTCCTGGAAGGCGGTGTAATTCGCGATCACGTCGAGCTTGCCGGGGGGCACCGCCATGACGGCCTGGTCGATGTCGTCGACCAGCGTGAACTGGACGTCGGCGGCCTCCAGGCGGGCGGCGAGGTCGACCCGGCGCTCGCCGGCCACCCAGACGGGGCGGCCGCGCAGGATGCGGTAGTCGACGTCCCACAGCCAGGAGGTGTCGCGGCCGTCGGGGCCCTGCGCGTTGATCGACAGGGCGACCGGTCCGGGCGCGGGCTCCAGGACGTCGAACGCCTCCAGCCAGCCCGCCGGGTTCTTCGACAGCAGCAGCCGGATCTGCCGGCCCTGGTGCTCGACCGTGGTGTAGCGGCCGGCGACCGAGCGGACCTCGCTGAGCAGCGGCAGCGCCGTCTCCGGCGGGACGCCGAACTGGGCCACCACGGCGAGCGCGATCAGGGCGTTGGACCGGTTGGCGCGGCCGGGCAGCGACAGCGCGGAGAGCTGGAACGTCCGGCCGTCCGGCACCGTGACCTGGTCGCCCTTGAGGATGTAGTCGGGACGCGGCCGGGAGAAGTGGCACTCGCGGCAGCGCCAGTCGCTGTCCTCGTCGGTGTCCTGGCGGTCGAGGGGGCCGCCGCATTCGGGGCAGCACCAGGAGTCCTCGCGCCAGTGCTGGCCCGCGGCCACCCACGTCACGCTCTTCGCGGACGACGCGCCCCAGGTGACCAGGGGGTCGTCGCAGTTGGCGATGACGTGGCTCTGCGGCGAGGCCTCCAGGGCCTTGCGCCACTTGCCGGCCAGCAGCCAGATCTCGGCGGCGCGGTCCATCTGGTCGCGGCTGAGGTTCATCAGCGCGACGACGTTGGCGCCGGTCTCCGCGAGGACCATCGGGACGTACTTCTCGTCGCACTCCAGCACGCCGTAGCGGGCCGCCGGCGCGGAGGCGAGCGCGGACACGTGCCCGGTGGGCATGTTGGCGCCGAACGCGTTGGTGGCGACCTCCCCCAGCGGTGTCATCGCCGAGGTGATCAGCCGGGTCGTCGTCGTCTTGCCGTTGGTGGCGCTGACGAGGACGAGCTTGCGATCCCGGGCGAGCCGGGTCAGCAGCTCGGGATCCAGCCGGAGGCCGATCCTGCCCCCGATCACCGAGCCGTCGCCCTTGCCCGCGAGCCGGGACATCTTCGCCGCCGTGCGACCGAGCGCGACGGCCAGCTGCGAACGCAGCGGAAGATCGCTCATGGACTCCGTCTTCTCCGGTTGCGCCTGTGGAAACCGCTCCGAGCCTAGCCGGTACGAGGACGTACCGTTGCGGCACTCTCCGAAGCGACTGCGAGGAGGATCACACCATTTGGTGTAAACCGTCCCACCGAATCTTGACCTATGTGAACATGTCATGATTCGGTGCGTCCCCGGCAGCCCGAACAATGGGGTCTCAGATACCCCCGAGCGCGCCTGTGTGAGGCGTTGAGCCAGTACTTTGTCGGGAGCCCTGCGGTTTTGGCGGGGGATTTCCCCGCACTCTGGCGGACGAAGCGGCGACAAGGCGAGGTCTGAGCGATGCAGTGTCCGACGTGCGGTACGAACACGCCCGGGACGCTCGGCACGTGTCCGAACTGCAACGCCCCCATGGGGAACGGCTCGTCCCCGGGGGCACCGCTCGGGGCACCGCCCGCGATCGGCGACCAGACGATCGTCGTGCCGCCCGCCACCCCGGCGTGGACGATCGACATCCCGGCCGGCGCGCCCGGCGGCGTACCGGACGGCATGCCCGCCGACCCGCCGAAGGAGCCCGCGGCCCAGGCCGCGGCCCCGCCCGCGCCGGCCGGGCCGGGTGACGGGCCGTCCGAGTCGACGGCGCCGTGGGCGTTCGACCCGAACGACGACAGCGGCGCCTACCCGGAGGCGCCGCCCCCGCCCGCCTGGGCGTCCGGCCAGCCCGCGGTGCCGCCGTCGCCTTCCGCGAGCCCGCAGCCCCAACCCCCGCAGCCTGCGCAGGCACTCTCCCCGGAGCCTCATCCCATGGGGAGCCCGCCGCCGCCCTCGGAGACGTCGGGGCCGTACGAGTCGATCGTTCCCGAATCGTGGTACGCCCGCCCCCGCAAGCCGGACGCGCAGGCCGAGCGGGATCCGGGCGTCCAGCAGTGGGCGCCCCAGCCGACCTCGCCCGGTGTGGGCGCGGGCGACATCTACGGCCAGACGGCCGTCATGGACTCCGGCGGCTACCCGGCGGGCGGCGCCACCCGCCTCGACCAGCCCGGCATGGGCATGGGCGCCCCGATGGGGCCGATGGACGCGTCCCTCGGACCGCCCATGGGACCGGCCGGCCCCGACCAGGGCATGGGCCACTACCCGCCCCCGGAGGGCTCCAACAAGGCGAGCAAGCCGCTGCTCATCGCGGTGTCCGCGCTCGTCGCGATCGCGGTCGTCTCGGTGGGGCTCGTGCTGTGGCCGGGCGGGGACGACAAGCCCCCGGCCGCGCAGGCCAGTCCCACGCCGAGCCAGAACACCCCGGTCGCGAAGAAGGAGCCCATCGGCCCGGCGCGCCAGCAGGCCGTCCAGCTGAACGCGCTGCTGAACGCCAGCGCCGACACCCGCCGTGAGCTGGCGGCCGCGCTGAACGGCACCGCGAAGTGCGAGACGCTGCCGGCCGCGATCCGCGGGTTCCAGGGCGTGGCGCAGCGGCGCACGAACCAGATGCGCCGCGCCAAGGCCCTCAAGGTCGACAAGCTGGCCAACGGCGCGCGGATGCGAGTGACGCTGTACCAGGCGTTCAAGGCGTCGCTGGAGGCCGACCAGCGGCTGCTCGCGTGGGCGAACAAGGCCAAGCGCAAGTGCCGCGGCAAGCCCCGGCCGGCCGTCTCCAAGGCGCCCGGCCGCATCCCGGCGGAGCGCCGCGCGACGATTGCCAAGAAACAGTTCGTCACGATGTGGAATCCTGTCGCTCGCGCGACCGGTCAGCCGCAGCGGCTCTGGAACGGGCTGTAAAAGGCCGATCACAACAGGATTGCAACCCATGTCGGGAAGCTCCTGATCCGCCGGTAGCGCAGTATGTTGGCTGCGTCGAGGCTTCGCGGGGGAGGTTCAGGCATGCGGTGCCCGAGCTGCGGTAGTGACACGACCCCGTCGCTGCCCAATTGCACGCGCTGCAACGCCCCGCTGGGGGGCTTGGGCGACGAGGCGTCCACGACCCCGGATCCGTTCGCGGGATCCGGCCCAGGTTCGGTACCGGTCCCCGACGCCGGGCCCGTACCGCCGCCCTGGACGACTCCGCCCGCTACGCCGCCCGGCTGGGACGCGCCGCCGTCCCCTCCCGGCGGTGACGGCGAGCGCACCATCTCCCTCTCGGACGAGCCGTGGGAGCACGAGCAGTGGGCGGAGGAGGTCTGGTCACCGGGCCCGACGCCCAAGAAGCAGGCGCTCCCGTACGTCCTGATCGGCGGCGGCCTGGTGGTGCTCATGCTGGTCGCGGCGGCCATCATCTTCTGGCCGTCCGGGTCCGACCCGGCCGCCGGACCGGCCGCCGGCGGCTCGTCCGCCGAGGCCGGCGGCTCCTCGGACCCCTCGGACCCCTCGCCCGGACCGGACGAGGAGCCCACGACGGCCTCGGGCGGCGACCTCAACAAGCAGGCGGGCCAGGTGGACGCGCTGCTGACCGAGATGGCCAGCACCCGCTCCGAGCTGGGCACGGCCGTGACCGCCGGCTGCCGGACCGCCGACCTCCAGCGGATCTACGACCAGCGGCAGGAGCAGCTGCGCAAGGCCCGCGCGCTGGACGTCAGCGCGCTGGAGAGCGGCACCGAGCTGCGCGACGCGCTCGTCCGGGCGCTGACCGCGTCGTCCTCGTCCAACAAGACCTACCTCGACATGAGCCCCGGCTGCCCCTCCGACAACACCGTCGCGAGCGTCAACGGGGAGGCCAGTGCCGCCAAGCGCGACTTCATCGGCTACTGGCGCCCCAACGCCGAGAAGGCCGGCCTGGACGTGCGCAGCGCCGACACGATCTGAGCCGCCAGGCCGGTCAGCCGCGGAGGAAGGGCAGCGCTCCGGACGGATCGCCGAACGGGGCGACGAGGCGTTCCGGCCAGCTCAGCACGGGTTCGAGCCAGGCGACGACGCGCATCGTCTCGGCGGCGTCGGCGATCTCGTCCTCCTCCGCGACGCCGACCGTGACGTCCGCGAGGTCCCGGTAGAAGCCCGCGAGGTCGTCGGCGCCGCCGATCGCGGTGGTCGCGAGGGGCCGGTTGCGTTCCAGCTCCATCGACAGCGGATGGCGGCGCAGCGCGCGCAGCCGGTGGCCGAGCTTCGGCTCGGGGGGCTGCTTGAGGCCGGGCAGCTGGTACTCCAGGGCCGGCGCGGGGGCGTGCTTGTCGGGGGCGCCGCCGCCGTACGGGAAGAGGCGGTCCATCTCGTGCAGCCACCGCACCTGCGGGATCACCCAGTCGGGCCCGGGGCGGGTGCCCACCGGCGCGGGATCGCCGCCGAGGAGGCGCTGGGCGACCGCCGCGGCGGCGGCCGTCAGGTCGGCCGGCGGGTACGCGGTGCGCAGCGCCCACGCGCGCCGGGTCACGGCCCGTTCGAGCACGGTCGCCAGCGTGCACTCGCGGAGCCGGGGCGTGAGGCGGGACCAGGCGCGGCCCAGCTCCGGCGGCACGGCGGGCAGCGGCCGGTTGACGACGTGCGCCAGCACGAGCGTGTCGCCCCACACGCGCAGCCAGGCCCAGTCGGGATGCCCGGCGAGCAGGTCGGCCTCGCGCAGCTCGTACAGGGTGCAGGCCCGCCCGGAACGGCACTCGCAGCCGCACGCGGCCGACCGGCGCCCGTCGACCGGCGGCGGCGGGCCCGGCAGCACGCCCTCGCGGCCCTCCCCCAGCGGGATCCGCACGCGCAGCGGCCGGTCCATCCCGTCGGCGAACACCGCCGCGACGCCCGGACGCAGCGACACCACCTCGCGCGACTGGTCCTCGTCGAGGTTCATGGCCGCGCCGACCTGGTGCCGGTCGTCGAACGCCGGCAGCCGGTGCACGACCTTCAGCGCGGTGTTCTTGATGACGTCCGGGACCAGCTTCGTCGGGATCTGCTCCGCGACGATGATCCCCTCGCCGTACGCACGGATCTCGGCGAGCATCCCGGCGAACAGCTCCACCGCGTGCGAGCTGGTCCGCTCGGGCCCGCGGTTGCGCAGCAGCCGGTGCGCCTCCTCGATGACGATCACGTGCCGCAGGCCGGGGGCGCCGGTACCGCCGCGCCGCTCGCGCATCCGCAGGTGCTCGACGACGCGGATGATGAGCGTGCCCATCAGGAACGCCTTGTCCTCGTCGTTGGCGACGTCCTCGATGGCGAGGACGATGTTGTCGCGCAGCATCCCGCCGATGTCGGCCGGGTGCCCGCCCTCGAAGAACCGCCCGGCCGACCCGATCCGCAGCGACCGCAGCCGCACGTCCACGAAGCCCTGCACGTCGGCCATCAGCTCGCGGCCGTACCCCACGTCCTTGATCACCTGGAGCGCGGCGCCCTGGAGCTGCTCCAGCGTCGGCACGGCCGGCTCGATCAGCGAGCCGGGGACGCCGCCGCCGGTCACCACGTCCCAGCCGGTCGCCTCGTACACCCGCTGGAGCGCCTGCGCCATGATCTGCGGGAACGGCTCCTCGGCGTCGAACGCGGCCTGGAACAGCGCCCGGACCATGTCGATGTGCGCCTGGACGGGATAGCCGGGCTCGGGCGCCAGCGGGTTCACCGACAGCGGCACCGACGCCGGGTCGGACGGGTTCACCACGGTGACCGGCCCGCCGAGGTCCCGGATGCGGCCGGCCATCGCCGCGTACTCCGACTTGGCCGGCTCGATCGCCAGCCACGGGATGCCCGCCCTGGTCAGCTGCTCCAGCAGGTGCCGCACGGTCTGCGACTTCCCGGCGCCCGTGGACCCGGTCACGAACACGTGCCGGTTGATCGTCGAGCGGGGGACGGTGAACCGGCCGACCTCGCGGTCCTGCCCGTCCAGGATCGCGCCCAGCTCGACCGGCGCCCCGGGGGTGACGTCCTCGGTCTCGGAGGTGACATCGAAGTATCCGGCGTCCAGCACCCGCAGCCCCGGCACCTCCCGGCGCGGCAGCCCGGCCAGCGCCGCCAGCGCGCCCGCCGTCGCGACGAACGGATGCCGCTCCGCCGTCTCCACCACCCCGCGCTGCCCCGCCGGCAGCGCGTCCGGTCGCAGGACCTCGCCGAACGTCCCGCTCCCGTGCCCCGACCTCAGCCGGTACGGGTGGTGCCCCAGCTCCATCGAGCCGACCAGCACGGGCGCGATCTGCCCCAGCTCGCCCTGGTCGGCCGCGCCCGCGACGACCCGCACCTCCCACAGCCCGGCCTCGCGGAACGCGTCCAGCTCCGCCAGCCGCTGGTCGGCGCGCGCCACCGCCAGCCCGGCCCGCTCGTCCTCGCCGCGCCGCAGCATCCGCAGCTCGTGCTGGAGCTCGCGCATCTCCACGTCCAGCCGCCGCTCGTCGCACGGCTCCGCGACCACGAACCAGCCGAACGGCCGCTCCATCAGCGTCACCAGCGTCGACTCGAACAGGCTGGCCCCCGCCTCCGACCTGCCGACCTGCGGCGCGAGGCGTCCCGGGCAGCGCGTCCACACCATCCGCTCGGCCTGCCGCATCCACTGCTCGCCGACCGGCACGCCCCGCGCCCCGCTCGGGAACAGCAGGCCCTGCCGCCCGCCCGGCCCCGGATTGACCGGCCCGGCATTGGTGATCAGCTCCAGCGGCGCGCCACCGCCGGCCGACAGCCAGCCGACCACGAACGGCCGCCGCCGCCGCGCCGCCGACAGCGCGGCCGGGAGGACGCTCACGAAGTCCCACTCCGCCGAGGCGGCGCGTTCGGGGGCGGGGATCGCCTGGATCCGGTACCACGGGCCGGGCAGTACGGGCATGGGCGACAGACCGTGCGGGGAGCCGTGCGGGGTGTGCGGGGTCACCCGAGCATCCTTCCCCCCGTACGGCGCGGCGCGCTACGGCTGCGCCGGAGGATCGGCCGCGTGCCGCCCGTTCGGCCTCATCCGGACGCTCGGGCCGCGCGTCCCCTTGGGCATGGCGTGCCGCGCCCGGGACGTCCACGGGAACCCCTGCTGCGGCCGCGCCTCCCCGGTCGGCGCGGGAAGCGGCACGTCGTCCGCCGCCTCCTCGGGCTCCTCCGCCGCCGTCCCGTTGGCGTGACCGTTCTGCTCCTGCTGGCGCAGGTACTCCTCGAACGGGATGGAATGCGCGGTCGGCAGCGTGATGATGCCGGGATTGGCGTCCACCATGAGGATCCGGCGGCCCTTCGCACCCGAATGCGTGAAGACCATCGCGGTCGGCGGCAGCTCCTGGAGCTGCGGCGGCTCCACCAGCAGCTCGCGGAACCCCTGCTTCAGCTCGCCGGTGTCGCCCCGCCGCCGGTCCTCGGTCGCGGCCAGCCCGCGCCCCCACGCCGTCGCCGAGCTGATGCCCTCGACCAGCGCGCTGTCATCGTCCACCGGCGCCGGCAGCGGCGACCACACCGGATCGGTCAGCTCGTCCCCGCGCGCCCGCGCGTACGCGACCGTGCTGGCGTAGCTCCCGGCGGGCACATCGGCCAGGCTCTCCCCGGCCGAGTCCGTGATCTCGGCGACCAGCAGCGGCTGGTCGGTCCCGATGTGCTCGGCCGCCACCCGGGCGTCCTCGGGGTTCCCCAGCCGCATGAACCCGACCGCCGCGTGGCCGCGCCGCCCGAGGCGCTCCCGTACGTGCTGCGGAATCGACCGGTACATCAACACAAGTCCCGTCCCGGTGGCCTCGCACGCGTCGATCAAACGGTCCAAGACATCGCCGCGGAGCTTCTCGGCCCCGCACAGGAACAGCGTGTGATCCCACCGTCCACCCGGCGGCGCCTCCCGGATCCGATGGGTCAGCGCCGTCGTCACGTACGTCCCGAGCACCCGATTCGTCAGGACCCCGGCCCGCCGGTCCATGGAAACGACATGGAGCCGCGACGGCGGCAGCCGCACCGGCTCCGCCGCGAGCTTCTCCAGCTTGCGCAGCTGCGCCTCCAGCGCCCACGCCCGCCGCACCACGATCCGGTCGGTCGCGTCGCGCCCGAACAGCGTCGCGACCCGTTCCAGCTCCTCCTCGCTCAGCAGGCCCTTGCGCAGGTCGTCCCGCGGGTCGCCGACCTGGGCCAGCACCCGCAGCGCCGCAGTGATCCGCGGGATCGTGGCGCCGCCCCCGAGCACCTCGATGATCCGCTCGAGAATGGAGTTGTCGAACGACAGGTCCCGGGTGCTGCTCTCCTCCTCGCCCGCGCTCACGACCAGCGACAGCACATCGGCGAGCGCCTCGGGCCCCAGCCCCCGGGTCGCGTCCAGGCGCGGCAGGTCGGCCGGCAGCACCCACACGAGCGGATCGTCCCCCCGCGCCGCCGCCACCCGCAGCAGATCGTGCGCGACCGCCCCCTCGGACAGATCGATCACGGAGACCCGCGCGCCCACCGCCAGCCGCGCCGCCCCCATCGTGGTCACCGCCGCGGCCCACCCGGCCAGCGTCCCGCCCACGACATCGACCCGATCGACATCAGGCGGCACCGCCACGGGATACCACTCGCGCTGCCCGGCGTACTCCCGCTGCCGCCGCTCCCACTCCTCGTAGGCGCCGACGTACTCCGACTCGGCCGCGTCCCGCCGCCGCTGCCACGCGGCCCGCTCCCGCTCGCCCTGGAGCCGTTCCCGGACGATCCGCGCCCGCACGGCCCGCTCGTCCTGCCACAACAAGTAGCCGGTGATCCCCACGATCGCCACGCACGCGCACATCGCCGCCGCCGCGAACGCCCACGGCAGCACGCCCAGCACCCAGCACAGCAGGAACAGGACGATCCCGACCCCCGCCCCGTACGCCGCGATCCGCAGCGGCCGCACGGCCAGGTACTCGCCCGGCCGCCGCTCCGCCGCCGGCGCGGCCGGCGCCGGCTCCGGGGGTTCGGGCCGTCCCGGGGGCGGCCCGGGATCGGGATGCACTTGTGCGTAGCGCCAGCCGACATAGACGCGGTCGGCCTGCACAAACCGCGCCATCGCGGAACCGCTCGCCATGTCCGTCACGTCGAGAGACCTCTGGGTGTAACGGGATGGTGTGGGACGCCTGTGGTTCTGGGTGGACTCCTCCTCAGCACAGACTAAAGAGGATCCGCCCTCCGCGCGCCCCGTTCAACCGAACAGCCCCGACAATGCCCGACTCCACCCACCATTTCGGTCATCCTGCCCACCAAGGTCAAAGATCGGACACCGAGATACGGCCCCCTGTCCGCATCCGGCCACATCCCGGACCGTTCACCCAACGTTCAGCGAGCTCCCGGCCAACGTCGTCGACCGGCGGACCCGCCCGTGCGACGATCTCCCGGACGCTCTGTTGGAGGGATCATGAAGCGCACCTGCGCCATCACCACGGCGGCACTCACCACGCTCACGGCCACCGCCGTCCCCGCCCACGCCGGCGGAGGACGCGAGGTCCGCTTCGCGACGTTCAACGCGTCCCTCAACCGCTCCACCGAGGGCGCCCTGGTCAAGGACCTCTCCACGCCCTCGAACACCCAGGCCGCGGCCGTCGCCGAGATCATCCAGCGCTCCCGCCCGGACGTCCTGCTCATCAACGAGTTCGACTACGACGCCGCCGGGAAGGCCGCGCGCCTCTTCCAGGACAACTACCTCTCCGTCGGCCGCAACGGCGCGTCCCCCATCAACTACCGCTACCGCTACACCGCGCCCAGCAACACGGGCATCCCGTCAGGCCACGACCTGAACAACGACGGCACGGTAGCGACCACCCCGGGCACCGACGCGTACGGCCAGGACTCGTACGGCTACGGCCTCTTCCCCGGCCAGTACGGCATGGTCGTCTACTCCCGCCACCCCATCGACTTCCGGAACATCCGCACGTTCCAGAACTTCCGCTGGGCCGACATGCCGGGCGCAGTCCTCCCCGAGAACTACTACTCGGCCGCCGAACTCAAGTCCCTGCGCCTCTCCTCCAAGAGCCACTGGGACGTACCGGTGAAGGTGAACGGCAAGCGCGTCCACTTCCTGGTCAGCCATCCCACACCGCCATCCTTCGACGGCACCGAGGACCGAAACGGGCGCCGCAACCACGATGAGATCCGCCTCTGGGCGGACTACGTGCAGCCGTCCAAGAGCCGCTACATCTACGACGACAACCACCGCCGAGGCGGCCTGACCCCCAACGCGCGCTTCGTCATCGCCGGCGACCAGAACGCCGACCCGCACGACGGCGACAGCTACGCCGGCGCCATCCACCAGCTCCTCCGCAACCCCCGCATCAACGCGAAGCACGCCCCCTCAAGCGAAGGCGCCCCAGAAGCAAGCGCCCTCCAGGGCGGCGCGAACACCACCCACAAGGGCAACCCGAAGCACGACACCGCCGACTTCGCCGACACCACCCCAGGCAACCTCCGCGTCGACTACGTCCTTCCGTCGAAGAACCTCAGGCCCACCGCCGGCGGCGTCTTCTGGCCAACGAAGACCGACCCCCTCTACCGCCTCACCGGGTCCTATCCGTTCCCGACCTCGGACCACCGCCTGGTCTGGCTCACCACCCGCCCCTGAAATCAGGCGGATTGCCGCGCCCTCAAGGCCGATTGAATGACCTGCGGCCCTTTACCCATGAGGGCGCATTCTCTTGAACTTGCGGGACATTACAGGCCCCAGGTACTCGACTATCCCGTGTCCCGCCTCTCCCGGGAAGGGCAGGTACCAGAGAAATGAAGTCCAGATCACCTGATCTATTTCCGGATCCTCCTTCTCCGCCTGCTCCTCCAGGAATGCGAGTACAGATCGCCAGTCCACAGAATCTTCTGTTTGCGGCGAAACAAAAGACCGGACTACATCTTGCACCAAGTCCCAAAAGAAGACATGTGGCAGCACTCCGTTCTGGTTGAAGACGTGAGCTTTGTACGCCCCTTCGAGAATCGGGAACCTGGCAACCAGTTCCTCCACCAACCGGACATCGCCGCTCATCAACAAGGCCCCAGTCCACTATAGTCGGCCAGGCTCGAGTACTTTCCGGCCTACGTATCCTCGATAGCCGCGAGGTCCGCTTCGCGACGTTCAACGCGGGAACATCATCAGAGATCCGTCACCCAAGCTGGGAATCTTTCTTCCACAGCGGATCTCACATCGCTGATACGGCGTTTCCAGCAGCCTGTTCTCCCTCGCACCTGAGCCCGTGGGACAAGATGCTATAACGACAGATCCTTGCACTCATCACTCAACAAGAGGATCTGGATTCCAGGCATTTCCTCATCACCGACCGCACGCAACTCACCAGCGAACTCGGACGAGAAAAGGTGACATACCCGGTGGACTGCGTCGGATCCATGATGACCGGCGACGATGAGATGCGCGCAGTCACCGAACTACCGGGGAATTGTACGTTGAGCATGTGGAGCGCATTCCAGGCGAAGGCAGTACCCCTTCGCATCAGCAGCCGGATCCGTTCATTCCTCACCAGGTCTATATCGAGGTCCGGGATTCCACGCCCGTTCACGGCGCATTCATAATCGCCGATGGTCGGGAAGTTCGAGCGCTCACCAAAATAAGATTCACGAAAGTCAACCAAGAGCAGGGCTCCGCCCTCCAGAGTCCACCCCGCGTCGACCACTTCACCGAGTGGTGCACACATGTCGGACGGCCCCACAGTCTCCAGGAACGCCGCACCGAGGACCTTCCGAGCCTCGTGACTAACCCTCGCCATACACCCCTCACAGGTGACTCTTGTACTCGGACGCCGGCCGAGTCCCCGATCGATCCCATGCACGGTGACAGACCAGAGGGACAGGACGCGCTCAACGCCCTCCCTCATCACCGTCCTTACCGCCGATCTTCGCGATGATCTGACCTATGTCTAACCCAGTCCGTTCCTCCGGAGATCCTCCCATTAAGGCGGGGCGTAAAGTGGAACAATTTGCTCCCAATCCGTCGGCGTACCAGGGCCTTTATAGCGATCAACATACGCACATAGATTGCTATCCGGCGGGTCCGAAATTTCCTCGAGAACTAGACTTGGACTCCCCAGCGGAACACCTTCTCCAAGTCGACTATCATTTAGCCACAAAGAATCACATTCTTCGCATACCCAAACAAGCAAACCGGTCTTGACGACACGATACCGCGCAACCCATCCAGCCCGACAATGTCCACACAAATACTTCTTTTGCTCGAATACAGTCACGCGCCTCACCACTTCTAGAACGGCACTGGATGAGCGGTCAGCAGGGCACTAGTAACCCTTCCGACTATGATTTACATATTTCGCTCGCCGCGACTTCCCAGGCGCTGGGACGTACCGGTGATGGTGAGCGGCAAGCACGTCCACTCCCCGGTCGACCACCCGACGCCCCGCCACGTGTTTTCTGGTGAGGCTTTTGCGTTGCTGTCGAACGTTCTGAGTCCAGGACAAGACCCTACCCTTGCTACAGCGATAGCATTTGCCGATCACTTAGCCACGCGGGCGCATATTCTCCACCGGGAAAATTTCCACCCCTGTCGGGCCAAACTAGCTGGAGTGCAGCAAATTCCCTCTCTCTATAAAATACGGAAGCCTGCACCAGACTAGAGGTCATGAGGTCTTTGGGAATCGCCCGGAACTGCACATTGAATCCCTCTAGAACATCGCCTGAGGTGTCACCGTCTCCATATGTGATCCCTTCAGCAAGCATGGCCTGAACCGAACTCAAAACACCTTTCGAGGTTTCCTCCGGAAGTCCGGCGACAACCACCTCTGGGTGATCGAAGCTGGGACCAAACCCGATGCTGTACGCATAAGGAGGGCGCTCTGCGGCAGGATCAAAGACCCAGATCCAACTCCACCCTTGATCTGCCACGTCGCTATGAATCTTTCGCTGAATCGAGCTGAGTCCAGCTCCCCCGGTTTCATCACCCACAGGAACATTTCCTTCAATTATTCGACTGTGCCCTGTCGCAGTATCAGCCCAAGACCCGCCCGACCCGCACGCAGCACCTGCCTCAGGAGAAGGGCACATGCGCAAGCACCAGCCTCCTGCTCACACCCGAATCCGACAAGCAGCGCAAGAGCGTCGGAACGCCTGTCCGTGGTTGGTCACCGGTCGTCGCTGGATCTGATCCGTTCGAGGGACGTTGTGAGACGGCGTTTCAGGAGCTTCTGGGACGGGGTCTCCACAAGCTTGTGGATCAGGTACGCGGCGGAGAGTGTCGTCGCGATCGCCACGGCCAGGACCAGCCAGCGGGAGTAGTACGGGAAGAGGGAGCTGATCAGGGGGCGGGAGACCGTCTCGTGGATCAGGTAGAGCGGGTACGTCAGGGCGCCGAGGACGGTCAGGAAGCGGCTGCCGGGGCGGCGCAGGCGGCCGGTCGCGACCAGGGCCATGAGGACGAAGAACGCGGCGATGATCAGCGGGATGGCCTTCTCGTCGACCTCTGGCCAGTTCAAGGGCGGTTTGACGCGCTTCAGGGTGAAGTGGACGCCCAGGGCGTAGCTGAAGAGGACGATCAGCCAGGGGACGGGGTTGGAGCCGTACCGGTAGATCAGGTAGAAGGCCATCCCGGCGATGAAGTACGGGGACCAGGCGGCGATCAGTGCCATGTCGAGGAAGCGGACGTCGCCTTCCAGGGCGAACACGCTGAGGAGCAGCCAGCCGCTCATGAAGATCACGCAGCGGGCGTAGGTGAGGCCGCCCGACCAGATCAGCAGGGCGATCAGGGCGTAGAAGTGTAGCTCGACCCAGAGGGTCCAGTAGATGACCTCGATGTGCGGGACGCCGGCGCCGGCCTGCAGCATCGTCATGTTGGGCAGGTACGCGCGGACGACGCCGAGGTCGCCGGTCGCCAGGGACTCGAAGCCGGTCGCGAGGTAGATGACGAGGGCGAGGGTGACCGCGAACCAGTACGCCGGGTAGAGCCGGGAGACGCGGGAGATCGCGAACTCGCCGACACCGCGGCCCTGGACGCTCATCAGGATCACGAAGCCGCTGATCATGAAGAAGAGTTCGACGCCGTACTGGCCGTAGTGGGTCACCGGCGCCAGCTCGGGGAAGACCTCCTTGGCCTCGCGGCCCCAGGAGACGGTAGTGGGGACGCCGGTGAAGTGGTGCAGCATCACCGCGGCGGCCGCGATGAAGCGCAGGAGGTCGAGGACGCGCAGCCGGGCGGGCGCGGCGGGCGGCAGGGAGGCGGGGAGCTCGCGCGCGGTACGGGACGGGGCGTTCAGGGTCATCTCGGGCTCACCGCCGGACGGTCGGCATCGCGGATGCGGTCGGCGGCGTCGCGCAGCATGGTCCGCATCCGGCGCTGGGCCGGCTTCTCGATGAAGCGGTGCACCAGGTACGCGGCCGCCAGCGCAGCCGCGATCGCGATCGCCAGGACGAGGCGGCCGTCGAGGGCCGGGTAGAGGCGGTCGATCAGCGGCCGGGCGACCGTCTGATGGACCAGGTACAGGGGGTACGTGAGGGCGCCCGCGATCGTGAAGCCCTTCCAGTCGACGCGGTCCAGCCGGTGCGTGGCGACCACGACGAAGAGCAGGTAGATGGCCGTGATCACGGCCGGGATCACCCAGTCCTGCACGCCCGGCCACGCCTGCCAGGGGTGCACGGCCTGCCGCGCGTGGTGGACGGACAGGCCCCAGCAGATCAGGATCATGAGCCAGGGCCCGAGGTTGGAGCCGAACCGGTAGATCAGGTAGAAGGCCATCCCGGCGATGAAGAACGGCGCGTACGACGGGATCAGCACGGCCGTGAGGGTGCCGAGCTTGCTCTCCATAGCGAAGGCTCCCAGGATGAGCCAGCCGGCCATGAACGCCATGCAGCGCGCGTACGTGATGCCGCGCCACACCAGGAGCATGACCAGCGCGTAGAAGTGCAGCTCGACCCAGAGCGTCCAGTAGACGTTCTCCATCGAGCCGGCACGCAGCCCTTCCTGGAGCATCGTCAGGTTGGGGAGGAAGCGCTGGAGGACGTCGGTCTTGCCGTCGCTCAGGCCGGTGACGGTGAACATGACGAGGGCCAGCGCGACGCCGAACCAGTACGCCGGGAACAGCCGCGACACCCGCGAGATCGCGAAGTCGCCGGGCCGCCGTCCCCACGCGCTCATGAGGATGACGAAGCCGCTGATGACGAAGAACAGGTCGACGCCGAGGTAGCCGAACCGGGTCAGTGGCGACAGCGACGGGAAGATGATCCGCGAGTCGCCGCCCCACGGCTGCCAGTAGACGCCGCTGAAGTGGTGGAGGACCACCGCCAGGGCCGCGACGAAGCGCAGCAGGTCCAGGACGCGCAGCCGGCCGTGCGCCGGTTCGGCCTCTACTTCCACTCCACGTCCAGGTCTGCGAGGGTCTCGTCGTTGGGGCGGGGGCCGGCGCGCAGGCCGGCGGCCAGGCCGCGGAACAGGCCGCGGCGCAGGACGGCCCGGTCCTGGGAACGGGCGAAGGTGATCGTCCACCGGCGCGCGGTCGAGCCACCGTAGAGCACCCGTTCGGCGGGCGCCAGGCCGGGGCTGCGGGTGAACAGCCAGACCTTGTTGCGGACCTCGTAGAAGAACCGCTCGCCCGGGTCCACGTCGGTCGATCCGAACGTCCTCGTCTTGTGGACGGCGACGCTCGCCGGGCACAGCACCCCGGGCCGGTCGCGCAGCAGGCGGGTGGTGAACTCGAAGTCGTCGTTCCACAGGAAGTAGTCGGCGATCGGCAGGCCCCGCTCCCGGACGGCGGCGGCCTCGACCAGCACCGAGACGAACGACGCGGACCGGATCGGGACGCAGCCGGCGGCCTCGGCGGCCGCCCGCTCCTCCCGGCTCGCCCGGGGTTTGGCGCGCGGCGTGTTCATCGGGTGGTCGCGGCCGTCGGTCCACACGACCCGGCTGGCGACGAGGGCGGGCGGGCCGGGGATCCTGTCGCGGGCGTCGAGCAGCGCGGCCAGCGCCCCGGGCTCGGGAACGGTGTCGTCGTCCATCAGCCAGACGAGGTCGGCGCCGCGCTCCAGGGCCAGCCGGGTGCCCGCCGCGAACCCGCCCGCGCCGCCGGTGTTGCGGGCCGACTCGTACAGCTCGACGTCGCGGAACCGTTCCCGCACGAGATCGGCCGTGCCGTCGGTGGAGGCGTTGTCCACGACGAGGACCGCGTCGGGGGCGCGGGTCTGCGCCCGGATCGCCGCGAGCGCCTCGGCCAGCAGGTCCCGCCGGTTGTACGTGACGACGACGGCGACCACTCGCGCGAGCTCAGCCACGGCCGCTCCCGCGCCGGCCGCCGCGCCGCGCCGCCGGGACGGAGCTCAGCCGGGCGAGCTCCTCCCGCACCTTGCCGAGCTCGTGGTTGATCTCCGAGAGCTGGACGCGCTCGCGGGCGCGGGCCAGGTCGCGCAGCAGCGCCTCGATCACCTCGACGGCCGCGCCGGTCAGGTCCGCCGGGTCCACCGGCTCGGCCGGGACGCCGCCGGTGAAGTCCGGCATCAGGTCGGCGAGGTCGCCCACGATGTCGTAGCCGGCCGCGCGCAGCCCGTCCACCAGCTCCTCGGAACGGGACCGCATCCACGGATGGTGCCGGACGGGCAGGACGATCTCGGCCCGGCCGGCGCGGTCGGCCAGGACCTCGTGGCCGAGGTGGCGGCGGACCAGCGGCTCGTACTCGCCGCCCAGCGCGCCGCCGAGCCGCTCGTTCACCCGGCGCAGCAGCTCGGCCTCGGCCAGCCCCAGCGGCTCCTGCTCGCGGACCCCGGAGAGGTCGCACCACTCCGGCGCGATGCCGGTGACCTCGCCGAAGCGCCGCCACAGGGCGGCCCCGGCGCGTTCCCCCGGCGGCGCGGTGATCACGTGGACCCGTTCCGGCGGCACCGCGGCGCCCCACGCGGCCAGCGCCCGCACCGGGTCGTGCAGGCCCCAGAACATCTCGCCGAACGGGGCGGGCGCCTCGATGCCCTTCAGCACCAGATCGTCCGCGAACCGGTCGAACGTCACCGTGTGCTGGTGCTTGACGTGCTCCTGCCAGTCGGCCGCCATCTGCCGCGCCAGGTCGCGGGCGGTGAAGACGATGTGCACCTCGCCCGGCCCGAGCGACTCGACCGCCCGCCGTGCCTGGGCCTCGGTCGCCCCGGCCAGCAGCTCGTGGGACAGCACGACGCGGTCGCCGCCCCAGTCGCGGGCGCGGCCCGCCACCCGGTCCCACACGCCGTTCCAGGCGGGGTCGCGGTGCCCGCCCCACGCCATCTCGCGCAGGTCCATCGTCATCGCGAAGTGCTGGTGCGGATCCTGGAGCGGGTAGCAGACTCCGTGCGCGGCGAGGGTGGGGCCGTGGTGCCACAGCGCGGCCTGCAGCGCGTCGGCCCCGACGAGGGGAGCGCCGACGTGCAGGTAGATCTGCTTTTCCATAGGGCCGGGAAATCCTCACTTTCCTGCTTCGTGCGTGCGGCGCGCCTCGGCGAGCCGCCAGTAGGTCTCGCGGGCCCGCATGACCAGCCGGTGCCGCTCGCTGAGATCGCGGACGACGTCCTTGACCGGGGACGGCGGCGTGCACAGCTCGACCAGCCGGGCGGTGTCCGCGCGCAGCAGCGCCACCTGGTCCAGCAGATCGTCGGTGGACGGGCCGCCGGTGTCCCCGCGCCGCTCCTCCGCGCAGTGGCCGAGCAGCGCGACGACCGCGTCGAGGGCGGCGTCCAGGACGTCCGTCTCGGGGATCTCGCCGGGGTCGGCGGTCGCGGCGGTGCCGGGGAAGGCGGGGACCAGGTCGTCCAGGTCTCCGACGACGCCGTACCCGGCCGCCGCGAGGGCGCCGGCGAGTTCCCGCGAACGTTCCAGCACCCACGGCCGGTACGCCTCCGGCAGCCGGATCCGGGTCGCTCCCGCACGGGCCGTCAGCCGTTCCTGGGCCAGGTCGTGCTTGACGTAGACGTCGTGCACCGGCCAGTCGACGGTGTCGCGGGTGGCGAGGTTGATCCGGCGGACGAGTTCGGTCTCGGCGACGCCGAGGGACGGGTTGCCGAACACCTGGGAGGTGTCGAGACCGTCCGGGTCGGCGCCGATCAGCGCGCAGAAGCGCTCCAGCAGCAGCCTGTTCGGCGCGCCGGGCGGCGGCAGCGTCACCACGTGCACGCGCTCGGGCGGGATGCCGGGGCTCCACCGCTCCAGCACGGCCGCCGCGTCCTGCATCCGCCAGAACTCCCGGACCCACGGCGAGCGCGCCGCGTCCGGGTCGCGCAGGCCGGTGACGAACTCGCCGAACGTCAGCGCGGCGCGGTTCTTGACGTCCTCCTGCCAGTGGGCCGGGATCTGCCGGGCCAGGTCGCGGGCGGTGTAGACGAGGTGGACCTCGGCGAAGTCCAGATCGGCGAGCGCGCGCTCGACATGGTCGGGGAACGCGGAGGCGAGGAGTTCCTGCGAGATGACGGCGGCGCGGCCGTCCCAGCGCCGGACCTCGTCGACCAGCCGCGGCCAGGCGTCGATCGTCGCCGGCTCCCGCTGCCCGTCGAAGAACGTCCGCCGCAGGTCGAACGCGGCCCACACGTGCGCGGAGGGGTCGTCGCCCGGGTAGAGCACGCCCTGTCCGGCGAGCACGGAACGGTTGTGCCACATCACGTTCTGCAGGTAGGTGGTGCCGCTCTTGGGCGCGCCCACGTGCAGATACACGAGGGGGGTCACCACATCACCGCCCACGGAGTCGGGGGAACAGGGGCTTGCTCGGAACGGGATAAGGATCACCCTGAAAGGTGAACGGCCCGCGCGAGGATGGACCAGCGGGTATCTTAGCTGCGCACTTGCCCTATTAGTCCCGTTCTCCCGCAACAGCCCCCGGCTCCAGGCGGCTCCGGCTGGCAGGACCGGCGTTTCCCGGGGCGGGAGCGGGTCCGTGCCGTCGGTTTTCGGGGTTGCCAGTGAACTTTGATCTTGTAGTGGCCGGATCCGGCTTCTTCGGCCTCACCGTGGCCGAGCGCTGCGCGTCCGAACTGGGCCTGCGGGTCCTGGTCCTGGACCGCCGCGACCACATCGGGGGGAACGCCTACAGCGAGCCCGAGCCGGAGACCGGGATCGAGATCCACCGCTATGGGGCGCACCTCTTCCACACCTCCAACGAGCGGGTGTGGGAGTACGCCAACCGCTTCACCCGGTTCACCGGCTACCAGCACCGGGTGTTCTCCACGTTCAAGGGCCGGGTCTACCCGCTGCCGATCAACCTCGGCACGATCTGCTCCTACTTCGGCCGCGCCTTCACCCCGGACGAGGCCCGCGCGCTGGTCGCCGTGCAGGCCGCCGAGGTGACCTCCCCGGCGAACCTGGAGGAGAAGGCGATCTCCCTGATCGGGCGCCCGCTGTACGAGGCGTTCATCCGCGGCTACACCGCGAAGCAGTGGCAGACCGACCCCCGCGACCTCCCCGCGGAGATCATCACGAGGCTGCCGGTGCGCTACACCTTCGACAACCGGTACTTCAACGACACCTACGAGGGCCTGCCCGTCGACGGCTACACCCCGTGGCTGGAGCGGATGGCCGACCACCCCGGCATCGAGGTCAGGCTGAACACCGACTTCTTCGACGTCCGCGACGACGTGGCCGGCGACGTGCCCGTCGTCTACACCGGGCCGCTCGACCGCTACTTCGGGTACGCGGAGGGCGAGCTGGGCTGGCGGACGCTGGACTTCGAGCTGGAGGTCAGGCCGACCGGCGACTTCCAGGGCACCCCGGTGATGAACTACGCCGACGAGGACGTCCCGTACACCCGGATCCACGAGTTCCGGCACTTCCATCCGGAACGCGGCTCCTACCCGTCGGACAAGACGGTCATCATGCGGGAGTACTCGCGTTCCGCCGGGCGCGGGGACGAGCCGTACTATCCCGTCAACACCGCCGAGGACCGCGAGCGGCTGCTCCGTTACCGGGAGATGGCGCGGCGGGAGGACGGCGTCCTGTTCGGCGGGCGGCTCGGCACGTACAAGTACCTCGACATGCACATGGCGATCGCGAGCGCGCTGAACATGGTCGACAACCGGCTGCGCCCCCACTTCACCGAGGGCGCGCCGCTCACCAGCGGAGGGACGGACGAATGAGCACCGACATGCCGCCGCACGGCGACGGGCTGCGGGTGCTGCACCGCGTCGTGATGCCGGTCGACCGCGACCAGGACATCCTCAAGCTCTACATCGAGGGCAACATCGTCCGCACCCGGCAGGCCGACCAGGACGGGCCCGGCGCGGACCGGCCCGCCGGCCGCGGCGAGGGCCCGGCCGGCGGGATCGCGGTGCTGTCGGCCGAGCAGCTGGCCGAGCCGGCCGGGGCGACGGCCGAGTTCCAGCCCGCCGAGCACTGGGACGGCTCCGGCCGCGAGGACGAGGACGGCGAGACCGGCCGCGACCGGCGCCGGGTGGCCGTCCCGGCCGGGCGGCGGGTGTCGTTCCTGACCTACTTCAACGCGTTCCCGGCCAGCTACTGGCGGCGCTGGACGCGGCTGGAGGAGGTCGTGCTCCGGGTCCGGGTCCGCGGCGACGCCAAGATCCTGGTCTACCGCTCCAACGCGAAGGGCCACTCCCAGCGGCTCGAGTCGCACGAGGTGCACTCGGCCACCACCGAGGAGCGCCTGTTCACGCTGCCGCTCAAGCCGTTCGTGGACGGCGGCTGGTACTGGTTCGAGCTGGTCGCCGGGGAGAGCCCGGCCGTGCTGGAACGCGCCGAGTGGTGCGCCGAGACCGACGCCCCGCGCGGCCGCACCAGCATCGGGATCACCACGTTCAACCGGCCCGACTTCTGCGTCAAGCAGCTGGAGGCGCTGGCGAAGGCCACCGACGTGCTGGAGGTCATCGACGAGATCTACGTCGTCGACCAGGGCACCCGGCGGGTCGAGGAGCACCCCGGGTTCGCCGACGCGGCCAAGGAGCTCGGCGGCCGGCTGCGCGTGATCGACCAGGGCAACCTGGGCGGCTCCGGCGGGTTCGCGCGGGCCATGGACGAGACCGTGCGCGCCGGGTCGAGCGACTACGTGCTGCTGCTCGACGACGACGTGGTCACCGAGCCCGAGGGCATCCTGCGGGCGGTCACGTTCGGCGACCTCACCCGCAAGCCGACCATCGTCGGCGGGCACATGTTCAGCCTGTACGACCGGTCGGTGCTGCACGCCTACGGCGAGACGCTCGCCCCGTACCGCTGGTTCTGGGGCCCGGCCCAGCACACCTTCCACGGCCACGACTTCGGCTACCACCGGATGCGCGAGACCGCGTGGCTGCACCGCCGGATCGACGTCGACTACAACGGCTGGTGGATGTGCCTCATCCCGACCGCCGTGATCAAGGACGTCGGGCTGTCGATGCCGATGTTCATCAAGTGGGACGACGCCGAGTACGGGGTGCGGGCCCGCGCCGCCGGCTACCCGACCGTGTCGCTGCCCGGCAGCGCGGTCTGGCACGTGCCGTGGCACGACAAGGACGACACGATCGACTGGCAGGCCTACTTCCACGAGCGGAACCGGCTGGTGTCGGCGCTGGTGCACTCCCCGTACGAGCGCGGCGGCAACCTCCTCAAGGAGAGCCTGTTCGTCTCGGTCAAGCACGCGCTGGCCATGCAGTACTCGGCCGCCGAGCTGATGCTGATGGCGATCGAGGACGTGCTGCTCGGCCCGGACCACATGCACACCTCGATCGTGACGAAGATGGCCGAGATCCGGGAGTTCCGGAAGCGGTTCACCGACGCCAAGTACGAGGAGGACCTGGAGGACTTCCCGGCGATCCGGCGTACCAAGCCGCCGCGCAAGGGCCGCGAGGCGGCGCCGCCGAAGGACCGCAAGGGCATGATCAAGGCCGCGGTGGTCGGCGGGATCAAGCAGCTGCGGCCGGTGGACACGGCCGCGGTCCGCAACCCGCAGGCCATCGTCCCGCACATCGACCTGCGCTGGTGGAAGCTGTCGCAGTTCGACAGCGCGCTCGTCTCGGCGGCCGACGGCACCGGCGCGGCCTGGTACCAGCGCGACCCCCGGCGGTTCCGCTCACTCATGCAGCGCACCAGCGCCCTGCACGGTCGGCTCTACAAGGAGTGGCCGCGGCTCGCCGAGGAGTACCGGTCGGCGATGGGCGAGCTGACGTCCCCGGAGCGATGGCGCGAGACGTTCGAGGCCTCGCGCCCGTCGTCGTGACGTCCACGGCGCCCGCGACGGTGGCCGGGTCCGCGGCGGAGCTGCGCGACCCGGCGGCCGGCGGCGGCTTCGGGGAGGTCCTGCAACGCCGCTACCTGCTGCGGCTGCTGGTACGGCGGGAGCTGAAGGCGCGCTACAAGGGCTCGCTGCTCGGGCTCGGCTGGTCGTACGTCCGGCCGGCGGTCTACTTCGGCGTCTACTTCTTCGTCGTCGGCGTGTTCATGGGCATGGACCGGGTGATCAAGGACTTCCCGGTCTACCTGTTCTCCGGCATGGTGCTGGTCAACCTGTTCACCGAGACGCTCCAGTCGGCGACCAAGTCCGTCCTGCACAACGCGCCGCTGGTACGGAAGGTCTTCCTCCCGCGCGAGCTGTTCCCGACCGCGTCGCTGCTGGTGTCGCTGGTGCACTTCCTGCCGGGGATGGCGATCCTGCTGGTGGGGGCGCTGTCGTTCGGCTGGCGGCCGACGCCCGGCGGCCTGGCCGGGGCGGTCGTCGGGCTGGCGATCGTGGTGCTGTTCGGGATCGGGCTCGGGCTGCTGTGCGCGGCGGTGAACGTGTTCTTCCACGACATGGAGCAGGTCGTGGACATCACCATGATCGTCGTCACCTGGTCGGTGCCGATGATCTACCCCTGGACCCATGTCCGCGACCACGCGCCCGAGTGGCTCCTCCAGGTCTACCTGGCCAACCCGCTGGTCAGCGCGGTCGCGCTGTTCCAGAAGGCGTTCTGGGAACCGGCCGCGCCGGGCGCGCTGCCGCCCGTGCCCGCGCTCGGCGCGCACACCGTCGCGTCGCTGGGGTTCGCGGTGGCGGTCTTCCTCATCGGCCACTGGACGTTCGGCTCGCTCCAGAAGCGCTTCGCCCAGGAGCTGTGACGTGACCGAGCAGCTTCCCAGGATCGTCGTGGACTCCGTGCGCAAGCAGTTCACGATCAGGCACGCGCGCTCCATCAAGGACATGACCGTGCGCGCCGTCCGCCGCCAGAGCCTGTCGGAGAGGTTCAATGCGCTCGACGACGTCAGCCTGACGATCGGGCAGGGCGAGACGGTCGCGCTGATGGGGCTGAACGGCTCCGGCAAGAGCACGCTGCTCAAGCTGATCTCCGGGGTGCTCGTGCCCGACCAGGGGACGGTACGGGTGCGCGGCCGGATCGCCGGGCTGATCGACGTGGGCGCGGGCCTGCACCCCGAGCTGACCGGGCGCGAGAACGTCTTCCTGAACGGCGCCATCCTCGGCATGGACGAGGCCGAGATCCGGCGCAAGTTCGACGCGATCGTGGAGTTCTCCGGCGTGGAGCGCTTCCTGGACAGCCAGGTCAAGTTCTACTCGTCCGGGATGTTCATGCGGCTGGCGTTCGCGATCGCCGCGCACACCGAGCCGGACATCTTCCTGATCGACGAGGTGCTGGCCGTGGGCGACCCGCCGTTCCGGGAGAAGTGCCTGGCCCGGATCCGGGAGCTGCGCGACGAGGGCCGGACAATGGTGATCGTGGCCCACGACATCCAGATGCTGATCAAGCTGTGCGACCGAGGAGTCATGATGCGGGGCGGCCGCAAGATCTTCGACGGGGACGTGGCCGAGGCCGGCGCGATGTGGCGGGAGGACCGCCAGGCCCGGCAGGCCGCCGCCCGGGCCGGGGCGGAGGCGCAGGCCGGCCCCGGGGGCGGCCGGTGAGGGCGCGGCGCTGGTACGCGGCGGTCGCGGCGGCCGTTCTCGTCGCCGCCGCCGGATGCGGTTTCGGCGCGAGCCCGCGCCAGGGCGCCGGCGGCGCGCCCGCCGCCAAGGGCGCCAAGCCCAACATCGTGTTCCTGCTGACCGACGACCTCAGCTGGGACCTGGTCGACCACATGCCGCGGGTCAGGAAGATGCGCGAGCAGGGCGTCACGTTCAACAACTTCATCGCCACGGACACGCTGTGCTGCCCGTCCCGCGCCACGATCCTGACCGGGAAGTACCCGCACAACACGCAGGTGCGGACCAACGAGCCGCCCAACGGCGGCTGGCAGCGCTTCAACTCCGGCGGAGCCGAACGCGACACGTTCGCCACCACGATGGAGGCGGCCGGCTACCGGACCGCCCTGATGGGCAAGTACCTCAACGGCTACGACCCCGCCAAGGTGCAGGCCGGATCGCCCGCGTACGTGCCGCCCGGGTGGACCGAGTGGTACGCGACCAGCTTCGGCTACAAGAACTACGACTACACGCTCAGCGAGAACGGCAAGGCCGTGCGGTACGGCAACAGGCCGTCCGACTACCTCACCGACGTCCTGGCGGGCAAGGCCGTCGACTTCGTCAACCGGTCCACCACCGCCCGCCCGTTCCTGCTGAAGGTCTCCACGTTCGCGCCGCACGCGCCGTTCACCCCGGCGCCCCGGCACGCGAACCTGTTCGGGAACGTGAAGGCGCCGCGCGGCCCGGCGTTCAACGAGGCCGACATCTCCGACAAGCCGCGCTGGATGCACGAGTGGCCGAAGATCGGCCCGGCGGGCGTGCGGACGATCGACGCGAAGTACCGCGGCCGGGTGCGCATGGTGCAGGCCGTGGACGAGCTGCTCGGCCGGGTCCAGAAGGCGCTGGCCGACCGCGGGCTCGACCGGAACACCTACATCGTGTTCGGCTCCGACAACGGCTTCCACATGGGCCAGCACCGGCTGGTGGAGGGCAAGGGCACCGCCTACGACGTGGACGTCCGGGTCCCGCTGATCGTCACCGGGCCGGGCATCCCGGCGGGGCGCGTCGTCGGCCGGCTCGCCGCCAACACCGACCTGCGGCCCACGTTCGAGGAGCTGGGCGGGGTCAAGACGGCCCCGTCGGTGGACGGGCGGTCGCTGGTCCCGTTCCTGCGCGGCGCCGACCCGGAGTGGCGGAACTCGATCCTGATCGAGCACGCCGGCCCCATCAAGGACCCGAAGGACCCGGACTATCCGGGCCGCGGGTGGGGCAACCCGCCCTCGTACGCGGCGGTGCGGACGGCCAACGAGCTCTACCTGGAGTACGACGCGGGCGAGCGCGAGTACTACGACCTGCACCGGGATCCGTCCTCGCTGAACAACAGCGCCGCGACGCTGCCCGCGCCCCGCCGCGACCAACTGTCGGCCCTGCTGGCGGAGCTCAGGGGCTGCGCCGGCGCGTCCTGCCGCGCCGCCGACCAGCGCTCCTAGGGCACGCCCTAGGAGACCTCGATGTAGTCGAGTTCGGCGAAGCCTCCGCCATGGGCCAGGCGCAGGACGTTCCAGCCCGCGCGGAGACCGACCTCCACCGTGGCGTCCCTCCACTCGCCGGACGCGCCGGGCGGGTAGCGGACGGCGGTACGGCCCGCGCCGTTGACGGTGAGCACGTGCTCGGCCGGGCTCCCGCCGCCGTCGGTGCGGTTGTTGTGCCTGACCTTGAGCAGGTAGGCCCCGGCGGCCGGCGCGTAGACGTCGATGTCCACCAGCGCTTGGGCGTTGTCCAGGTAGCCGACCACCGCCCCGCCCGACGCGGCCTTCACGTCCCGCAGGACCCGCCCGCCGTACACCCTGCCGTCCTCGGCCTCGTGCCGGACGGGGCTGCCCCGCACCACCGGCGCCGTGCCCGCCCAGCCCAGCCGTGCCACGTACATCGAGCGCAGGACGGTCCGGCCGCCCATGAACCGGGTGATGCCGTGGAAGGCCAGGTACGTGTCCGTGCCGTCGTGCACCACGTCCGCCCCGCCCGGCCCGATGATCTTCTCGCCGTACCCCTCGGTGCTCAGCAGCGGCCGCGCGGCCCTGCCGTACGGGCCGGTGATCGACGCGGCCGTGGCGTACCGCGTCTGGTACCGGTCCTCCCAGAAGACGCCCGCCGCGTAGAACAGGACGTACCGGCCGTCCCGCTTCACCAGGGCGGGCGCCTCGACCAGGTCCGGCTCATCCGCGCCCTTCTCCAGGATCCGCGTACGGGCGCCCTGCGGGCGCAGCCCGTCGGGCGTGGTGCGCTGCAGGAAGATCCCTCCGGGGGCCTTCCGCCCGTCGCCCTCCTGCTTGTAGAGCACGTAGCGGGCGCCGTCGGTGTCGGTGAACGCCGCCGGGTCGATGGTGTCCTTGCCGTCGCGGCACGCCAGCGGCGCCGGCTCGGGTGTGAACGGCCCGGCGGGCGTCCGCGCGACCGCGGCCCCGACGCACTGCTCTGCGGTGCCCTTGCGGCCGGCGGTGAAGTACAGGAGGTACGCGCCGTCCGCGCGGACGGACACGTCGGGCGCCCACGTGCGGCCCGGCTCGGCCCAGGCCGGGAGCCCGGGAAGTGCGTCGCCGCCCGTCCGGGTCCAGGGCCCGGTAGGCGAGGGGGCGGTCGCGACCGGGACGTTGCGGCCGTTGTCGTTGGTGGCGTAGCCGTAGTAGGCGCTCCCCACCTTGAGCACTTCCGGGTCCGGGAAGTTGGAGCCGATCACCGGCTTGGGCTCCGGCCGCGCGGCGCCCATCGGCCGCTGGGCCGGCGGGCTCGCCGCCGCGCTCCGCTCCGGCGTGGCGGAGCCCCCGCCGCCCGCCGCCACGAGCGCGCTCACCCCCGCCACGAGCGTGCTGACCAGCGCACCCGAGGCCACGGCGACGAGCGGCTGGTGCCTCACTCGACCGCCCCCTCGGGATGGACTCGGGCCCTACAGTTGGATGATCTAGGGCAAACTAGCCGACCGTCGACCGCGATGAACGAGACGTGCAGAGGTGTTGGGTGTGCAGTTGACGAGCGGCTGGCTGATCGGGGCGCTCATCGTACTGGCCGTCGCGGTGACGGCCGCGACGGTGTGGCTGCTCCCGAGGTTCGGCGGCCGGGGCGTCCGGTACGCCGCCGTACGCCTGGGACTGCTCGCCGCGTGCCAGATCTCCCTCGTGCTGGCCCTCGCCGCCGGCATGAACGGGTACTTCCTCTTCTACGTCTCCTGGGGCGACCTGCTCGGCACCACCGGCGGCGGCCCCGGCCGGGTCAAGGGCGGCACCACCGGCCTCGCCGCGGCCCGCCCGCTGCCGCGCACGGTGTCGCCGCTCGGCGCCGCGTCCGGGCTGCGCGCCCCGGACCGCGACGGCCGGCTGGACGAGATGACGCTCCACGGCCCGCGCACCGGCCTGCGCGCGAAGACGTTCGTCTACCTGCCGCCGCAGTACTTCAGGCCGGAGTTCCGGGACCGGCGGTTCCCGGTGGCGCTGGTGCTGGCGGGCTACCCCGGCGACCCGCGCGGCATGATCAAGCGGCAGGGGCTGCTGAAGGAGGCCAGCGGCGGCATCAAGGCCGGCCGGATCCAGCCGACGATCTACGTCATCACACGGTCGATGGTGGCGCCGCCGCGCGACACCGAATGCACCGACGTGCCGGGCGGGCCGCAGGCCGAGTCGTTCTTCGCCCAGGACGTCCCGCAGGCCGTCACCAGCACCTACCGGGTGGCGGGCGGGCCGCGCGGCTGGGGCGTCATCGGCCAGTCCACCGGCGGCTACTGCGCCGCCAAGCTGGCCATGCTGCACTCCGACCGGTTCGCCGCGGGCGCGTCGCTGGGCGGCTACCTGCGTTCCGTCCAGGACGGCTCGACCGGCGACCTGTACGGCGGCAGCAAGAAGGTCCGCGACGAGAACGACCTGATCTGGCGGCTGGAGCACCGGCCGCCGCCGCCGGTGTCGCTGCTGCTGGCGCAGACCGAGCAGGGTCCCGAGTTCGACCAGGCGGAGCGGTTCGTGAAGCTGGCGAAGCCGCCGCTCCAGGTCTCCACGCTCTTTCCCCGCGACGGCGGCCACAATCTGCGGACCTTCCAGCGGCTCACGCCCGAGCTCCTGCGCTGGATGAGCGGCCGTCTGAAGGTGTCCTGAAGATCGGTTGATTCGCCTGCTACAACGCGGTACGACGGGTTCACCACACCGGCGCCGATATGATCCGATGCGGCGCGTTGACGCCCCGGTGTCAGCGGCGCCCACGACCACGAGCACGACTCACGGAAAACGGGGAGACGACGGGCCGTGACCTCACCGAAGCCTCCGGACGACGAGCAGGGCGGCGACCGGCCCCGGACCGGGCCGGACTCCTCCGGCCCCGCGGCGCCGCCCCCTCCGCAGTGGCTGGACGAGGGGCAGGCGGGCCCCGGCGCCTACCTGCTCCCTGAACCGCCTCCCCTGCCTCCCGAAGCCGGTGCCGAGACCGGTTCCGGCCCTGCGGAAGAGCGGACGGCCGCCGACGAGACGTCCGGCGACCCCGGCCAGGGCAGCACGCAGGTCATCGACCCGGGCGCGGCCGGCGGCTCCGCCCCGCCCCCGGCGGCGGACCCGAACGTCACGGTCACCGACCTGTCGGACTACGTCCCGTTCGGCAACGCGCCGGCGGCGCCCTCTCCGGACGCCGGCGAGACCGCCGCGTTCCCGCACAAGCCGCCGGCGCCGGCACCGGCCACCGAGCAGATCCCGAACGCGAAGTCGGTGGCCGAGTCCGCGGCCAAGCCCCCGGCCCCCGAGGGCCCGCCGGCTCCGCCGCCGCTGCCCTTCCCCTACGCGCAGGACGTCCCGGAGGCCCCGCTGCCGGCCCCGACGCCGCCTGCTCCGGCCCCGCCCGCCCCCACGGCTCCGGAGCCGTTCCCGTGGGCGCAGGAGATCCCCGGCGCGCCCGCGCCCACTCCAACCCCGCCGACCCCGCCGTCCCCGCCGGCGCCCGAGCCGTTCCCCTGGGCACAGGAGATCCCGGACGCGTCGGCGAAGCCGGCCCCGTCCGCACCGCCGGCGCCGGAGCCGTTCCCGTGGGCGCAGGAGATCCCCGGCCAGCCGCACCCGCAGCAGCAGGCCCAGGCCCACATGCAGCCGCAGCCGCAGCCGGTGGCGCCGCCGCCGCAGATCGACGAGCCGTGGCGCACCCCGACGCAGTCCAAGGGCAAGCGCAAGGGCAAGGGCGCCAAGAAGGGCATCCTCATCGGTGTCGGCGGCCTGGCCGCGGCCGCACTGGTGGCCGGCGGCGGGTTCTTCGTCGTGAACATGGCCGGCGGGGACGGCGGCGGCGACGCCGGCGCCCGGCTGGCCGGCTCGGTCTTCGCCGCCGACCCCGGCGCCCGTACCGACGGGCGCGACCAGCAGCTCACCGCGGTCGCGGCGGCGGGCGCCACCGTGGTCGCGGTCGGCGCCGAGGCCGACTCACGCGCGGCCCGCGGCCAGTTCCTGGTGTCCGAGGACGGCGGCCGCACGTTCAAGTCGGCCCCGGTCGAGGGCGCGGGCGGCGGCGAGCCCGCCCCCGGCGAAGTGCCGCGCGTGGTCGCCGGCTCCGCCAAGGGCTGGGTCGCGATCGGCGTCCGCGCCGGCGGCGGCGGCGCGGTGTGGACGAGCCAGGACGGCACCAGCTGGCGGCGCCAGCCCGACATGGCGGGGCAGCCGTTCGGGCCCAAGTCCCGCGTGCGGCGCGTGGTCGCGTCCGACTCCGGCTACCTCGCGTTCGGCGACACGTCCGAGAAGGGCGACTTCAAGGACGCCGAGCCGGCCGTCTGGACCTCCGCGGACGGCACCCGCTGGGAGGCCAAGAACGGCAACAAGATGGGCCTGCCGTTCGAGCGCGGCGAGATCCAGTTCCTGGAGGCCGCGGCCAGCGGGAACGTCGTGCTGCTCGAAGGGCTGCACACCGCCAACCCCGGGGCGGACAAGCCCCAGATGGGCCGCCGCGTCTTCCGTTCCGACGACGGCGGCGGCACCTGGACCGAGTCGAAGGTCCCGGTGCCCAAGGGCACCCGCGGCCTGATGGTCGGCGGCGGGCCGACCGGCTTCCTGGCGATCCGCGAGATCCGCGGCGGCGGCAAGGCCTACGGCCAGGCGTTCCTGTCCAAGGACGGCGAGAACTGGACGCAGAGCGGGCGGCTGGAGTCGGACGGCTACCAGCGCACCGGCCGTGTCCTGGCCTCCTCGCAGGGGTACGCGGCGATCGTCGTCCGCGGGCGCGACATCGCGATCTCGCGCAGCCAGGACGGCGCCTCGTGGCAGGACGCGGGCACGCTCGGCGTCCAGAAGGGCCGGAACGTGTTCGGCCACGCCATGGCCGAGGGCCAGACCATCATGGTCGGCAACGACGACACCAGCGGGGACCTCGACGCGCTGCTCGGCGTCTGGGACGGCTCGGGCGCGCAGGTCCCGGTCGATCTCGGCAAGGTCCCGGGCGCGGTCCGTCCCGACCACGCGGTCATGGCGGTGGGCGCCGCGGCCGACCGCGCGGTCGCGGTCGGCAGCTCGGGCGGCGACGCCGCGGTGTGGACCACGCAGGACGGCAAGCGGTGGGCGCGCGGGCAGGGCGGCGACAACGTCCTGTCCCGGACGGGCACGCAGCAGCTCACCGGTGTCACCGCGGGCCCGGCGGGCTGGCTCGCCGTCGGCTCCGACCAGGTCAACCCGCGCCGCCCGCTGGTCGTCACGTCCGCGGACGGCACGACCTGGGAGGCGGCCGACTCGGGCGACCGGTTCCGGCCCGCCAGGAACACGTCGCTGTCCACCTTCGCGGCCGCGTCGGGCCCGTCCGGTTACGTGATTGCGGGTGAGGACGGGCTGTCGGCGGCCGTGTGGTTCTCGGCCGACCTCAAGAACTGGGAACGCGGCGCCAGCGTCGGCAAGAACGGCCTGGAGGCGCTGCCCAACTCGAACCGCTGGCTGCGCGGTGTGGCCGCCGCCAAGTCCGGGTTCGTGGCGGTCGGCGGCCTGCGCGACGCCGCCGTCGGGAACGGCCCGGCGGCCCGCCCCGCGGTGTGGACCTCGCCGGACGGCAAGCAGTGGACGCTGCAGCAGCTCCAGCTGCCCGGCGGCGCCGCCGAGGGTTCGCTGACCCATGTCGCGGCCAAGGGCGACGTCGTGGTGGCCGCGGGCGCCATGGGCGCGACCCCGCTGGCCTACCTGTCCACCGACGGGGGCAAGACGTGGAAGGAGACCCGCCTCCCCACCCCTGAGGACACCACGAACGTCCAGGTGACGGCGCTGGCCGCCACCCCGAAGGGGCTCGCCCTCACCGGTACGGGCGGGCCGCAGAACTCCACCGACGTCATCTCGTGGACCTCCACCGACGGCTCGGCCTGGAAGGCGGCCAAGCCCGGCGGCGAGGGCCTGGCGGGCGACGGCCAGCAGACGATCGCGGGGCTGGCGACGTTCAAGGAGCGGCTGCTCGGCGTGGGCAGCAGCGCCGGGCGGACGAGCGAGCAGCCGGTGCTGTGGGACCGTCCCGTCCCCTGAGCGGACGCGCGCGCCCGGGCCGGAGGACGCCGGTCCGGGCATGCGCCCCCGGCGCCCCTAGGGGTGCTCGGGACCGGGCTTCGCGGCTTCCTGAGGGCTGTAGAGCCTCTCGGGGGCGCGGTCGCGCGAGTGGCGCGGCACGTACGGCTCGCGCGGCCAGGCCGCCCCGGCCGCGCCCCGGTGCCCGCCCGGCGTGCCGCGCAGCCGCGAGCGGTTGCGCCGGGCGCCGTACGGGGCCACGATCCAGCGGTACACCGGGCGCCGGATCAGTGTCGGCACGAGCCGGTAGCCGCCGCGGACCACGACGTTGCGCAGGTACTGGGGCTGCGAGATGAAGCCCTCCCGGCGCATCTCGCGCTGCAGCCGCAGCTCCGAGCGCAGCAGCGCGGGGCCGCCGCGGCGCTCGTAGGCGCCGTCCCCGACCCGGTAGTAGACCAGCGGCTCGGCGACGTTCTCCACCCGCGCACCGTTCGCGATCATGCGGACGAACAGCCAGTAGTCCTCCATCAGCGGCAGGTCGCCGTAGCCGCCGGCGGCGATCACCGCGCTGCGCCGGTACACCACCGTCGGATGGTTGAACGGGTCGTGCAGCCGCGAGTAGCGGGCGATGTCGCCCGGGTCGCTCGGCGGGGTGCGGCGGCCGACGATGTCGCTGAGGTCGGTGCCGAACTCCAGCAGTCCCGCGCCGACCAGGTCGGCGCCCGCCTCCACCAGCGGCACCTGGAGCCGGAACCGGTGCGGCATGGCCACGTCGTCGGCGTCCATCCGGGCCACGATGTCGTACCGGCTGGCCTGCAGCCCCGCGTCCAGCGCCGGGCCGAGCCCCCCGTTGTCGGCCAGCCGGACGAACGTCGCCTCGACCGGGCAGCCGTCGAGGAGTTCGGCCAGGCAGCGGCCGAGACCGGCGTCGATCGGGCCGTCTTGGACGAGCACCACCTGGTCGGGCCGGCGCAGCTGGTCGTGCACCGCGCTCCGGAAGGCCGCCCGGACATACTCCTCCCGGTCACCGCCGTAGACGGTCATGAGAAGCGCGAAGGGTTCGGGGCGCATGCTGTCCATTTCGGGAGGCGGGCCGTGACCGGCCCGGCGGAGCCCGAGGCGGGGGGACGGCTCCGAGGTCGGGGGGAGCGAGGGGTCGGGAACGGGCTGGGAGGACATGGGCGGCAGGGACATGAGGGGTTACGTCCTACAAGGGACGCCTGAGGGGGCTTTTAGGTTTAGCGCGGCCAACATATCGGGTTCGGCGGGCGGCTCTCAGGTCTGGGCGCAAACGTCCTGATCTGCTCGGATCTCGCCGACGACCTTCGGGACGGTCTTCGCCGCGCCCGGGAGGTCCGCGCCGTCCGAGCCGATGATCAGGTAGACCTGGCCGGGGCGGCCGGACTGCCAGAGTTTCGGGGGGTGGCCGGGGAGGGCGGCGGCGAGGGCGGCCGCCTGCGGGCGGGCGCCGGGGCCGAAGAGGATCTGCGTTCTGGCGTCGTCGGAGCGGTTCCGGCGGGTGCCGACCTTGACGACCTGGAAGCCCTTCTCCGTGAGCTGGTCGGCGGTGCGCTGCCCTAGGCCGTCGGTACGGGTCGCGTTGTAGACCGCGACCTTCACCTGCGCCGGCGGCACCGGTTTCGGGGCGCCCTGGCCGGCCTGCTTCACGGGCGGTGCCGGTTCGGGGACGGCGTTGTCCTCGCGGATCGCCCGGAAGAGCGGCTTGGCCTGCGCCTGGTTGATCTGGACGCGGTTCCGCGGGTCCGGCGGGTACGCCTGGTACGGAACGGTCACGAAGCGGACCTTGCCCGCGCTCATCCCGCGCAGCCCGCCGGCGAGTTTCTGCATCGCCGACATGGTGAGCCGGTCGTCGGCCTTGATGGAGCTGGCGACCGCGGACAGGAACGCGTACGCCTTGCCGGGGTCGGCCAGCATGCCCTTGTCGGTGGCCTTCTTCACGACCGAGGCCATGAACGCCTGCTGCCGTTTGATCCGCGACAGGTCGGAGCCGTCGCCGAGGCCGCCGGTGCGGGTGCGGACGTAGCCGAGCGCCGCCGCGCCGCGGACGGTCTGCCGGCCCGCGCGGAGGTGCAGCTCGGCCTTGGGGTCGTGGACCGCCTTGGGGACGCAGATCTCGACGCCGCCCAGCGCGTCCACGACGCGCGTGAAGCCGGAGAAGTCGATCTCGACGTAGTGGTCGATCCGGATGTCGGTGATCGACTCGATGGTCTTCCAGGTGCAGGCGGGGCCGCCCTGCGCGTACGCGGAGTTGATCATGTCGAGCCGGGCCGGGACGGTGCCGCCGCCGGTCTTCTTGCAGGTCGGGATCTGCACCATCGAGTCGCGCGGGAAGCTGATCCCGATGGCGCGCTCGCCGCCGGGCGACAGGTGCAGCAGGATCGCGGTGTCGGAGCGCCGGCCCTGCTCGGTGCCGTAGCGGGCGTTCTCGCCCTCGCGGCTGTCGGAGCCGATGACCAGGATGTTCATGGAGCTGTTGAGCTTGGCCGGCCGGTCGTCGCCGAGCTTGCCGTCGACGTTCTCGCGGGTGATCTGGCCGTCCAGCCGGCGCCAGAACCCGTACGCGGTGAGGCTGCCGGCCACGAGCAGCACCGACAGCGCGATCGACAGTCCCCCGAGCACGCGCCAGCCGCGCCCCCGCTCCGGCGGTTCCGGCGTCGGGGGCGCGCCACCGGTGAAGTACACGCGATCGGGAGCGGCCAGGTGCTGCATCCGTAACATTTCAGCACAAGCAGGACATGAGTCACCGCCGCCACGGAAAACTTCCTGCCGCCGGCCCCAGGTGCCCGCCCGGACGCGTCCGGGCACAGGACTAGACTCGGGTGAGGATGAGCACCGTAGACGTACTGACCGACCAGGCCATGGTCGTGCTGCAGGACCGCCCGGTCGTGCCGCTGACCGCCTGGCTGGCCGAGACCCTGGCCGACTGCGGCGAGACGGGCCGCACCCTGCAGCTGGTCACGCCGCTGGACTCGCGGCTCTCGCTGCCGCTGCGCGCCGCCGCGGCCGGATCCGGCATGCAGTGGGTCGTGCGCGACGGCACCGGCTACTACGAGGGGCTCACCGGCCGCCCCCTCCAGTGGAGCGACGGGACGTTCGTGCCCGTGCCCGAGGCGCGCGACTACGCGCCGGGCTTCACCACCCGGCCGGGCGCGCCGATCGGCGCGCAGCTCAGCCTCACGTACCGGATCCGGTACGGCGCCGAAGGCAACGTGGGCGGCGCGGTGGAGCGGCTGCTGAAGCTCCTCACGGGCATGGCGCCCACCGGCTGGGGGCCGGCCGAGCCGCTGTCGCACACCTGGCGCGCCGACCTGCTCACCGAATACGCGCGGGGCCGCAACGGCGCCCGCCTCTTCGTCGTCGGGGACGGGCCGCGCCCGGCCCAGGCGATCTGCGAGTTCTCCGGCGCCGGCGGCGGCGCGATGGCCGAGGTCGGCACCGCCACGATCGGCTACACGCACGAGGACCCGCCGCCCGTCCAGCACCTGCCGTCGCTGGTCGGCGCGCTGGCGGGCGAGCAGCCGATCCTGTCGCTGTTCGCGCAGCTCATCCCGGGCCGCAGCGACCTGACCACCGAGCCGCGCTGGACCGGCGCCCCCGGCCCGCTGGCCATGGCCGTGAGCGGTACCGTCACGGGCCCGCCCGGGCTGCCCGGCCAGCAGGTCGGCCCGACCCGCGCGCCGCTCACGTTCTTCCCGCTGGGCGACGGCCGCTCCCCCGAGGGGTGGCAGCGGCACCGCACGCTGATGCAGCATCTGCGCACGGCACAGGCGGCCGCGGGCTAGGCGCCGCTCAGTCGGCCCAGATGTAGAGGTTGCCCAGGACCGCGTGGAACTTGCGGATCAGGGTGTCCCCGTAGGTCTGCGCGGGGCCGTTCCGGGAACCCGGGTTGCGGGACTCGTTCACGAACGACTGCCGGATCAGCACGTGGTTGCCGTACGACGAGGACGACCACCAGTGGCCGGGCTCGTTGCCGTACGCGACACGGATCTTCGGTGCGACGTTGGCGTTGACGGCGCGCGAGACCTTGCGGGCGTCCGCCTCCGTCGCGAACTTCATCGCGGTCATCTGCACGTACACGCTCTTGTTGGGGCTCTGGTACATCGCCCCGCGCAGCCGACCCTCGCACGGCGTACGCCTGAGCAGCGCCGCCAGCTGCGGCTTGGCCTCGGCGCTGCAGGCCCTCGCCCAGTTGCTCGACTGGCGGTACGTGCCGCGGGACGTCTGCACGCTGGTGGCGAAGAACGTGGGGCTCAGCTCGACGTCGCGGGGCCCGGTCGAGGTCGGCGTGGGCGCCGACGACGGCACGTCGATGCTGGGCGGGGTCGGGATGGTCGCGGTCGGCACCACGATGCTGCTGCCGGCCCGCTTGCGCTTGCGGCCGCCGTCGCTCGACAGCACCAGGAACGCCACGACGCCGATGGCGACCAGCACGGCGAGGCCCCCGGCGAGGACGGCGATCACGGCGTTGCCGTTGCCCTTGGGCGGTCCCGGCGGGCCGGGCGTCGGGGGCATGGGCGGGCCCCCTCCGGGCGGGAACGGTGGCGGGGGCGGCATCGGACCGCCGCCGTACGGGCCTCCCGGAGGAGGCGGCGGCGGGCCGGGCTGGTAGGGGGGTGGTGCGCTCAACGCGGCATCCTCATCCGTGAGCTTGGATCACTGCGGGCACTCTACCGAGGCGCGGCGACAGACTTCCGACTTCGGGTGCTCTGTACGGGTACGGCGCCGCCCCCGGGACGGCCGAACACGGTGGAACGGTCCTGACCTCCATCGCGTCGGAGTTCTGACGGGGTTTCGACGGGGATGCGACGTTCTTCGCACGCTCTGGAGCGCCCCGGACGCAAAGAGTTCGCTCGAATCGGGCCCGGGTACGATGCTCGATCTGGCCGGTTCCGGCCAAAAAGGTGTCGTACCCTGGCCTGATCTTGACAGGGAACCCCTGATCTGCAAAACGGCTTTGGAGTGCCCATGAATCCCCCCGGACAGCCGCCGTTCGGCCCGCCCGGCCCGCCGATGCCCCCGCCGCCGCCCGGGATGGGCATGCCCCCCGGCCCCGGTATGCCGGGCGGCATGCCGCCGCCCCGCAAGAGCGGCGGCGGCGGGCTCGTCATCCTGCTGATCGTCGGCGCCATCCTGGCGCTGGTCGTGATCGGCGCGGGCGCCTTCGTCGTCCTCGCCGGCGACGATGACGACGACCGCGACATCACCTCGCCGCGGCCGACCTACACGTACCCGACCTCGGACGCCCCGACGCCCCGGCCCACGTCCGACGGCGACCCGCGGAGCGTGCTGAAGTCGTCCATCCGCACCGCGGACGGCAGCACGTACACCCAGGCGGGCATCAACACCAGCAGCTGCACCTCGCGCGCCAACACCGTGCTGGCCGGCCGGCTGCGGATCTACCCCTGCACCGACCAGCTGTACTCGGCGGCCTACGCCAGCCCGACGCGCAACATCGTCACCGTCATCTCGATCATGAAGCTGGGCTCGTCCTCGGACGCCGGCGCGATCAGCCGCGCGGTGAACTCCAAGGGCTGGCCCAAGCTGCTGAAGCCGTCCTCCACCAGCGGCCTGCCGGTGCCGACCGAGGAGCCCGACTCCTGGACCAAGGCATGGACGCTCGACTCGCGCGTCGTGTACGCGCAGTCGTACTGGGCCCGGGGCGGCGCGGTCGGCGACCGCGACGGCTCGGTCTACAAGGCCGGCGACGAGCTCGGCACGGAAGTCCTGAACACGCTGCGCTTCAGCAGCTGACGCACCGCCGCGCCGGCGGCGCTCCGGCTACCCCTCCGGAGCCGCCGCCGCGCCGGTGGCCTTCCAGCTCAGCGCGGCCGGCTCGGCCGGCAGCTCCGGCCAGACCGTGCCGCCGGCCCAGTGCGCCAGCGCCTCGGCGAACCGGCGCGCCACCCGGGACGCCTCCGGGACGTCGGCGACCGCGCGCACGTCCACCCACCACACCGGGGCGGCGAACCGCTCGGCGGCCGGCCGCCCCAGCAGCCGGGCCACCTCGCCGGGCGCCTCGACCAGCACCGGGTCCTCGATCGACACCAGCACCCGGCCGCCCTGGTCGCGGACCCGTACCGCCTGGAACGGCCCGCCGACCAGCTCCACCGGCTCGCCCAGCGCGACCAGGCCGTCGGCGACGGCGTACACGTCCGGCTCGCTCCGGACCAGGGCGACGAGGTCGCTGCTCACCGCGCCACCCCCGACAGCCCCAGCGCCCGCCCGAACACGTCCGCGGCCACCTTGGTCACGGCGCTCCTGGTGGCGCCGCCCAGCTTGTCCAGGCTCACGGAGCTGCCCGTGGCCAGATGCCGGTCGTAGGGCACCTGGACCACGTGCATGCCTCCCTCGTTCAGCATCTGCACCGCGCGGTCGATGTCGGCGCCGCCGTGCGGCGCGTGCGTCACCATCGCGATGACCGTGCGCTGCAGCAGCGCGCCCTGACCGTTCGCGGTGAACCACTCCAGCGCGCCGCGGGCGCTCAGCGCGCCGTCGACCGTGCCGGGCGTCACCAGCACCTGCGCGTGCGTGGTGGCCAGGATGCCGCCGTGCAGCTCGGTGAGGATGCCGGCGCCGCAGTCGACGACCGCGGCCCCGAAGTAGCGGTTGACGGCGCCGAGCGCCTGCTGGAACGTCTCCAGCGTGAACTCCCCGGCGATCCGGCCGTTCCGGCTGGCGGGTAGCACCCACAGGCCGTCGCGCGTCCGGGCCAGGTAGGGCGTCGCCTCCTCGAACGTCTGCGGCTGCCGGCCGGCCAGGTCGAACAGCGAGTACTCCGAGCTCACCCCGAGCCGCAGCGGCAGCGACCCCAGCTCGGCGTCGGCGTCGACGGCCAGCACCCGGTCCTGCCGGTGCCGGGCCAGCTCGGTCGACAGCAGCGCCGCCATCGTCGTCTTGCCGGCGCCGCCGCGCACGCTGACCACGGCGATCTGCCGGTAGCTGGGCACCTGCCGGCCGAGCAGCTCGGCGACCTCGCCCATCTCGCGGACGCCCTGCGCGCCCGACCCCAGGCCCTTGATCACGCCGCGGCCGACCCGGCGGAGCAGCGGATCGCCGTGCCGGTTCTTGGCGACCAGCTCCTCGGCGTCCACCCGCCGGCCCTGCTGGCCGGGGCCGGGCGGCACCGGCGCGGGCGCGGGCTGCGCCCCGGTGTGCGGCTGGTCGTACTGCGGCGACGCGTCCGGTCCCGGCGCGGCGGGGTCCCCGAGCAGCTCCTGCGGGAAGCCCACGAGCGGGATCTCGAACGCCCCGGGCTGCGGCGGCTCGGGCGCCTGCGGCTCCGGCGCGGCCTGCGGCTCCGGCACGGGAGCGGGCGCGGGCGGCTCGGCGGCGGGCACCGGGGGCGCGGGCGGCGGCGCGGGGAACGTCGGCGGCTCCGGCTGGGCCTGCGGCTGCGGCGCGGGCGGCTGCTGGGCGGGCGCCTGCGGTGAAGGCGGCTGTGGGGTGGGTGCCGAGGCCGGCTGAGGGGAAGGCGGCTGTGGGACGGGCGGCTGGGGCGCCACCGGCTGCTCGGGCGGGGCCTGCTGCGGCTCGGGGGCGTGCGGCGTCTCCTGGGCGGCCGTGGAGCCCCCGCCCCAGACGCTCTGCGCCGGCGGCGGCACGTCGTGGATCGGCGCCATGCCCGAGTTGTCCGCGTGACCGTTGTAAGCGGAGCTGTCAGGAACGGCCAGCCCGGTCTGGGACACCCCAAGTTCGCGTAGTACGGTGCTCTGCCAGCTCGGGTCCGACACCGGCCCTCCTTTCCTCGCCCCAAGCCTACGAGACTCCCGGACCCTCCCGCAGCGCGAGGCTCGCCCCGTAACGCGAGGCCGCGCCCGTCACGAAGTCCCGCTACTCGCTGGAGGCGAGCTTGAGTCGAGCTTGGCGCGGAGCCAGGGCGGGATGTGCTCGGCGGTACGGGGGAACACGCTCAGGTCGTGGGCCCACACCCCGGGCGGGATCGGCGGTTCCCAGTGCGGGTCGGACCCGCCGTTGAAGCTGATCCTGTACTCGTCGGGCGGGTCCATCGTGAACCGCATCCCGAACCAGGTGCCCTCGTCCGGCACGTACATCATCGACCGCAGCTCCGCGGCGATGTCGGCGAAGTCGCGGGGCGGCTCCACCTCGGTGGAGCCGCCGTCCGGCATCAGCACCGTCAGCGCCACGTCCGACACCGCCGCGGTCATCGTGACCCGCAGGTCGACCCGCCGCCACCCGGACGGCGCGATCTCCAGCAGGATCCGTCCGAGCCGCTGCACGAGCTCCTCATGGCGGTCCGGATCGTACGGCCGCGGCCGCTGCTCGCCCGCCGGGAGGCCGGACTGCGGTGCCATGCGCTGCTCCATCACTCGCTCTCGGGCGGAAGATCGAGGGGCGGAACCAGGAAGCCGGTCCAGCGCAGGGTGCGCTCGGCCCGCGCGGTGCCGACGGCGTCGACCTCGGGGAGCCGGTGGTCGTGCCGCCTGATGTGCTCGACGAGGTCGGGCTCGGGCGGGATCCCGTGGGTCTCCAGGTGGTACGCGACGCCGCCGAGCCAGACCCAGAGTCCGTCGGTGTGGAACGTGTCGGGGATCCGGGCGGGTTCGGCCGGGTCGAACTCGTCCACCAGCAGGTCGCCGCGGTCGAACACGACGGGCGCGTCCCGCAGGTAGTCGAGCACCGCCTCGCGCTCCTCCGGCGTGAGGGGCGGCCGCGCCGCGACCTGCGGGTCCTCCTTGGCGGGCAGGTACGACACGCGCAGCGACTGCTCGTAGACGGAGGCCAGGCGTTCGAGCTCCTGAAGGCTCTCGGCCTCCTCCTCCCGCACGTCCGGAGCGATCGTCCCGGACCGGCCGTCGTCCGGGACGCCCCTGCACCGGCCCAGGACCTCCCCGGCGGGCACGTCCGCCGCGTACAGATCGCGCAGCCGGAGGATCCACGCGGTGGCGGCGTTCGAGCCGTCCAGGCCCGCGTCGGCGCGGGGCAGGTACATCGCGGCGTTCCCGCCCGCCGACGCCCACAGGTACCCCAGGACGACCTCGTCCTTGACGACCGGCAGGTAGCGGACGGGGCCGTCGGTGTCCAGGTCGTAGCTCGGCGGCCCGTCGAAGTCCAGCGGACCCTGCTCCGGTGGCCGGCGGTCCGCGCCGCCGGAGAACAGGTCCTCGTCGAGCGCGGCCCACGGCGGCCGCCGCTCGCCGGGGTTGGCCAGCTCGGACAGGTCGGCCAGCCGGTCGGCGACCCGCTCCTGCGCGTCCGCGGGGATCTCCCCGCCCACCGGGTCCGCCGGGCGCCCGATCCATTCCCGGATCGCCTCCCTGGCGGGGAGCCCGCGCTCGTGGGCCTCGCGGAGCCGCCGGATCCACACGAACGGCGTCTCCAGGGCCCGGTCCAGGAACTCGTTGCGCCGGATGAACGTCGCCGACCGGTCGTCCACGCCCGCCCACAGGTAGCCGACGTGGTCGCCGTCCAGCATCACCGGGAGGTAGACGACCGGACTCGCGGTGGTCGGCTCGTAGGAGGCGGACACCGCCTGCTGCGGCGGCTGCGGCAGTTCGCTCATGACGGCCTCATCGTTCGAAGGTGCTGTAGAGGTACTTCAGGGCGGCGGACAGGACGGGCTCCGGGAGGTCGGGCAGCTCGAAGCCGTTGTCCCGGACGTGGGCGACCAGTTCCGGGTCCGGCGCGACGCCGTGCGCGCGCAGGTAGTAGGCGACCGCGCCCGGCCAGATCCAGGTGCCGTCGGTGTGGTACGTCATCGGCACGGACGGCGCGCGCTGCGGGTCCATCATGTCCTCGGAGAAGCTGCGCGCCGCCAGCAGGATCGGCGCCTTCTCCAGGTAGTTGACGAGCGCGTCGCGTTCCTCCGCCGGCACGTCGGGCCGCTGCGCGAGGATCGGGGTGCCGTCGGGCTCCGAGCCCTCGTACGGCTTGGCGATGGGCATCGCCCCGACCTCGGCGCCGGCCTCCCCGCCGAGCCATTCCGGGAGGAACCTCGCGTCGCGCGGGTACTTCCGGAGCTCCTCGTCGCGAGCGGTGTCCGGCGGCGCCGACACCCACTTCGGCTCGCCCTCGCGGTCGTAGTCGACGTCGTAGCTCGACGGGTAGGTGAGCCGGAACGTGGCGGTGTTCCACGTGCCCTGGCCGGATCGGTACATGCCCGCGCGCAGCCGCTCGAACAGCTCCGCCACCTCGGGCGGCGGCGCGTAGGGGCTGGGCAGCCGCCGCCCCACCCGCCGGTACTGCGCCAGCATCTCGCTGTGCGAGCCCAGGGCGCGGTAGGCCACCGTGGCCTCCTCCCAGCCCTCGGGCAGGGTGTGGGTCAGCAGCAGGGTGATCTCCAGCAGCAGATCGTTCTGCTCGACCGGGTTCAGCGGCTCGGGCTCGTTCACCACGGTTCTCGTTCCCATCCATCGATACGAAGTCGGAGCGCCCCTCCGCGGGCCGCGATCGCACTGGTCATCGGCCTCGGCCGCCCTCCCCGAGCCTGTCACGCAGCCACCGGGGAACGTGCTCGGCCGTTCGCGGGAACACGCTCAGGTCGTGCCGCCAGGCCGACGGCGCGAGCGGCGTGGTCCATCCGGGGTCGAAGTCCTCGTTGTAGTGGACCTGGTGGCCGCCGGGCGGGTCCATCGTGAACCGCATCCCGAACCAGGTCCCCTCGTCCGGCCGGTACATCATCGACCGCAGCTCCGCGGCGATCTCGGCGATGCCGGAGGGCGGCTCCACCTCGGCGTGGCCGCCGTCCGCCATCACCACGGCCAGCGCGATCTCGCCGACCTCCACGGTCATCGCGATCCGCAGGTCGATCCGCGCCCAGCCCTGCGGGGCCGCTCCCTCCAGGAGCTCCCTGAGCCGGGACAGGAGCTCGTCCCGGCGCCGTACGTCGTAGGGCCGCGGACGCTGCCGTACGGCGGGGGCCCCGGACGGCGGCGGGGCCGTCAGGTCGATCGTCGTCCGCGCGATGGTCCGGGGGGCGGGCGGCGAGCCGCCGATCTCGCTCAGGTGGCCCGAGCGGAGCAGCTCCCCGATCTCCGCCCCCAGGTAGAAGCCCTGGCCCTGGTCGGTACGGGCCCGCTCGGCCTCCTCCTCGTCGCTGAAGGCCGGGAGCGGCGCGAGGCTCGCCGGAACGGCGGTGATCGGCTTCTCCACGCGGTAGGCGTGGTAGATCGGCGCCCTGCCGTGGTCGTACATCCCGCGCAGGTGATCAGGAGTGCCGACGGAGTAGACGAGGCGCTGGTCGTGATGCTCGTACGCGTCGACCTCCGTGCCCTCCGGCAGGACGGTCGCCGGACCGGGCCGGCCCATCGCGGGCTCCGGCTCCGCGGAGGCGGTGGCGGGCGCGGCAGCGGGTGCGGGTGGGCGCTCGCGCATCGGCGGCAGCGCCTTCGAGAGCGCCAGTTCGAAGACCTTGCGCACCGCGATGAAGGGGCCTTCGCCGGGAGGCGGGCCGGACTCGCACACGAAATATCCGCCCGGCCGGTTCATGAGGGGGGTCAGCGCGATGAAGGACTCCCGCTCCTCCTCCGGCGGGCGCGGCGAATCGCCGGTGAGCGCCACCGCGTCACGGCCGGCGTCGTCGAGCGTCCAGGCGTCTAGGCCGTTCCGGGGCCGGACGCCCCTGCCGAGGACGCGGGCCTCCTTCAGCAGATCACTGTCGACCGGGATCCCCTCCGCCGCCATGACCCGCGCCGCGGCATGCGCGAACGCCTCCCTGGGCCCGGCGAACGCGCGGCCGGACTCGCAGCGGCCGCCCGCGTACCGGACGGCCAGCCAGGCCGATCCCGCGGGCACGACCGACCAGCGGCCCTCCTCCAGGCGGCCGATCAGGACCCGGTCCCCGCCGCCGGGGAGGAAGTCGTCCAGCCTGCCGCGGGCCCGCGCGAAGTAGCCGGAGTCGGTGCCGTCGAGCAGCGCGTCCTCCGGCCTTGGCCGGGCCAGGATCTCCGCCGGGTCGAAGGAGTCGGCCGCCCGCTTCAGGTCCAGGAGCGCGTTCATCCACGGCGGGACCAGCCAGTCCGGCCGGGGGAACTCGGCCAGTTCCAGCGCGCAGTCGTCCGGGGTGACCTCCGCGCGCCAGGTGAAGTCCTCGATGTCCTCAGGCTCCACGCCCCACCGGTCGTCGGCGGAGTCGAGATGGAGGGTCAGGCCAGGCCAGGTGCCCGTCTCCGGGTCATGGCAGTCGCGGCGCAGGTCGCGCAGCCGCTCCACGACGCCGGAGCCGGCGACGCTCCCGCCGTCGGCCGCGCCGTAGCAGGTCAGGGTGAGGGCCTCGAACGACCCCAGCGCGTGGTAGCTCAGCGTGGCGTCCAGCCAGCCGGCCGGCAGCAGCGGCCTGACCAGGTCGGCCACGGCGCCCAGCCGGGCCTCGATCTCCTCGGGGGCCAGGGCCATCAGGCGGCCCCCCGCCGGGAGGCGGAGATCTCGGCCAGGTCCCCGGCGCGCACCAGGTCGGCGACCGTGTCCACGAGGTAGTAGCCCTGCCCCTCCGCCGGCTTCCCGATGGCCGGAGCCGGGGACACCGCGCCCGCCACCGGGAAGCCCGGGTAGGCGCGCAGCGGCCGCCGGACCCGGTACGCCCGGTGCTCGTGCCTGGCGGGGGCACCCCACAGGCCGCGCCTGCCGAACGGGGTCTCGGGGGTGAACAGGAAGACCTGGCCCTGGTCGCCGAAGCCGTCCAGCTCCGTCCCCTCGGGCAGGTCCACGCCTTCGGCCGACCCGTCCTCGGGGTCCGGCGGCAGCAGGTTCAGCACGGCCAGCTCGAAGATCTCATGGACGGTCGCGTACGCCCCCCGCTCCGGAGGCGGCCCCGGCGCGCAGGCGAAATACCCGAGCGGGCGCCCCTCCAGGAAGTCGATCGCCACCCCGGGGCCGGCCGCACGCGGGCCGGACGGACCGCCGCCGCGCGCCTTGATCTCGCCGCCGGCCGCGCCCGGCTTCCAGAACGGCCGGCCGTCCCGCGGGTCCCGCATGATGATCGTGGCCAGCTCCAGGATGCCGCTGGTCAGCCGTACTCCGGCGGCGGCCAGGACGCCCGCCGCCGCGTCCGCCACCGCGGCGCGCGCCGTCCGGTGCGCCACGGCCGTGGACGGCGCGCCGCCCTCGGGCTCCCCAGGCCCGCCGGGCTCGTGGACCGTGAGCCACTCCCCCTCGCCGGGCAGCACCGACCAGCAGCCCGGCAGGGTCCTCCCCACCAGGAAGCGGGCGGCGCCGGAGCCGGCGATGTCCCGCAGCGCCCGCCGCGCCCAGGGGAACAGCAGCGGGCTCTCCGGCGCGAGCCGCGCGACGGCGGCGCGCTCGTCCACCGGCGAGGGAACCGCGGCCGGAGCCGGCAGGACGCGGCCCGGGTCGTCGTTAAGTGCCATGACGTGCCCCGAGTGTAGTCAGCACGCGCACCGCCCGCCGTTCCTACGCACGGGCCAGGTCCCGCAGCGCGTCGAGGTCCGGCAGGGCCCGCTCCTCGGCCGCCGGGCCGATGTACCCGGCCGTCTCGTCGGCCGGCACCGACCCACACCGCCGCATGGCGTCCAGGGCGGGGAGGCGGGCCTGGAACGCCCGGCTCAGCCACAGCCGCCACCACCCGGCGGCGGTCTCCCCGGCCCGGCCCGCCGCCGCGCGCGGGACGTACCCGGCCGACCGGCCGTCCTCCGCCGCCCACACGTACCCCAAGACCGTGGACCGGCGGACGACGGTGAGATATCGGACCGGGCCCTCGGCGCTACCCGGGTACGTCGCGGACACCACGCTGAACGCCGGCCCCTGGCCCAACTCCCGGTCCACCGGGGTGCCGTCGTGGAACCGCCCGTCCTGCGCCAGCGGCCCCGCCGGCGCGGGGACGCCCGGCTCGGTCAGCTCGTACAGCGCCGACAGGCTCGGCGCCCCCCGCTCCCGCGCGTCTCCCGGGACCGCCCCGCAGCGTGGGTCGTCGGGGGCGCCGCGCCACCGCCGTACCGCGTCCACCGCGGACTCGCCCCGGCCGTACGCCTCGGCCAGCCGGTCCTCCCAGACCTCGGCGGCTTCGAGCACCTCCTCGGAGGCGTCGGGAGCGCACAGGAAACCGGCCGCCGGATGCTCCCCGGACGCCCACAGATGCCCGATCGGACGCCCGCGGAACAGCACCTCGAAGTAGACGACCGGCTCCCGGGTCCAGTGGTCGTAGCCGGCCGCGGGCGGCGCCGGCGCGGCGGGGGCCGCGCCGGCGGCGGGGGCGGGCACCTGGCCCGGCACGGGCGGCGGAACGGTCATGACGGCACTCCCGGCGGGACGGCCACGGCCTCGATGTCGTGGACGTCCCGGCGCTCGCGGCGCCCGCCCTGGACCCGCGTCCATGCCGCACCGGCGGGAACGACCCTGGTGATCACGTACTGGGTGCCGCGCGGCAGCAGCACCTCCTGCCGTCCGGCACCGCCCAGCCACAGCCCGCGCGACCCCTGCGGGAGGGTCAGCAGGAGACGACAGGCCCGCGTCCCGCCCACGCCACCGCCGGCCGGCACCGCGTCGGACGACGACGCCAGCACCGGCGCGGCATCGGTCTGGACCGTCCCGGTCAGATGCGCCACGGCGTCCCGGGGACCCAGCTGCCTGCCGTCCGCGGCCACCAGGAACGACACCTCCGGCAGCTCGCGGACCACCCGCAGCGGCTCGGGCAGGGGCCGGTTCAGCGCCCGGTCGAGCTCGGCCGCGCGCCGCCGGAAGGCGTCCGCCGTCGGCTCCTCGCCCAGGTACCCGCGGAACCTCTCCCATTCGAGATGGTCCTTCCAGAGCATGCCGAGCAGGCCGCGCAGGGAGCGGCCGGGCGCCGTCAGCAGCCCGTCCAGCAGCCCCGTCGAGCCGGCCGGCAGCTCGGGGCGGCCCCGGATGGCCAGCAGCTCCCGCCGGGACGCGGGCATCCGGCCGCCGTTGAGGCCCGCGAGCCTCCCGGCGGCCCGGTGCGCCCGCGCCAGGCGCTCCAGATACGACGCCGGGTCCGCCGCCCCGAGGCGGAAGAACTCCTCGGGCGCCGCCTGGACCGCGTACCGCCAGGCGGCGTTCCGCAGCTCCGGCGGCAGCTCGCCGTACATCCGGTCCAGCGCGCTCGGCCCGTACCCGGCGCGGTCCGGCGAACCCGCCGGTCTCCTCGGCGCCGGTACGGGGTCGTGGGCGTGGCCGTCCCGGGATGCCGGGGACCCGGCATCCGCCGGCGGCGTGTCGGGCGCACCCCACACCTGCCGGTCCTCGGCCCCGGGGACCGCCCGCCCCGGCGCCTTCCGGGCCGGCCGGCCGGGCCCGCCGCCCGCCGCTCCCGGCGGCGCGCCGCCGCCGGGATAGAAGACCATCCCCGCGCCCTGGCCGCCGGAGTCCGCCGGCGCCTGCGGGGCCGCGCCCGCGTCCGCCGACAGCTCCGCGTCGGCCGAGCTGAGCACCGTGACACCGAGCCGCCTGGACAGCTCGGCCGCGAACTCCCCGGAGTCGCCGCCCCGGGGCATCAGCACGACCTCGCGCCCGTTCCAGCCCGGGTCGTTGCGGATCAGCGCGGCCATGTCGTCCGCGCTGAGCGTGCGCCCCGCCGCCCGGGGACCGTCCGGTCCCCCGTGGTAGTCGACCACGAACCGGTCGGGGTCGCTCGGCACCGCGAGGGCCGCGTCACGCATCATGGGCTCGTCCGCGCCGAAGAACGCGCGCCCGGCGGGGGTCCGCATGCTGTTCCGGTAAACGTCCTCCAGGTGGGCCGGCAGATCGGGCGGCACACCGTCGTCCGCGGCGCCGGGGACGTTCTCCGGCGCGCCGGACTCCGGGGCAGGGGGCGCGCCCGGCGAAGGCTCCTGGTACCAGCCGTACCCGGAGGACCGCTCGCCCGGGCCCGCTTCGGCCGCGAGGTCGCGGCCACCCTGCGGGCCGGGCCCAGCGACCTCCTGCACGCCGGCGGAGGCGTTCTTCCCCGGCAGCGGTTCTCCCGGGTACGGGTAGCTCCCGAACGGGCAGGCGGACCCGAACCGGCACGGCCCGTCCCCGGTCACCCGCCGCTCACCGCAGGTCCCGCACATCTGGTCCCACGGCTCGTTCTGCCGCGACCGGAACCCGTGGAACAGGCCGCGGCCGCCGGCCGCGTCGTCGTCGTTCCGCCCCCGGTCGCCGGATCCGCCGTCGTCGGACCCTCCGTCGTCGGCTTCTCCGTCGCCGGACCCCTCGTCGTCGGACCGCTCGTCGGATCCTCCGTCGTCGGACTCGCCGTCGTCGGACCCCTCGTCGTCGGACCGCTCGCCGTCGGGCCCCTCGTCGTTGGACCGCTTGTCGTCGGGCCCCTCGCCGTCGGATTCCTCCGCCGGGTCCTGAACGGAGTCCGCGTCGGACGCGGCAGCGGTACGCGCCTCGTCCCCGCCGCGGAAGACCTCCGGCTCCCCCACACCGAGGTCGATCCGGTAGATCACGCCGTCCTTGGGATCGGCGAAGTCGACGCTGTCGTTCGGGTCGCGCACCGGAGCCCACGGGTCGAACGGGGGCGTGCCCACATGGGTGACCTGGACGGCGCCGTTCGCGTCCCGGGTACCGGTGTGCGCGATGGCATCGACGACATCCACACCATCTGGGCCGGTCCGCACGACGTGGTACGTCCGGTTCGGCTCCAGGTCCGTACGGTCGGCGACGCGCTCGTCCGGGCCCAGCCTGATCTCGACCGGGTCGCCGAGCCCCGCCGGGGGGTCCCAGACCACGAACGTGGGGAGCGTGCCCTGACTCGCCACGACGCTGCTGCCGTCCGGGAAGAACGTGACCCACTCGCCGTTCGGCGGCATGACGGGACCGGAGTCCGACCGGCTGGACCGCTGGGACGAGGTGAAGACGTCGCCGTCCGAGCTCGTCCATCCCAGCTGGGTGGGTGCGGTGACCGGGACGCCGAGCTCCCAGGCCAGGTAGGCCGCGAACGGCGGCTCGTACGGGCGGGGACGCCCCAGCAGCCTCCGGATGAGCCCGTCCACGAAACCCTCACGCCGCTGCCCGCCGGTCTGGCAGGACTGGAGCGTGATCGGCCGGCCGCGCCACTGCGGGTCGTGCCGGATCATGGCGGCGAGCTCGGCCGCGCCGATGGCGGTGTCGCGGTAGGCGACCAGCATGGGGTTGCCGTGCACGGAGAACATGTAGCGCCGCGGGTCGGCCTGGATGCGCGGCGTCCACTCCGAGAGGGACTCGTCGGACCGGAACAGCATCCGCCCGTGCGCCAGCGGCCTGGTCTCCCCGTACAGGGCACGCATGTGGTCGGGCAGGGTCGGCGGGATGACGGTGGCCGTGATCTCGTAGATGGGCCTGTTCTGCGCGTCCCTCCCGACCTCGGTGACGTCGGTGACGCGGTACTGGGGATTCCCCAGGTGCAGGTCGCCGTCCAGCCAGGCCCCGCGCGACCCCTCCGGCACGTCGAGCCGCAGCCGGTAGCGGGAGCGCGCACCGCCGCCGCCCGCCGAATCGTCGGCCGGGGTGGTCGGCACGATCCCGCGCTGGGTCTGCGCGGTCCCCACCAGCAGGTGCGGGTCCCGGTCGCCCAGCGGGCTCCCGTCGCCCAGCCGCATGAAGTCCAGGCCGCCCAGATCGTGGACGACCCGGGCCGATTCCCCGAGCGGCCGCTCGGTCAGCTCGTTGAGCTCGTCGAGCGGTCCCGCGAAGTCCCTGTCCGAGCCGAGGAAGGCGTCCAGCTCGCCCAGGACCCGGCTGTTCTCCAGCAACTGCCGGTACCGCCGCTCCGGCATCGGGTCGTTGAGGAGCTCGTGCAGCAGGATCGTGTTGATGTACCCGATCTCCGGCCGCCGCGCGAGCGCCGCCAGCTCGTCGATCGACGGGAACCCGGTCCGGCCGAGGTGGTTCGCGTTCAGCTCGGCCAGCCGGTTCGCCATGAAGCCGTCGCCGCGCAGCCTGTCCAGGTAGGACTGGACGCGCGGATCGGACCGCAGGAACCGCTCCAGCCGCGGATTGGCCGTCAGCTCCCGGAGCAGCGACCGCAGCCGCGGCGTCATGTCGGGACTCGTCCGCCCGCCGCCCTGGTCGGCCGCGGCGTCCGCCGCCGAACCCGAGAACAGCCGCTGCAGCAGGTCGTGGAACTGCCGCGGCAGCCCGGAGCCGTCATCGGGGTCCCCGGGGCCTCGCGGCGGCGGCCCGCCCTGCCCGCCCGAGCCGTCCTGCTGGACCTCGTCCTGCTGACCGTCCTGCTGGTCGTCCTGCTGGACCTCGTCCTGCCGGTCGGTGTCGCCGGTGCCGGTGTCCTCGGTGTCGTCGGTGTCGGTGTCGTCCGTGTGGGTGTCGTCGGTGTCGTCGGTGTGGGTGTCGTCGGTGGCGGTACGGGTCTCGCCGTCCTCACCGTCGGTACGGGCCGGGCCCAGCGTGAGGAAGCGGTCCTCGCCGGCCGCGTTCCGTTCGAGCTCGTCCAGCCGCGCCATCATGCCGTCGAACCAGTCGCCGCGGTCGAGCCGCACGAACCTCTCCCTGAGGCCCTCCAGCCGCTCGCGCACGTCCCGCACGTCCTCGGGGCTCAGCGGGTTGCCCTGGACGTACCCGGTCCGGGCGGGCCCGTCCTCACGCAGGTAGTGCGCGGTGAACTGGTTCAGGGACGGGCTCGGCGCGACGCCGTGGAACGCGTCGCTGTGGTCGATCCCGTAGATGACGGCGTCATCGTCGGGCTGCCCGTCCTCGGGGCGCCAGTTGCTCCCGGACCGGTCCGGGTTCTGGACCAGCACGTCGAGCAGGCCGAGCAGCCGGCCCGCCGGGGTGTCGGCCCACGCCGCGCGCGCCTCGGAGTCGACGACCTCGTAGGAGCTCCGGCCGCCCACCTCGTCCATGTAGACGGTCAGGCCGTCCTGGTGGACGCGCGGGACGCGCACGCCGAGCGCCTCCCCGACGGCGGAGACGAGCGCCTCCGCGTCGGCCTGGTGCGGGTAGCGGAACCGCTTCCGGACCGCCGTGGTGCCGTCCTCGAACGTGACCCGCGCCAGCTCCTCGACGTCCCGGCCCTCGGTGAGCGGCTCCTCGGAGCGGATCCCCGAGGCGAGGCCGTCGCCCGGCGACGGCGGCGAGTAGGGGGAGGGTCCCCCGTCCTGGCCGGTCCGGAAGATCTGCGGGTCGCCGGTGCCCAGGTCGACGCGGTAGGTCACGCCGTTCCGCGGGGCGATGACGTCGATGTTGGCGTTGGGGTCGACGATCGGGACGCCCGCGGCGCCCGGCGGCGTCGCCACATGGGTGACCGCGGCGCGGCCGCCGGGTCCGGGCGGGCCGGTGTGGGCGATGGAACGCAGCACGTCCGCACCGCCGGGCCCGGGCTCGACGACGTGGTAGACGGTGTTCGGAGCCAGGTCCGTACGGTCGGCGATCCGGTCGTCGGGGCCCAGCCGGATCGGGACCGGCGCCTGGCCCGGCCGGATCGGCGGGTCCCAGACGGGATGCCGGGACGGCACCGGGCCGTTCGTCCCCGGGCCGGGCTGGGGCACCGCACGGCCCGGCGCGTACCCGCGGCTCACCACCGTGCGGCTGCCGTCCGGGTGGAACGCGACCCACCTGCCGCGCGGCGGGTGGTCGACGTCCCACGTGCCGTCCGGGCGCATGCGCGCGGACGTGGTGTACATGTTCCCGGCGTGGTCGTTGAACGCCAGGTCGTCCGGCGCGGTGACCGTGACGCCGAGCCGCTCGGCCAGCAGCGCCGCGAAGGGCCGGTGGCCCGTCAGCCGGTCGAGGAACCGGCTCTCACCGGTGTTGCAGGACAGCAGGAAGACGTCGCGGCCGTTCCAGTTCGGGTCGTGGCGGATGAGGGCCGCGATGTCGTCGACGCTCTGCGGCACGTTGTAGTCGCCGATGAACATGGCGTCGCGCGTGCCGTGCGCGTTGAGGATGTAGCGGTCGGGGTCCGGCTGGAGGGTCAGCAGTGACGCGAACTGCGGGGCGTCGGTCCCGATCAGCGTCCGTCCCGCCGGGATGGCCACGCTGTTCTGGAAGACGCCGTGCAGGTGCGGGGGCAGGGCGGACGGGAGCACCCTGGCGGTGAGGTCGTAGATCGGCCGGCCCGCGGCGTCCAGGCCGCGGAACTCGGCGCCCGTGATCTCGTACCGGGTCCCGCGGGGCAGGTAGAGCCCGTCGCCGAGCCGGGCGCCCGCCGATCCCGGCGGCAGGTCGAGCCTGATCCGGTAGTTGTGCGGGACCTGCCCGCGGTCGCCCGGCCCGACCGGTGTGGTCGGAACGTATCCCGGCTCGACCTGGGTGGTCCCCACCAGCAGCCTGGGGTCGCGGTCGCCGAGCGGGGTGCCGTCGGCCAGCCGCAGGGTGGCCGCCGTCGCCGGGTCCAGCCCGCGCACCGCCTGGCCGGGTCCCGGCAGCGGCTGCCCGAGGGCCTGGTCGGCCTCGCCGAAGCGCCGCCCGAGCACCTCGGGCGTCGGCGCCTCGCCGAGGGCCTGCCACAGATTGTGGAGGCGCCAGGCGTCCGCCTGCATCCGCTGGAGCCGCTGCCCCGCCGACGGGTCGGCCGCCAGCTCGCGCAGCAGGAACCGGTCGGCCGGAGCGAGCGACGGGTCGCGCAGCAGGCGCGGCAGGTCGTCCGCCCTCGGCAGCGCGCCGCCGTTCAGGGCGGCCAGCCGCCGCGCGCTGAAGTCCTGCAGCCGCAGGTGGTCGAGCATGCCCCGCATGTCGGCGCCGGGGGACAGCAGCGGCCTCAGCGCCGGGTCCGCCCCGATCAGGCTCACCACGTTCCGCGCCTCGGGAGACAGCGGCGGCACCTGCGGCGGGGGCGGTACCGCGGCCGGGTCCTGCCCCGGCGCGAACGGCCGCTCCGGCGTCTCCCCGTCGCCTTCCGAGCGCGGCGGGACACCATCGCCTTCCGAGCGCGGCGGGACACCATCGCCGGTCTCCGGCCCGTCGCCATGACCGTCGTCGAACGAGCGCGGCAGGGCGCCGGCGTCCGGGCGCGGCAGGGCGGGGGAACCCGGGTCCGGCTGCCCGCCGGGCTGCGGGTTGGGCAGGACGATGCCGTGGCTCCTGCGCTGCGCCCCGTCCAGGTTGTGGTAGCTGCGGTAGCGCGTCGTGACCACCGGCCGCTGGGGGTCGGACAGGTCGACCTGGGTCCAGCGCGCGTGGACGACCAGCGGCGTCCGCATCGGGTCGTTCGGCTCCGGGAAGAAGTCGAACCGCTCGACCCTGGTCCGCCGCCCGCCGTCGACGGCGCGCACCTGCTCCTCCATCGCCCGCCAGGTCAGGAGGGGGATCCCGCCCTTCCGGCTGCCGCGCTGGTTGGTGAACCTGTCCTGCGGGAAGTAGTTGATGAACTCGCCGGGGCCGCCGCTCTCGTACGAGAAGATGTGGCCGCCGTTGTACCGGTTCGAATTCGGGTTGATCCGGTTCGGGTAGTCGGCGTTGCCCTGGTGGCCGGACAGCCCCTGCATGTACGTGTTGCGCTGCTCCAGCCCGTGCCTGAACCGCGGCTGCCCGGTCGCCGCGATCGTCTGGCCGCGGTCGCCGGTCTCGTACAGGAACGTGCCGCGCAGGTCGTTGCGGCCGTCCGGCCGCATGTCCCCGCTGCGCAGTCCCGCCGGCGGGTCGAAGTCCGCGCCGGTCAGGGTCCTGAACTGGGCGACGGGCTCCACCATGTAGCGCGCGTTCGGGCGCGGCACGTCGCCGCCCTCGATGGCGGGCTTGCTGACGCCCAGCTCGGGGTTGAAGCCGTCGGCCTTGTTCCCGTACCAGGTCCGGACGTGCGTGACCTCGCGCCGGTCGTTGGTCCAGAAGATGCCGTGCAGCCGGCCCTGCGAGTCGTAGACCGCGATCCTGCTGTTCTTCGGCAGGTCCGACCGCGCGGAGTACGGCCCCTCGGCGTCGAGGTCGTAGCCCCGGACCGTGTCGTGGCGGAGGGCCGGCGGGTCGAAGTCGGTCGCCGACGGCGTCCGTCCCTGGTCCTCCGGGTCGCCCTCGAAGAGGTGCGGCTCACCGATCCCCAGGTCGACCCGGTGCGTGACACCGGGGGCGGGGCTGGTGAAGTCCGCGTTGTGGTCCGGGTTGAACGGCGGCGCGTAGACGCGGTTGGGGTCGTACGGAGGCGTCTGGTTCGGATCGACCGGCGGCGTGGTGACGTGCGTGACCCGGCCGTGGCCGTCGGCGTCCGCGGGACCCGTGTACGCGATCGTGCGCAGCACGTTCGCGCCCGAGGCCGTGGGCTCGTAGACGTGGTAGACCCGATCGGGGTCCAGGTCGGCGACATCGGCGATCCGCTGGCCCGGCTGCAGGACGAGCCGCGCGGGACGCTGGTCCCCGACCGGCGGCGGATCCCAGTCCGTCTGCTGGTGCGGCAGGTCCGGGTCCGCCCGGTGCGGCGCCGGCAGGTCGGTCTGCGGGTTCGGGTGCCCGGGGGCGTTGCCGCCGTGCCCGGCCGGCGTCGTCGTGCCGTCGGCGTGGAAGGTCGTCCACTCGCCGTTCGGCGGGTGGTCGGGCTGCAGCCTGTTGTCCTGGTCGGGCGTGCCCGTCGAGGCGTAGACGTTGCCGTCCCGGTCCGACCACGCGAGCCGGTTCGGCGCCGTGACCGGGACGCCCAGCCGCTGCGACAGCTCCCGCGCGAAGTCGCCCGCGCCGGTCTCGCAGGACAGCAGCATGATCTCGCGGCCGTCCCAGTCCGGGTCGTTGCGGATCAGGTCGGCGACGTCGTCCACGCTGAGCCGGCGCGTGCCGACCCGCATGCCGGTCGCGTCGCCGTGACCGTCGATCACGAACCGGTTCGGGTCCGGCGGCACCCGCCCGGCCAGGTCGCGGTGCGCCGTCTCGCCGGTCGTGTAGAAGGCGCGTCCCGCCGGGGTCTCCTGGCTGGCGCGGTAGACGTCGTGCAGGTGGTCCGGCAGCCCCGGCGGCGGCTGGCTGCCGGCGTCGCCGGCGCCGTCGCCGTGCTGGTCCGTCCCGTCGTCGCCCGCCGAACGGGCCAGCGGAGCACCGCCGCTGTCCTGCGGGGCCACGTGCCGGTTGAGCGCCTCCACACTCGGCCGGGTCCCCAGGGCCTGCCCCAGAAGGCCCCACTGCGCCGAGTACTGCGACATGGCCCTGAGCCGGGCCTCCGGATTCGGGGAGGACAGCACGTGGTGGACGAGCCCGCGCTGTTCCGGGGTGAGGTTCGGGTTCTGCCAGATGCGGTGCAGGTCCTGCGCGGTCGGCATGGTGCGGCCGTCGTTCATGCCGGCCAGCGCCCACGCCGAGCGGTACTCGCCTTCCAGGCCGTTCAGGTACGCCCGCGGATCGGCGCCGGCCGGGAACGGGCGCCCGGTCGCCTGCGCCGAGGTCTGGTCCAGCAGGCGGCGCGCGCTCGGCGGCAGGTTCTGGACGCCGCCCTGTACCGGGGGACGGCCCGGCGTCGGCTGCGGCGCCCCTTGCTGTGCACCTTGCTGCGCCTGAGGCGTGTGGTGCTGTGCTTGAGGCGTGCGGTGCTGTGCATGCGGCGCTCCGGTCCGCGTACCGGCGGACGGGTCGGTACGCGCCGGGCCGTGAGCCGGTGGTGCCGGGTCCGCGGTACGGATCGGGCCGTTCGGCCCGGCCGCGGCCCAGCCACCGGCCCTGACCTGGCCGTTCGAGTCGACGGTGACGGGCGTCGTCGGCGCCTGCACCCGCACGCCGAGCCGCTGCGCCACCTCGGCGGTGAACCTGGGGTCGTTGCCCGAGTCGTTCACCAGCAGGAGCAGCTCGCGGCCGTTCCAGGCCGGATCGGCGCGGACGAGGTCCGCGACGTCCGCCGGGGTCAGCCGGCGACCGTCGACCACCGGGCCGTTCCGGTCGCCCGGCGCGTCGAACATGAACGTCCGGTCGGAATGCGGCCGGACGGGACCGCGCGTGCCGGGGCCGCCGTCCCCGTAGAACGCCCGCCCTCCCGGCGTCCGCGCGCTGCCCTGCCATGCGTTGTGCAGGTGCGGCGGCAGGGTCGGGGGCACGTCGCGCCGCGGGACCGGCCCGCTCGGGGCTCCGTCGTCCGTCCGGGCGGGATCCTGTTCGGGACGCCCGTGCGGGGGCCCGGCGCCGTCCGTGCGATCGGTGCGCGCGGGGTCACCCGCCCGTTCGGGTGGCGGCGCCGCGGCCTCCGGGTCGCGCCGGAGCCGTCCGGGCTGCTCCCCGCGGTCGGAACGGCCGGGGCTCGCGGTGTCGCCCGGGTCCGTTCCGGCGATCTTCTTCACGCCGCCCCAGCCGGAGCCCTCCATCACCGACTTGCCGAGCCAGATGTCGTCCTTGGTCATGCCCGGCCGGTAGCCCAGCTGCGCGATCTCCTGGGCGCTGGGGAAGCCGGCCGTGCCGAACCTGTGGGTATTGGCGTCGCGCAGCAGCGCCTCGGCCTCCTCCAGGAGGTCCGCCTGCCGGTTGTAGACCTCGTCGCTGATCGACGGGTCGTCCCGGTGGTCCTGGAGCCACTTCTCCAGCCTGTCCGTCCTCTGCCGCAGATCCCGGAGCCGCGTCCGCGCGTCGCTCGCCCGGCTGAAGTCGAAACCCTTGCGGGCCCAGACGTACCCGCCGTCCGACATTCCCGCCGTGAGCGTGATGCGGTCGACGCCCGACTCCCGGTACCAGCCCTCCAGATGGTGGTTGAAGGCGTTCGAGAACCCCTTGCCGCGGTAGCCCTTGTCGAGCTTCAGCTTCTCGTGGTGGGCGCAGAGATCACCGTCCCGGCGCTCCATGTAGCGGACCCACTCGCCGACCTTCTTCTTGCCGTCGAAGACCTCGCCGCGGAAGACGACCCGGTTGTCCGAGACCTCGACCTTGGTGACTTTGGAGTCGTAGGGGCCGAAACGCCGGTTCATCTGCTGCTCGATGATCTCGGTGATCTCGGCTTCCCGGGCGGCGGCCTCGGCCTCGTCGCGCGGCACCAGCGAGTCGAGACCCGGCCGCGGGTGCACGGGCGCCTCTTCCCGCCGTGGAGCCTCGTCGGCGGCGTCCCGCGCCGGGTCGTCGGCATCGCGCGTCGGGTCTGTGCCGTCGCGCGTCGGGTCGGCGCCGTCCCGCGTCGCGTCGGCGCCGTCGCGCGTGTCCTGCGGCGTCCTGGACGGGTCACCGGCCGTCCGGTCGGGCGCCTCCACCTCCTTCAGGTGGATGCGGGTGCGCCCGTCGCCGAGATCCTCCACCCGGTCCACCTCGAACCGCGTACCGCGGGGGAAGTGCACCGAGTCCTCGCTGTGGCGCGGGTCGATGGCCGGCCCCACCAGCCGTCCCGTACGGGACTGGATGACGAACTCGGCGTTGCCCCGGGGCGGCCCACCCGGATCGCGCGAAGCGATCACGAACCCGGGCTCCTGGACGACACCGCCCTCGCGGTAGCGGGCGATCTGTTCGGGGGTCAGCTCCGCCGACCGCACGACCTGCCCGTCGAAGGGACGGAGCCCCGCCAGCACCTCGTCATGGGAGCGGACCTGCTCCCGGTAGGGATCGAGCGCGCCCGGATCACCGCTGTCGAGCGCGGCGTTGATCGCCCGGTGGTCGCTCTGGGCGAACAGCCTGGACGCCAGCAGGGCGTCGGTCGACAGGCGTCCGTACGTGTCGCGCCACGGGCCACCGGAATTCCGGAGAACGTCGTCGAGCACGTCGTTGACCGTGTCGGCGTCGTACCGGTCCCTGAGCTCGCTGCTCAGATCCCGTGGCTGCCCGGCCGGCGGACCCTGCTGCTCCCCGTCCGTCCGCGACGCGGGGGGCGTGGAGTCGGGCATGCCGATCCCGCTCGGCTCCGTGGTCCGCGTTCCCTCGCTCTCGGGCGTCCACCTCGGCTGAGAGGGACCACCGCGCGCGGCGGCCCCGGTGGGCGTCCTGCCCGCGCCCGCACCCGGAACGTTCGCCGGTGTCCCCATCGGGAACACCCCGAAGGCGCCCGGCGCGTCCTGCTCCTGCGTCCGCGCCCCGGTCTCCGGACGATCGGTGTCCGCGCCCTGCTCCCGGTCGCCCGCGAGCGTCGCTTCTGGCCGATCGGCACCCGCCGCCGGGTCCTCCGCCGTCCGGTCACTGCTCGCCGCAGGATCGGCCGCCCGATCCGTACCCGTCGCCGGGTCCGACGCCGGGTCAGTGCCCGCCGCAGGGTCGGTGCCGGCCGTGCTCGGCTGGGACGCCGGGTCCGCGGCGGGGTCCGCCGCCTGAGCGGGCGGACGCGTCCCGTCGCCGCTCTCGGGGGCGTTCGATACCTGTGCCCCGCTGTCTTCCGAACGCGCCGGCTCCGAGGTCCGGTCCGTGCCCGCCGCCGGATCCGTCCCACGGTCGCTGCCCGCCGCCGGATCCGTCCCACGGTCGCTGCTCGCCGCCGGGTCCGTTACCTGGTCAGTGCCGGCCGCAGGGTCCGATGCCCGGTCGGTACCGGCCGCCGGATCCGCCGCACGGTCGCTGCCCGCCGCCGGGTCCGTTCCGCGGTCGCCGCCCGTTGCCGGGTCCGTGGCCTGGTCGGCATCGGCCGTCGGTTCTGCCGCACGGTCGGTACTGGCCGCGGGGTCCGTCGTGCGGTCGGTGTCGGCCGGGCTCGGCTGGGATGCCGGGTCGGCGGCGGGGTCCGTCGCCTGAGCGGGCGGGTGCGTCCCGTCGCTCGCCTGGCCGTTCTGCGGGAAGCCGCTTTCGGGGGTGTTCGCCGGCTGGGGCCCGGTGTCGGTCGAGGGCGTCGGGGACGTGCCCTCGGGGCGGCCGCTCGACGGGCCGCCGGGGGTGGACTGCGGGGCTCCGGACGCGGGGCGTCCACCGGACGGTGCCGCGCCGCCGCCGGGGGCCGCGCCACCGGCGGGCACACCGCCCACGGGAGCGCCGCCCACGGGGGCGCCCCGGTCGGAGGCGCCCCCGTGTTCCCGCCCACCCGTCCGTGACGTTCCGCGTGGAGCCGGGCCGGGCGCTCACCCCGTACCACGGCTGGT
>NZ_JBEZWH010000018.1:0-142487 GCF_040703975.1 Spirillospora sp. NPDC029432
CTCGTCCCAGGAACCAAAGCACGCGCCGCCGTGCATCAACCCCAAGAAGCGACGTGGACGCAAGAGCCGCACGGACCGGCGGATCCAGACTGGCCTGGCGAGGTCAGCCGACCGGTACGCCGCCCCCGCTCCCGCTGTGCTGCGACGCCGAACGCAGCGCGTGCTCCACCAGGCTGACCAGGACCTCCTTCGCCGACCCCGGCCGCCGCGCGTCGCACAGGATCACCGGCACCTGCGGGTCGACGTCCAGCGCCGTCCGGATCTCCGGCTGGTCGTACCGGTCGGCGCCGTCGAAGCAGTTCACCGCGATCACGAACGGCGTGCCGCGCCGCTCGAAGTAGTCGATCGAGGCGAAGCTCCCCGTCAGCCGCCGCGTGTCGGCCAGCACCACCGCGCCCAGCGCGCCGCGCGACAGCTCGTTCCACATGAACCAGAACCGCTCCTGGCCCGGCGTGCCGAACAGGTAGATCGCCACGCCGTCGCGCAGGGTGATGCGGCCGAAGTCCATCGCCACCGTCGTCGTCGACTTGGCCTCCACCCCGCCGAGGTCGTCGACGCCGACGCTCGCGTGCGTGAGCGACTCCTCGGTGCGGAGCGGGCGGATCTCGCTGACCGCGCCCACCAGCGTGGTCTTCCCGACCCCGAAGCCGCCGGCCACCAGGATCTTCAGCGCCACCCGCGGGCCGTCCGGCCGTGCCTCGTCCGGATGGTACGGGTCGTCGTGGGGTTCAGAGCGCACGGAGCTCATCGAGCACCCTCCTGAGCAGGTTCTGGTCGACCTGGGCGGTCGGCGGGGTCCACTGCTGCACGGCGACCAGGCCCTGGTCGAGCAGGTCCCCGGCGAGCACCCGGATCACGCCCAGCGGAAGGCCCGAGTCCGAGGCCAGATCCGCGATGGTGTGCGGCCGCCGGCACAGCGCCAGCAGGCGGCGTTGCTCGCGCGACAGCCGCATGCGCTCTTCGGGAGCGCGGCCGGTCGCCACGATGATGGCCACGATGTCGAGCGGTTCCCCGACCGGGCGGGTCCGGCCACGGGTCATCGCGTAGGGGCGGACGATGGGCCCGGCGGCCTCGTCGATCCACCGCTCCCTGCGCGAACCGTGCGCTTCCATCCCGGTTCACCCTGATCCCGGTCCGCCCGGTCTGAGGCCCGTCGACAACTGCCGGTGGACGCGCTTGACGAGCATCGTCATCTCGTACGCGACGAGGCCCGCGTTCGCGCCCACCCCGCTCAGCAGGGCCAGGCAGCTGTTCTCCCCCGCCGGCACCACGAAGAACAGGCCCTTCTCCATCTCGACGATCGTCTGCCGTATCTCGCCGGACTCCAGATGGGGCTGCGCCCCGATCGCCAGGCTGTGGAAACCGGCCGCCAGCGCGGCCAGGTACTCCCCGTCCTCGCGCCCGATGTCCCGGGACGACCCCATGACCAGGCCGTCGCGCGACAGCACGACCACCTTGAGCACGTCGGGGACCCGGTCCACCAGATCGTCCAGAAGCCAGCCCAGTTCGGCGGTCACTCCCGGCTGGGTCATGACTTTCTCCAATCTCTTCCGTTGTTCCCCGACGGTCCTTCGTCCTCGTCACGGCCGCGCAGCCAGCCCGCCTGCAGCGAGGCGAACAGGTCGCGCGACGCCTCCGCCGAACGGTCCTCGAACGGCGGGCGCGGCGGCTCGGACGGGGTCGCGGCCGCGGGGGGCGGCGGGGCCGCGTTGCGCAGCTCGGGGGCCAGGTTGGCCTGCCGTACGCGGCGCGGCAGCGGGGCGCGGGGGCGCGATCCGGGCGGTCCGGCCGTGCCGGGCGGCGGCTCCGCGGCCACCGGCGGCGGCTGCGGGCGCCGCACGTCGACCGGCGGCAGCGACTCGATCGGCGGCGCGGCGGGTCCGCCGGCCTCCGGAACCGGCGCCGACAGCGTCGCGTCGTTCCCCGGCGCGGCCGGCGGGCCGCCCGTGCCCGGCTCGGCGGCGGGGTTGCGCCACACCTCGGCCTCGATCGTCCTGGCCGGCCGCGACCACTGGCTCCGCTCGGCGGGCGTCGAGATCACCGGGGTGCGCTCCTGCGCGCCGTTCCCGTTCCCGTTGCCGTTGGCCTTGCCGTTGCCGTTGGCGCCGTTGGCCGCCGCGCCGGCGACCGCCTCGTCCTCGGGCTGGTTGACGTCCACGATCAGCTTGCGCGGTACGAGCACCACCGCGCTGACGCCGCCGTACAGCGACGGCTGCAGCGCCACCTTGATCCCGTGCCGGGCGGCCAGCCGGCCCACCACGAACAGGCCCAGCCGGTCGCTGTCGGCCAGATCGAACTCCGGCGGGCGGGCGAGCCGCTCGTTCAGCGCGGCCATCTCGGCCGGGTCCAGCCCGATCCCGCGGTCCACGATGTCGACCGCGAACCCGTTGGCGCCCATCTCGCCCCGCACCAGCACCTCGGTCGGCGGCGGCGAGAACACCGTGGCGTTCTCGATCAGCTCGGCCAGCAGGTGGATGACGTCGGCGACCACCTCGCCGATCAGCGCGGACTGGGCGGACACCACCACGACCTCGACCCGGGTGTAGTCCTCCACCTCCGCGACCGCCGCGCGCAGCACGTCGTCCACGTGCACCGGACGGCTCCAGCCCCGGCCCGGGGACGCCCCGGACAGGATGACCAGGCCCTCCGCGTGCCGCCGCATGCGGGTCGTCAGATGGTCGAGCCGGAACAGGTCCTCCAGCGCCTTGGGGTCGGACGTGCCGCGCTCCATCTCGTCCAGCATGTTCAGCTGCCGGTGCAGCAGCGACTGGCTGCGCCACGCCACGTTCAGGAACACCCGGCTGATGCCCTTGCGCAGGTGCGCCTCGCTGACCGCCGTCTCCAGCGCCGTCCGCTGCACCCGCGTGAACGCGTCGCCTACCCGGCCCACCTCGGTCGTCCGTCCGATGATCAACGGCGGCGCCTCGGCCTGCACGTCGACCTCCTCACCGCGCCGCAGCCGGGCCACCACCCCCGGCAGCCGGTCCTCGGCCAGCCGCAGCGCCGCCCGCTGGAGCCCGCGCAGCTCGCGCGACAGGCTCCGCGCCGCCAGCAGCGACAGCGTGATCGACGCGACCACCGCGAGCAGCCCGAACCCGCCCGCGACCGCGAGCCGCGTCACGACCCGCTCCCCGATCGGCTTGGCCAGCTCGTTCAGCGCCAGACTCGACTGCGTCACCGCCTGCCCCCACGCCTGCTCCAGGCGCGGCAGCGTCGCCGGCCAGTCAGCGGCCGCGGCGGGCAGCCGGTTGTCGTCGGCCCCGGCGATCGCCGTCTCCATCTGGCGGAACTGCTTGTACGCGGGCGTCGCGGCCACCTTGGCCAGCGGCGCGCGCACGTCCGCGCTCAGGTCGGACATGCCGACGTCGAACTCGCGGCGCCCGAGGGCGACCGACTGCACGAACGCGCGGTGCTCGGCCTCGGTCATCTGGCCGTTCTTCGCCAGCGCGGCCGTGACGATCGCGTCCTCGCGCAGCACGAACGCGCGGGCGTTGCCCAGCTGGATCAGCGCGCGGCCCTGCTGGAAGATGTCCAGGTCGTTGACGATCACCAGGCCGCTGAAGACGCGCACGATGGAGTCGAGCGTGAGGCTGTAGCCGTCGATGATGTCCAGGGTCTGGACGTCGCCGGAGTCGACCGCGGCGCGCAGCTTCGGCACCCGGTCGAGCAGCTTGATCGCCTCGTCGAGCCGCTCCAGGCTCTTGGGGTCGGCCGCCTCCTTGGCCTCGGGCGACAGCGCCGAGGTGCGGAACGCCGCCTGCACGCCGTCCACCCGCGCCCGCTGCGCGGCGAGCTTCTGCCGCTCGCCGGCGTTGCCGCCGGCCTGCTCGCGGGTGCTCAGCGCGACCACGCTGAGCTGCCGTTCGGTCTGCAGCTGGTTCACCAGGTAGAGGCCGGGCAGCGTGATCTTCTCGTAGGCGCTGGTGTAGTCGTACTTGTCGAGCGCCGGGCCGAGGCTGCTGCCGGCCGCGAACGCCCACAGGCCGATCAGCGACATCAGCGGGACGAGCAGCAGCGCCGTGATGCGCAGGCGTATCGGGCGGCGCCGGGGGTTCTTCGCCGGCGCCGTCTCCGGCGGGGGCGGGTTCTTCCGCGGCGGCTCCTGCCGCGCCTGCTCCTGCGCGGAACGCGGCTTCGCCTGGTGCGCCTTGTGCGGAACGGCCTTCTTCGCGGTCTTCATGTGGGCCTGGTGGGCGGCGGCTTGGCGGGCCGCGACCTCGCGGCGTCGGGCGGCCATCAGATCACGTCCTCGGGTAGGTGCGGTTCGCCGGTGGCGTTGCCCGCCCGCTCCGCCTCCGCCCTGCGGCGGGCGGCGACTCTCACGGCAGGTCTTCCTCGCCCGGCGATCTCGTGGCCAGGTGCCGCAAGCGCTTGGAGATCAGTACGACAGCTTCGGCGTGCCCCCGCCTGGCCTGCTCCCGCGTCGTGTACTGCCCGATGTCGGCGTGAGTCGTCATATCGGAGACGATGGTCTGCCATAGCAGGGGCCTTCCGTTCGAAGCCAATCCTTGGTCGATCACGGTGAACCAGGTGGAGACGACCACCACTTCGCTGCCCACGTAGATGACGTCCTGCGCGAGCAGGCGTCCCCGTATGTCGAGCAGCAGCCGCTGCGCCTCGTCGGATGTCGCGGGTCGCCCGTCTGCTCGGTACCAGTCAACGGTCATCGGATTCCCCTCGGCGCCGGTCGGAGATCAGGGGATGGGGAAAGTGGATGGGGAAGTGGACGGGGAAGATCGGGCGGATTCGGGCATGCGTGGACCGGCGGCGCCGGCCGTCGGGCCGGGCCGCCCTCGCCGCCGGGGCGGCGGGGGACGGTCAGGAGTGGAGGATCCCGGGGGACGGCCAGGCCATCAGCTCGCACCACACGGACTTGCCGGAGTCGGTCCGGTCGATGCCGTGCCGGTCGGCGATGGCGGCGACCAGGAACCAGCCGCGGCCGGTCTCGTCCAGCAGGTCCACGCGGCGCAGGCTCGGCGTGACCGGGCTCGGGTCGTGCACTTCGATCCGCAGGCAGGTGCCGCGGCGCAGGACGACCAGGCGCAGCGGGTCGCCGGCCGGAGCGTGCCGTACGGCGTTGGTCACCAGCTCCGAGACCAGGATCTCGGCGTCGTCGCGGACGTGCGGAACGCCGCGGGCGCCGGTGAGGGTGCGCACGAAGGCCCGGGCCCGCGGAACGGACTCGTGCGCGGCGGGCAGGGTCAGCTCGCCCAGCTGTTCGCCGGTGGGGACGGCGGTCAGGACCGCGGCCTCACCCGGCCTGTCGATGAAGTGATGTTCGGCCGACATGGTTGTCGTCTCCTCGGCTGAGGTGCGGCGGCGCGGATCCGGCGCGCGCGGGGCGCCGGAACGAGGGGGCCGCCGGGAGGTGTGCCGCTGCCGCGTGCGCTTGCGGCGGCAAGGAGGTCGGTGACAGGGAGTCGGGGAAGGGGGGAAGCCGGGAGGGGAAGAGCGGAGTCATGCGGACTCCTGGTCCTCGGCCTGGAGGGCCGCGCGTTCGCGCAGCACCTGTGCCGTGCGCGTGTAGCAGTCGTAGTTCTCGTATTCGAACCGACGTCCGCGCAAACAGGTGAGGTAGGGGCCGATGGGGCTGCCGTACCGGAGGAAGGTCTCCTCGTCGAGATCTCCCCGGAGCCGCTTCAGCGTGTGCTCGAAGTGCTCCACCTTGGCCTTGGCCGCCTGGGCGCGCTCTTCGAGCTGCGCGATGACGTCCTCCGCGGGAACGTGCTCGACCACCTGCAGCATGACCAGCAGGTCCTCGCGGATGATCCCGGGCTTGGCGGGGAGGGTCGCGAAGCGCTCCAGCTCCTCCAGCCCCGCCGGCGTGACGGTGAAGACACGCTTGTTGGGACGGTCGTGCTGGATGACCTGGCGGCCGGCGATGAGCCCCTCCTTCTCCAGGCGGGTCAGCTCGGTGTAGAGCTGCTGGGGCACGGCGTGCCAGAAGTTCGAGACCGCGATGTCGAAGATCTTGGCCAGCTGGTAGCCGCTGTACTCACCGTCGAGCAGTGCCGCGAGAACGGCGTGCCGTAGCGCCATCGGTCGCACTCTCCCTGCCGGAATCCTTCGTCCGGCGTCCCGGGTAGTGCAAGAGCTTACTAGTCAATGGCGTGACTAGTAAGAGAGTTTCGGGATTCTCTTGAAAAAGGGCAAGATCCACCAAACCGGCGGCGCCCGCGCACGTTGACCGCCCGTTGCCCGTACACGGCGGCGGGGCCGCCCGTACGTGCTGTACGGACGGCCCCGCGGCCGCGGTTCGGACGGTGCCTCAGACGCCCGCCCGTTCGAGCGCGGCGATGTCGGGTTCGAGATCGACGGCCAGCCGCTTGATCCGCCCCTCCAGGAAGTCCTGCCTGGTCAGGCGGCGCTGGATCTTCCCGCTGGTGGTGCGCCGCACCGCCCCGCGGCCGGACAGCACCACGCTGAGGGCCGGCAGCCCGAACGTCCGCGCGACCACGTCGCGGGTGTGCGCGGCGAGCTCGGGCAGCCCCATCTCCTTCACCGCGGCCGGGATCACCTCCTGCACGATGATCACCTGCTCGCGGCCGCGGTCCGGCGGCAGCGCCAGCGAGAAGGCGGCGGACGTGCGGGCGGCCGGATGGGCGGCGCGGGCGGCCTCCTCCAGGTCGTGGGCGTAGATGTTGTGCCCGTTGACGATGATGAGGTCCTTGATCCGGCCGGTGACGTACACCTCCCCGCCGGAGAGGAAGCCCAGGTCGCCGGTGCGCAGGTACGGTCCGTACCCCTCGGCCGTCACGGCCTGGAAGATCTCCCGCGTCTCGGCGGGCCGCTTCCAGTACCCCTGGGCGACGCTGCCGCCGGCGACCCAGATCTCGCCGATCCGGCCGTCCGGCAGCGGCTCGCGGGTGACGGGGTCGACGACGCGCACGTCGAGGGTGACCGGCCGGCCGCTGCTCACCAGCCGGCGCGCGCCCCGCCCCTCGAAACCGTCGCCCGTGCCCGTGCCGGTGCCCGTGCCCGAGAGCGGGGCCGCGGCGGCGGCGCCGCCGGCCGGGACGGCCTCGTTCCGGGTCAGCGCCGTGTAGTCGAACTCGCGGATCACCGGTCCCGTGCCGAGCGGCGCGCCGGAGATCAGCAGCGTCGTCTCGGCCATGCCGTAGCACGGCATCCAGATCTCGCGGCGGAACCCGGCCGGGCCGAAGCGCTCGACCATCCGGTCCAGCGTTCCCGCCAGGACCGGCTCGGCCCCGTTCTTGACGGTGAGCAGGGACGACAGGTCGAGGCCCGCCACCTGCTCGTCGGTGACGCGCCGCAGCAGCAGCTCGTACCCGAAGTTCGGGCCCACGATGATGGTCGCCCGGTGCCTCCCGACCAGCTCCAGCCACAGCGCCGGCCGCTTGATGAACGTGATCGGCGACATCAGCACGTACCGGCCCGCCATGTAGAGCGGGTGCAGGATCTGCCCGACCAGCCCCATGTCGTGGTAGTGCGGGACCCAGCCGATCCCCACGCTGTGCGCGCCGCCCTCGATCCGCGCGTTGATCTCCTGCGCGTTGCGGAGCAGGTTGCCGTGGGAGACGACGACGCCCTTCGGGTCGCTCGTCGAGCCCGACGTGTACTGGAGGAACGCCGTCGCGGACGGGTCGTACGCGGGCATCGTCCAGGCGTCGGGGTCGGCGGTAACGTCGGTGTCGGTGGCCAGGCAGCGGACCGTCCCGGACAGGCCGGACGCCGCGACCCACGTTTCGAGCATCTCGCGGTGGGCGGTGTCGGTGAGTATCCAGCGGATGCCGGCGTCGTCGATGATGCGCCGGGTGCGCTCCGCGCGGCCCGCGTCCAGGTCGGGGAACGGGGCGGGGACGGCGATGACGCGGGCGTACAGGCAGCCGACGAACGCGGTGATGAAGTCCAGGCCCTCGGGGTAGAGGAGCAGGACGGCCTCGTCCCGTACGCCGAGGCCGTGCAGGTGGCCGGCCAGGGCGCGGGCGCCGCGGTCGAGGTCGGCGAGGCCGAGGTCCTCCTCGCGGTACGCGCGGCCGGGGCCGCGCACCTCGGACACGAACGTGAAGCCGCGGGTGTTGCCGTACTCGCGGACGTTGTCGCGGACGATCTGCACGAAGCCGCGCTCGGCGGCGGTGGCAGCGGTGGCGGTGGCGGCGGTCATCGTCCCGGCCTCTCTATCGACTGGTCGCCGTCGGCGAGTTCGACGAGGGAGAACCAGCGGCCCTCGTCGAAGCAGCGGAACATCACGCTCTCCAGGGAGGGCAGGTACTCCTCCGACAGGCCCGTGTCGGGCTGGGCGCGTTCGAGCAGGCGCTCCAGGCAGAGCACCAGCCAGGCGCCGTCGGCGAACGAGCCGCCGAATTCGGCGTGGTTGTGGATCCAGGTGAGCATGACCGACACCATCGCGTGGAGTTCGCAGTACCTCTTGGCGCGCCGGAGGGCGGCCGCCGAGGTGGTGTCCTCGGGGTCGGCGCGCACGCCGGCGAACAGTTCCGAGCGCAGGTCGCCGATGCGCGACACGAGCCCGGCCAGGTCGGCGGCCACGTCGGGGGCCGCGAAGACGCGGGCCGTGGACAGCAGCGTCTCGACGGTCGTGTCGAAGCGGCGGCCGATCTCGTCGTGGCCCTCGTTGGTGAGCTGGAGCCGGCGCCCGTCGGGCTCCCAGACCGGCGGGGTACGGGTCCAGGAGAACAGCTCGTCCAGCAGCTCGTCGGCCGGCTCCTGCGCGGGCGGATCGACGATCAGGAACGGCAGCTGCGCGGCGACGTTCGCGAGGTTGACGTGGGTCGTCCCCTCGAAGATGCTCGCGATCGCGTGGTCGCGCTGGAGCTTCTGGAACACCCCGTGCGCCACGCCCTCGCGCAGGTAGCCGCGCGCGGCGAGGACGGCGCCGATGCTCGCCACGACCTCCTCCCCCATGACGGGGACGAAGTACTTGACCATGGACGACCACAGGCTGAGCCGCCCGGGCGCGACGGTCAGGGCGCGCGCGACCGGCACGGCCGTGCACTCGGCGATCAGCAGGTCCAGGTGCGCCTTGACGAGATGGTCGCGGATGACCGGGATCTGGTAGATGCCCGCCCCGTACAGGGTGCGCTCGTGCGAGTACTCCATCCCGATCCGCACGACCGCGTCCATCGTGCCGATCGACAGGGCCGCGATGGCGGTACGGGTGATCTGCAGGGTCTTGAGCGTCTGGACGAGCCCGGCGCCGCGGCGCCCGACCACGGTGTCGGCCGGCAGCAGCGCCCGGTCGAACGCGATGCCGCTCAGGTCGTGGCCGCGCAGCCCGAGCGTGCGCACGGGCGGCAGCGTCGTGAACGTGTCGGGGTCCAGCTCCTCCTTGTCGACCAGGAGCAGCGAGAAGTCCCGCGCCCCGGTCTTGGCGTAGGTGGTGACGAACCGGCCGCGGGTGGCGTTGCCGACCGGCCACTTGGTGCCCGACAGGACCAGCACGTCCTCGTCGCCGGCGGCCGCGGACTCGCACGACATCACGTCGCTGCCGTGGTCGGCCTCGGACACCGCGAAGCAGGCCAGGTCGCCGCGCAGGATCCCGTCGGCGACGGCCTTCTGCTGCCGGCCGTCGCCCCACATCCAGACCGGGTTGACGGCGAGCAGGCCCGACCCGTACATCACGGCGATCGTCAGGCTGCGCCGGGAGATGCCGCGGGTGACGAAGAACAGCTCCTCCAGCGTGGCGAGGCGGCCGCCCAGCTGGGTCGGCACGAGGTACTCCTGGAACCCCCAGGCCCGGACGGTCTCGACGGCGCCACGGGGCAGCTCGTCGCGCTCCTCGGCCTCGACGATGTCCCGGTACGAGAAGGGGCCGGCGCCGTCGTCCATCGGGTCGCCGAGGTAGGCGTCCAGGTCGGCGGCGATCCGATGGGCAGGGGACAGCTCTGCGCGCGGGGACACTTCGCTTCTCATCGTTCGCTTCCTCTTCACGGCCTTGGCGGCCTCTGGTCCTGCTGGGCAGGGCGCCGCGGGGCGCCCGCCGGTGTGTGCTCGGCGGTTCCCTCGTCCTGTCCCCCGGTTCGCGTCCTCAGGCGGGTGCCGCGAGCTCCTCCATCCGCCGGCCGACCACCCGGGCGAGCGTCATCGCCGCGGGCAGCGGCCGGACCATCACCGTCAGGTCGGCGACCAGCCCGGCGTCGTTGAACGTGATCAGATCGACTCCCTGGACGGCCTTGCCCATGACCCGGGCGCCGAAGACGAGCGCCTGGGCCGGTGGGCCGGTGCGGGCTCGGCCGGCCAGATCGTGGGTGTAGTGGAAGTCCTCGAACGTCTCCAGGAGGACGCCCAGCAGCGTGGTGACCGCGTCCCGGCCCTGGTAGGGCTTCGGCATGACGGGGCTGCGGAACTCGACGGCGGGGTCGAGCACCCGGGTGATGGCGGCCAGGTCCTTGGCCTCCACGGCGGCGCGGAACGTTCCGGTTACGTCGGTCATGCCGGCCTCTTCCTCTGCGCCTTCCGCACGCCCTTCGGAGTGATCGGCAGCCCCACCGCGATTGGGATCCCGGGCACGGGGACGTTGACGGGCTCCCGGAACGCGATCGACCGGACGGTCGTGGACACCACGGCCGCGGGCGCCGCCGGCGCGGGCTCCGGCGCGGCGGGCGCCGGGGCGGTGCGCACGGGTTCCGGCGCGGCGGGCGCGGCCGGCATCGGCGTGACGGGGTTCGGGACCACGCGGGCCGGGGCCGGCACGGGCTCGGGCACGGCGGGCACGGCGGGTGCCGCCGGGACCGGGGCGGCCGGGGCAGGGACCGGGCGGAGGGGGCGGCGGGGACGGGGCCGGGCCGGGACGGCGGGGGCCGCGGGGGCCGGGGTCACGGGGACGGGGACCGGGGGGCGGACGGCGGCGGCGAGGCCGTCCGCCCAGATGCGGTAGCCGTCCGGCGAGGGGTGCAGGCCGTCGGCGGCGAACAGGGCGCGGTCGCCCGCCATCGCGGGGTCCATCGGCACGTGGATCGCGCCGTTGGCGCGCGCGACCTCGCGCGCGATGCGGTCCATCGCGCGGGCCCGGGCGGCCATCACCCGGCGCAGCGGCTGCGGCAGCACGGGGAACCGCTCCACCGGCGGCATCCCGGCGACCAGCAGCTCGGCGCGGCGGAACCGGCGGCGCAGCGCGGCGACCAGCTCGGACAGGTCGGCCTCCCAGACCTCCAGCGGGCGGCGCCGGATCAGGTCGTTGATCCCCACGGTCACCACGACCACGTCCGGGGTCTCGCCGTTCAGGGCCGGAGTCAGCGAGGGGACGACGTCGCGGATGACGCGGCGGGCGGTGGCGCCGTTGCGGCCGGTGACCGTCCAGGCCACGCTGCGGCGCAGCCGCTCGCGCAGGGCGCGGGCGAGGAAGCCGGGCAGCGCCTCGGCGTGCCAGGACGCGCCGACGCCGACGGCGGTGGACTCGCCGATCACGACGACCCGCAGGTGGGGGCCGCGGCCGGTCACGGTGCCGCGGTCGGCGCCGGTCGCGGGGTCGAGGCGCGGGGTGCGGCGCGCCGTGCGGCGGGCCTGGAGCAGGAGTATCGGCCCGAGCGCGGCCGTCATGGCCGCCTGCGAGAAGCCGGAGCGGGATTCAGTGCGGGATCCGGTGGGGGGTTCGATGCGGGATTCGGTAGGGGAGTCGGCTAAGGAGAGCGATCTCTTCATCTGTGCCCCAGACAGTGGTCATCCCGGGCCGGGCCGGGCTATCCCGATGCTGGTATCGCCTGCTCACCGAGCAGGTCCCTGACGATTTCCGTGATCACTTCGGCGACATGGGCATGACCCACCGAGTTGAGATGGATCCCGTCGGAACTCCACAGCGACGGGTCCTCCACGGCGGCCACCGCGGCGGGTTCGAGAAATGTCAGGCCGAATGCCTGCGCGTTGTCCCGGAGCTCCTCGTTGAACTCCCCGATCCGCTGCAGAATCCGTCCTTTCCTGAAGTTCGAGATGATGGTGCGCTCCAACAGCGGCGGGTGCGGGACGGGTGCCGCGACGGCCTGCGCGCCGGCGGCCGCGGCCCAGCCGAACCACTCCTTGACCAGGCCGCCGATCCGGGTCCGGTCGAAGCCGTTCAGCGCGTCGTTCATGCCGCAGTTCAGCAGCGCCAGCCGGGGCCGCAGGCCCTCGACGCGGGGCAGCTGGCCGCCGATGACGTCGGCCATCGTCGCCCCCGGGCCCGCGACGTTGACGACGCTCCCGCGCGGCCAGCGCAGGTTGGCCGCCAGCCGCCCGGCCCAGCCGTTCCAGCCGCCGGCCGGGGCGGGGTCGTCGCGCCCCTCGGCCAGGCTGTCGCCGAACACCACCACGGGGTCCATCAGGCGACCAGTTCCAGCAGGTAGTCGGTGAGGGTGTCGACGGTCCCCCGGCGGCGGGCCTCCGCCACGTCGACCTCCACCTGGAGGTGGTCCTCGATGTCGCTGACGATGCTGATGGCGTAGACCGAGTCGACCCCGTACCGGGCCAGCTCGACCCGCGGGTCGATGCCCTCGGCCGGCTTGTCCAGGTAGAAGGCCACCTGGTCAATCAGCCACATCCTGAGCTCATCCCGGGAAATCATTTGCGCATTTTCCATCGCCTTTACCCTTCTGCTAGGGTGATCTTTCTTCCTGGTGCGACTTCCTGGCCCTTCGTGATTTCCCCGATCGGCCAAACGCATTGAAGGTAACAGCCGGGGCACGGACCGGTCACGGCGGCGGCACGTGAACTATCGGAAACAACTGTATTTCAGACTCATAACGTAAAATCAGACACCCCTGAATGGGACAGTTCAGCCCGCGCCTGATCACGTACATAATGACGGCCGGCCGCCGGCGAGCAAAAACCGGCGCATTTATGGCGGCGCCGGTGATTTTTTCCCGGAGTGCCCCGCCACCTCGCGCGACGCGGGCCCGCCCATGAGAGAACCCGGCAAATCGGACACCCCTGGGGCGCGGGCGACAGCCGCGAGACGGCGCGCGGCCGGGGTATTTGGGACAGGGTTGGTGGGCTTTGTACGAATGACATCCGATACCCGGTGGTATGCACCCACACACGCATCGTCAGCGCCAGATCACCAGGGGCGACGCTCGGCGCGCATCGGACCGATCCCGGCTACCGGACCGCAGTGGCTTTCGTGAATGCGGTCACGACACAACCGCCCAGCCCCGCACGCCCGATTCCCCGCGTCCTGTCCCGTCCTACGTGTCGCGCCCGCCAGGCGGTTCATTCCCGGCGAAGGCGTCCCACAGCAGCGCCGCCGGCTCCGCCACCCCGAACAGCGCCTCCACCCGTGAACGGTCGCCGTCCAGATGCGTGAGGGTCTGCACGCCGAGGAAGAGCGCGACCGCCGCCGACCCCAGCTCGCGCGCCGGGAGCACGTCCTCCAGCGTCGTCCCGGCGACCAGCCGCCGGGCGGCCTCGGCGGCGAAGTCCACCCACGGCTCCACCTGCTCCAGCAGCTCCGCGCGCAGCCGCGGCGACGTGGACGCCGCCGCGAACAGCTCCTGGACGGCGGCGACGTGGCCGTGCTCCGCGATGTCCTCGGCGTACAGCTCCCGCAGCCGCGCGAGCAGCTCGGCGGCGCCGGTGCAGGACCCCAGCGCCTCCCGGTACGCCTCCATCCGCAGCCGGCTCGTGTGCCGCAGCGCGGCCAGCAGCAGGTCCTCCAGGTCCTCGTAGTGGTAGTAGATCACCCCCGGCGCGAACCCGCCGGTACGGGCGATCGACCGCGCGGTGGTGCCGCCGTGCCCCTCGGTGGCCAGCGTCCGGACGGCCGCCCGCAGCAGCCGTTCCCTGGCCTCCTCGCGCCGGGCCATCGTCACGGCACCCGGCGCGGCCGCACCCCGGCGGCGGCGAGGTAAGGGCCCGGCCGCTGGCGCGCCGGCCGGGCCAGGTGGTGGCTGGGCACCCGGGGGTAGAGGTGGTGTTCCAAGTGGTACGTCAGCTCCAGGAAGACGGCGGGAACGGTGCGCACCCGCAGCGTGTGCGTCCGCGTGAGCGGGGTGTCCCCATAGTGCCGGTGCGGCAGGTGCACGGTCAGCAGTGGATACATCCGGCTGCCCACCGTCATCATCGTGGCGTACGCGAGCGGTCCCCGCCAGAACGGCCCGCCCGCCGCCACGGCCGCGAACGGCACCGCCGCCTCCGGCCTCGGCGGGTTCGGCGGCACGGGAGTCCGTGGTCATCGGCGGGCCGCCTTCTTCAGGGCGGCCTCGGCGACGACGCGGCTGCCGAGGGCGCAGGCGACCGTGCCGAGGCCGGGCCAGGTGGAGTCGCCGGCCAGCCAGAGGCCGGGAACGCCGAGGGTGTGCGGGACGGCGTTCTGGTTGGCGTTGCCGGGTGTCTGGCGGGCGCCGCCGACGGCGCCGCGCGGGCGGAACGCGAAGCGCTCGTACGAGCGCGGCGTCCCCACCTGGCACACCCGGGCGCGCTCGCCGAGGTCCGGATGCACGCGGCGGGCGAGTTCGACGAGGCGGCCGCCGATCGCGCGCTTGCGCTCCTCGTACGCGGCGGGCGGGAGGTCCTCCCACCCGGCGAGGCCGGTGTGCGTCGAGATCATCACGGCGCGGTGGCCGGGCGGCGCGCTCTCGGTGTCGCCGGGCGCGGAGACCGAGACGAACATGTTGTTGCCCTCGCCCAGGGGTCGCCGGTAGTCCTCCAGCAGCTGATGGTGGGTGAACTCCTGCCCGGCCACCTCCTCCTCGGGGACGCCGAGGAAGACGACGATCGCGCCGCCCAGGTCCCTGTCGTCGCGCTCGACGTAGGGGGCGAGGCGTGGCGTCAGCGCCGGTACGACGCGGGCGGTCGTGGCGGCGGGCAGCGCGCTCACGACCTGCTCGGCGTGGACGACGCCGCGCTGCGTGTGCACCTCGAACGCGCCGTCCCGGCCGGTGACGCGCCGGACCTGGCAGCCGGTCCGCAGTTCCCCGCCCATGCCCCGGTAGTGGGCGGTGAAGCGGCGCCAGAAGCCGCGCATCCCGCCCTCCGCGCGGGTGAGCCCGGCGCCGCGGATCGTGATCCCGAGGGCGGCGTTGATGTACGGGGCGCGGTCGACCGTGCTGTGCACGGTGTCCTCCACCAGCATCGACAGCAGGCCGGTGAGGGGCGCGTCGCCGCGCAGGCCGTGCCGGGCGAGGGCGTCCCCGAGCGTGCTGTTCAGGTGCCGTACGAGCGGCAGGTTGCGCGGCCCGAGCGCCTTCAGGTCGTGGACGGCGTCGGCGGGCCGGCGCAGCGGCAGCCGGACCCCGGCGCGGCTCGCGTTCCAGAACACGTGCGCGACGCGGTCGAGCTCGGCCCAGAAGGCGCGGTGGCGCGGGGTGTCGCCGAAGGCGCGCAGGCGCTCGCGGTGCCAGGCGTCCGGATCCCGGTGCAGGGTCACCCGGCGGTCGGGAAGCCAGGCGACGTAGCCGGGCAGCGCCTCGCCGGGGACGGGGTCCATGCCGATGGCGTCGAGCAGCTCGGCGCCGACGCCGCCCGGCTCGAAGTCGACCATCGTCGTCGCGCCCACGTCGAACGAGAAGCCGCGCCGCCGGTAGTACCCGGCACAGCCGCCCACGTGCCCGTGCGCCTCGACGACGACCGTGGACACGCCCGCCGCCTGGAGGCGCGCCGCGGTCGCCATCCCGGCCAGGCCCCCGCCCAGCACCGCCACCCGGCACGACAGGGGGAAGCGGGGGCTCCGCGTTCGCCGCGGTTCCTGAACCTCTGTTCTGAACATAGGTTCAAAACTCGGGCGGCGCCCTGCCCCCGGGCAACGGCCGGGCCACATGCGGCCAGGAAGGTTTAGCCGGGGTCTAGCGGGGTTTGGCGGGATCTAGCGGGATCTAGCGAGGTTGGCCCGGCTCGACGTGCTGGAGGAGGCCCCAGACGAAGTGCGCGAGGTACGCCGTTCCGTTCACGGAGAACTCGGCGTGCCACCGGCTCGGGACCTCCCCGGCGAAGTGCTTCACGCCGTCGAAGAGGCGGTCCATGTCCCCCACGACGTACGACCACGGCTCCAGCTCGCCGCCCGCCCGCGGCGGCTCCGGGACGGGGACGCCCTCGGCCCGGACCAGCCACTCCTGCAGGACGATCCCGTTCAGGCCGGTCACCGCCTCGTACAGCAGGCCGGGCCAGAGGGTGAGGGGCCACCGCGCCACCGTCGCCTCGACGTCGCCGGCGCGCCGGACCTCCTCGTCCAGCGGCGGGCCGAGCACCGCCGCCAGCCGCCGCCGGCCGCCGGGGAAACCGGGCGAGCGGACCATGCGCTGCCACCGGGCGTTCACCTCGCGCATCTCCGTCCGGGACGAGCCCAGCCCGGCCGCGGCCGCCTCCACCAGGTCCGGCCGGTAGTCGGCCATCCGCCGGAGCAGGACGAGCTGGAACTCCCGCCGCGCGAATCCCTTCATCCCCCACCTCTACCACCGCCTACCAGGTACCACCGCCTACCGGGTACCACCGCCTACCAGCCGACCGTGAAGCGCGTGCGCGTGTGCTTGGGGCGCTCGGCCTCGTCGAGGAGCGCGACGGCGAAGTCCTCCATGGAGATGGCGGACACGCCGCCGGCGTCCACGACCAGCTCGTCGGCGCCCAGCCGGTAGCGGCCGGTGCGGTTGCCGGGCTCGATCAGCGCGGGCGGGCTCGCGTACGTCCAGTCCACGGCGGTCTCGGCGCGGCACGCGCCGAGCTGGCCGGCGCAGGCGAGCGCGATGGGACGCCACGCGGCGGGGAAATCGGGGCCGTCCACCACCCGCAGGCCGGTGGCGGGATCGGTGAGGGTCGCGGCGCCGCCGACCAGCAGCAGCCGGACGCCGGTGCGCCGCAGCCCGGCCAGCAGGGTCCGGGTGGTGGCGACGAGTTCGGGTTCGCTGCCGGGGGCGGGACGGGTCGCGCTGATGACGAGGTCCTGCCCCGCGCTAAGCGCGATGACGTCGCCGATGTCGGAGGCGTCGCCGGTACGGGCGCCGGGGGCGGGCCGCCTGGTGACGGGTGTGACGTCGTGGCCGCGGGACAGGGCCTCGGTGACGATCCTGCCGCCGATGGCGCCGGCCGCTCCGAAGACGGTGATGCGCATTGGTCGCGTTCCTTTCAGCGGGTGCGGGCGCGTTCGAGGGCCCATTCGAGGACCCAGAGGACGAACGTTCCGGTGGCGAGGGAGCCGCCGAGGACGCTGACGCCGGTCCAGCCCGCGCTCACCCAGAGGATCGAGGTGAGGGCCGAGCCGGCGGCGCCGCCGGCGAAGAACGCGGTCATGAACGCGGAGTTCAGCCGGTTGCGGATCTCCGGGCGCAGCGCGTACAGGACGTTCTGGTTGGCGTTGAGGACGGTCTGCTGCGCCACGTTCAGGACGAGGACGCCGGCCACCAGCCACCACAGGGACGCGCCGCCCGCGCCGATGGCGATCCAGGACAGGGCGAGGGCGGCGGTGCCGGCGCCGGTGAGCCACCGCACGTACCCGCGGTCGGCCAGCCGCCCGGCGGCGAGGGTGGACAGCGCGCCCGCGATCCCGACCAGGCCGAACAGCCCGATCGCGAACTCCGACCAGCCGTACCTTCCGGCGAGCAGGAACGTCACGGCCGTCCAGAGCACGTTGAACGAGGCCAGCGAGAGCGCGCCGATCCCGGCCCGCCGGCGCAGCAGCGGCTCGTGCCGGAACAGGGCGAACGTGGAGCGCAGCAGCGCCGGGTACGAGAGCCCGGCCGGGGTGTGCAGCGGCGGCAGGTGGCGCCAGAGGAGGGCGGCGACGGCGACCATCAGGACGGCGTTGACCCAGTAGATCGTCCGCCAGCCGCCGAGTTCGGACAGCGCACCGGAGGCGGTGCGGGCCAGCAGGCCGCCCAGGAGCAGGCCGGTCATCACGGTGCCGACGACGCGGCCGCGCTGCTCGGGGGAGGCGAGGGTGACCGCGTACGGGACGACGACCTGCGCCGCGACCGAGGTCAGCGCGGTGAGGGCCGTTCCGGCGAGCAGGACGGTGCCGTTGGGGGCGGCCGCGGTCAGCACGAGGAAGCCCGCCGTGGCGCCGAAGAGCGTGACCGCGAGGCGGCGGCGCTCCACCAGGTCGCCGAGCGGGACGAGCAGCATCAGGCCGAGCGCGTAGCCGACCTGGGCGGCCGTGACGACCAGCGCGGCCATCGTCGTGCCGAGGCGCAGCTCGCGGCCGATCAGGTCGAGGAGCGGCTGGGCGAAGTAGTTGCCGGCGACCGACAGGCCGGTCGCGACGGACATGAGGAGCAGCAGCCCGCGGCCGAGCCCGGGCTCGGCGGCCTTCTCGCGGGGCCGTTCGAGTGTGATCGTCATGGCTTCGAGCCTGGCCGGGAACGATCGATGAGTCCAACACATGTTTGTCATCGGATCGATCGTGGATAAAGATGGATCGCGTGGACCTGCAGCAGATGCGTTACGTGGTGGCGGTGGCCGAGCTCGGGAACTTCACCAGGGCCGCCGAGAAGTGCCTGGTCGTCCAGTCGGCGCTGAGCCACCAGATCGCCCGGCTGGAGCGGGAGCTGGGCGCCCGGCTGTTCGACCGGACGAGCCGGCGGGTGCGGCTGACGCCGGCCGGGGAGGCGTTCCTGCCCGCCGCGCGGCAGGCGCTGGAGGCCGCCGACCGGGCCCGCGCCGAGGTGGCCGCGGCGGCCGGCGAGATCCGCGGCCGGCTGGCGATCGGCACGATCCCGACGGTCGCGGCCGTAGACCTGCCGGCGGCTATGAAGGAGTTCCACGACCGCCACCCCCGCGTGCGGATCACGCTCAAGGTCGGCGGCAGCGAGATCCTGGCCGAGGAGGTGGCGCAGGGCGCGCTGGACGTGGCGTTCCTCGGGCTGCCGCGGGACGCGCGCCCGAAGGGCGTGTGCGGCCACGAGCTGGCGCGCGGCGAGCTGGTCGCCGTCGTCCCGCCGGAGCATCCGCTCGCCGCCGAGACCCGGGTGGGCCTGGCGCGGCTGGCCGAGGAGGTCTTCGTCGACTTCCCGGCCGGCTCGGCCGGACGCCTCCAGTCGGACGAGGCGTTCGCGGCGGCCGGGCTGCGCCGCGAGGTCGCGTTCGAGGTGACCATGGTCGACTTCCTGGCCCGGATGGTCCGGGCCGGGCTCGGTGTCGCGATGCTGCCCGCCGCGTTCGTCGGGAAGGTCCCCGACCTGCGGGTGCTGCGGGTCGACGAGGCCCCCGCGCGGGTGGAGCACCTGGTGTGGAGCCGGTTCCGGCCGTCGCCGGCGGCCGGGGCGTTCCTGGACGGGCTCGGCGTCCCCCGCGGCGCCGCTACGGAAGGCCGCCGCGCGCGACCAGCCGGCTGACGATCACGTTGCGCTGGATCTCGTTGGTGCCCTCGCCGACGATCATCAGCGGGGCGTCCCGGAAGTAGCGCTCCACGTCGAACTCCGTCGAGTAGCCGTACCCGCCGTGGATCCGGACGGCGTCCAGCGCGATCTCCATGGCGGTCTCGGACGCGAACAGCTTCGCCATCCCGGCCTCCAGGTCGGCGCGCTCGCCGCTGTCGTACCGTTCCGCCGCGTGCAGCAGCAGCCGGCGCGCCGCGGTGAGCTTGGTGGCCATGTCGGCGAGGTAGTGGCCGATGCTCTGGTGCTTCCAGATCGGCTTGCCGAAGCTCTCCCGCTCCTGCGCGTACCGGAACGCGTCGTCGAACGCGGCGCGGCCCACGCCGGTGGCGCGGGCGGCGACCTGGATCCGGCCGATCTCCAGGCCCTTCATCATCTGCGCGAACCCCCGGCCCTCCTCCGCGCCGAGCAGCGCCGAGGCCGGCACCCGGCAGTCGTCGAACGACAGCTCGCAGCTCTCCACGCCCTTGTAGCCGAGCTTGGGCAGGTCGCGGGAGACGGTGAAGCCCGGCACCTTCTCCACCAGCAGGATGCTGATCCCGGCGTGGGCGGGCACCGCGTCCGGGTCGGTCTTGCACAGCAGCGCGACCAGGTCGGAGCGGCGGGCGTTGGTGATCCACGTCTTGGAGCCGTTGATCACGTACCCGGCGCCGTCGCGGCGGGCCACCGTGCGCAGCGCCTGGAGGTCGGAGCCGCCGCCGGGCTCGGTCAGCGCCATCGTCGCGCGGATCTCGCCGGTCGCCATCCGCGGCAGGTAGTGCCGCTTCTGCTCCTCGGTCCCGAACGCCAGCAGCAGCTTGGACACCACGGAATGGCCGCCCATCGCCCCGGCCAGGCTCATCCAGCCGCGCGCCAGCTCCTCGGCGACGAGCGCGTAGCACGGCGTCGACACCGCCGCCTCGCCGTACGGCTCGGGGATCGCCAGCCCGAAGACGCCCATCGCCTTCATCCGCTCGATCAGCGCCTCCGGGTACGCGTCGGCGTGCTCCAGCTCCCGGACGACCGGCCGCACGTCGCGGTCGACGAACTCGCGGACGGTCTCGACGATCGCGGCCTCTTCGGGGCTCAACTCGTACATGCCTCTGTCCCCTCTGTCGCTTGCCTTCACGGCGCGAACTCCGCCCGCGCGTCGGCGCGGACCGTACCGGCGGCGTCCACGACCGCCAGCCGGGCTCCCGCGTCCTCGGGCTCTCCGGTCACCAGCACCGGCTCCCCCGCGAACACCGGCCGCCGGAAGCGGTAGGCCAGCGCGGACACGCGGCGCTCCGGCGCGTGCGCGCGGGGCAGCTCGGCCATCAGGACGGCCAGCAGCGGCCCGTGCACGACCAGGCCGGGATAGTTCTCCACGTCCCGCGCGTACGGCAGGTCGTAGTGGATGCGGTGCGCGTTCGCGGTGACGGCGCTGAACCGGAACAGCAGCGCGGGGTCCGCCCGCAACGGCAGCCGCCAAGGGGCTCGGGAGACCGGCTCCTCCTGGACGACCTCGTGCGAGGCCGTACCGCCGCCTCCGGACCGGTAGACGAGATCCTGCTCCTCGCTCAGGCACAGCTCGCCGCGCTGGCGGATCTCGTTCCGCACGGTCACGAACAGCAGCTCGCCCGAACGCCCCTGCTTCACCTTCACCCCGGCGAGCGACGACGTGCGGACCGCGTCCGCGCCCACCTCCAGCGGCGCGTCCACCCGCAGCCGCCCCCCGGCGAACATGCGCGTGCGGGACGGGATCGGCGGCAGGAAGTGCCCGTCCGCCGGGTGCCCGTCGGCGCCAAGCCCGGACTGCGCGGGCCAGTCGAGAAAGTACAGCCAGTGCCACAGCGGCGGCAGCGGATCGCCGGCGGCGGGCGCGACGCCCGGCCCGTCCAGGATCCCCGCCAGCCGCGCCGCCGGTGCCGGCGCGATGGTCTCGGACACGGTCAGCTCGCCCGGCCGCCAATCGGCCACATGGTCCGCCAGGCTCACCGGTCCCCCCGTTCCCCGACCACGCCGCGCCCGCGCAGGTCGGCCAGCTCTCCCGCCGGCAGCGCCAGCAGCTCGCCCAGCACCTCGTCGGTGTGCTCGCCCAGGACGGGCGCCGGGCGGGGCACGTCCTGCCGGCCGTCGAAGAGCAGCGGCGGGCCGGGCGCCAGGTGCGCTCCCGCGCCCGGCTGGTCGAGCACCCCCATCAGCGGGTCGGAGCGCAGCGCCGCGGCGCCGTCCGCGACCAGCTCGCCGAGGCCGCCGTAACGCCCGTGCAGCACGGACGTGTCCTTGAGGTCGCGTTCGATCTCCGCGTGCGTCCGGGCCGCGAACCACGGGGCCAGCACCCCGGCGAGGGGCTCGCGGTGCGCGTAGCGGTCGCCCGCGCGGCGGAAGTCGGCGCCGTACGCCCGTTCCAGCGCCGCCACGACCTCGCCGAGACCGGTCACCGCGACCAGGTCGCGCCAGTGCCGCCCCGACAGCGTGACGACCATGACGCGCCGCCCGTCCGCGGTGCCGAAGTCGCGGCCGAAGTCGCCGAACAGGTCGTTGCCCAGGCGCGGCCGCGGCTCCTCGCGCAGCTGCGCCTCGGCCAGGTAGCCGAGATTGCCCAGGGTCGCGAGCGCCACGTCGCGCAGCGCGACCTCGACCCGCCGGCCCTCCCCGGTACGCGCGCGGTGCCGCTCCGCGGCGAGCAGGCCGACCGCGACGTACAGGCCGCACGCGACGTCCCACACGGGAAGCGCGTGGTTGACCGGCCCGTCGTGGTCCTCCGGGCCGGTCAGGTACGGCAGGCCCAGCTCGGCGTTCACCGTGTAGTCGACCGCGTTGCGGCCGTCGCGGTGCCCGAGCAGCCGCAGGTGGATCAGGTCGGGGCGGTCCGCCCGCAGCTCCTCGTACGAGAGGCCCGCGCGCGGCGCCGCGTTCGTCAGCACGATGCCGCCCTGCCCGCCCTGGCCGCCCGTCGCCGCGATCAGCCGGGCGACGATCGCGCGGCCCTCCGGGGAGCGGAGGTCGGCCGTGACCGAGCGCTTGCCCTTGTTCAGGCCCGCCCAGTAGAGGCTCGTGCCGGACGGGGCGAGCGGCCACCGGCCGATGTCGGGGCCGCCGCCGGACTGGTCGACCCGGATCACGTCGGCGCCGAGCTGCGCGAGCGTCATCCCGCCCAGCGGCGAGGCGACGAAGCTGGACAGCTCGATGACGCGCATCCCGGCCAGCGGAAGATCGGAGCTCATCCGCTGTATTCTATAGAATATGGACGATCGCGACCAGGCCGGGGCCGTCCCGGGGCTCGGAGCGGGGCACCAGCTCAGCGAGCGCGTCGCCGCGCACGTACGCGAGGCGATCATGGCGGGCGAGCTGCGCGCGCCCGCCTACGTGCGCACCGAGCACCTGGCCGCCGAGCTGGGAGTGAGCGCCACGCCGGTACGCGAGGCGCTGATGATCCTGCACAGCGAGGGCGCGGTGCGCTGGGAGCCGCGCCGCGGATTCCGCGTGCTGCCGCTGACCAGGCAGGACGTCGAGGACCTGTTCGGCGTGCAGGCCTACATCGCGGGCGAGCTGGCGGCGCGCGCGGCTCACTGCCTCCCGGCCGCCGAGATCGAGCGGCTCCAGCAGGTCCAGCACGAGCTGGAGGCGGCGGCCCGCGACCGCGACGCCGGCCGGGTCGACCGGCTCAACCACGAGATCCACCGCACGATCAACCGGTCGTCCGGCTCGGCCCGGATGGCCACCCTCCTCGGCCTGACCGTGCACTACGTGCCGCTGCGCTTCTTCGGCACGATCGAGGGGTGGGCGGAGGCGTCCGCGCACGACCACTCGGCCGTCTTCGACGCGCTCGCCGCGCGCGACCCCGAGGCCGCCCGGGTAGCCATGTCCGGCCACATCCGGCACATCGGCGCGCTCCTGGTCCGCCACCTGGAGAGTCGCGGCGTGCTCGCCGCCGCACCGGCCCCCTGAGAGCGGCTTTCCGCAGGTCACCGCAGGACGTTTGCACGCATGCAAGGCATGGTGACTCGCCCCGCGCCGCTGCGTAAGAGTGGCTGTCGTGCGGGCGTGGCCGGGTCGCCACCCGGCGTGCCCGCGCGTGGCCCGTCATCTCTGTCCGACTCCCCAGGGTGCGAGGCGCATGTTCGGATACAGCCCTGCCCGGATACGCGACACCGCCGTCGCCATGGACTCGCTCGACGCCTGGCCCGGCACGCCGCCGTTCCGCGCGCGGCGCGCGGCCGAGCCGTCGCTGGAGCTCGGCACGGCCGGCGCCCACCGCCCGGACGCGGCCGGCGGCCTGCTGGGCGAGATCGACCTGGCCTCCACGCCCGCGGCGGTGCGGCCCGCCCGCTCGTACATCCGGGCGCTGGTGGTCGAGTGCTGCGAGGCGAGCGCCACCCTCCTCGACGACCTGGAACTGCTCACCAGCGAGGCCGTGACCAACTGCGTGGTGCACGCCCTCCCCCGGCCGGACGGCACGGTCCGGCTCCGCGCGCTGCGGACCGGCCCGTACGTGCGGGTGGAGGTCACCGACGGCGGCTCGCTGCCCGGCGGCCGGCCGGGCGGCGGCGGCCACCGCGGCACCGGCGACGCGCCGGCCGTGAGCGGCCGCGGGCTCTACCTGATCCAGGCGCTGGCCCGCGACTACGGCACCTACCACGACACCGGCGGAACGACCACGTTCTGGTTCCGGGTCGCCGTCGACGGGATCCGGTAGGGGCCGCCACGGTGGGGATCGTGCTGGGCATCGGCGGCCGGGACGCGTCCCGCGCCGGCGCCGGCCCGTCCGGGGACGCCCGGCCCAGCGCCGCCCGCGTGTACGACTACCACCTCGGCGGCAAGGACAACTACGCCGCCGACCGCGACCTGGCCGAGCGGGCGGTCCGCCGCGCCCCCGTCATCTCCCGGCTCGTGCGGGCCAACCGCGCGTTCCTGCGCCGGGTCTGCCTGCTGCTGGCCGCCGAGGACGGCATCCGGCAGTTCGTCGACATCGGCTGCGGCCTGCCGGCGCGCGACAACGTGGACGACGTCGTCCGCCGCGCCGACCCGTCCTGCCGGGTGGCGTACGTCGACAACGACCCGATGGTGGTCAGCCACGCCCGGGCGCTGCTGGCCGCGGGCGGCCGCTGCGGCGCGTTCGAGGCCGACCTGCGCGATCCCGGCGCGCTGCTGGCGACGCCGGGACTGCGGCGGCTGATCGACTTCCACCGGCCGGTGGGGGTGCTGCTGTTCGGCGTGCTGCACTTCGTCACCGACGCCGAGGACCCGGCCGCGGTCTTCGCGGAACTGCTGGCGGGACTGCCGCCGGGCAGCCGGGTAGCGGTCTCCCATGCCGAGCGGACGCCGGCGCTGGAGGCGGTGGCCGCGCTGTACCGGGACGCCGGCATCCCGTTCACCCCGCGGAGCGCGGCCGAGCTGGACGAGATCACGCGGGGGCTCCGCCCGGCCGGGCCGCCGCTCGGGCTCGCCGTCGCCGGCGGCCGGCCCGTGCTCGGCGCCTCCGTCCCGCTGCTCGGCCGCATCGGCCGGACGCCCGGATGAGCCACCGCGCCGCCGCGGCCGCGTGCACCGCCCGCCGGTGCGCACGCCGGCGGAAGGAACGGAACGGGCGATTGCACCGTTGCGCCGTGACGCGCCCGATTCCCCGGATACGATCGGACATCCGGAAAGGGCCATCAGCAGGGCGACTCATGACAGCGGACAGCGAGCCGAAGTCTCTCTCGGAAATCACCAAGGACCTCGGGCTGAACATGTCCGATGTCGCGATGTTCTCCGGGCTGGACGAGAGCACGGTCTCCCGGCTCTGGGACAACACCGGCTGGCTCGACCGCATCAGCGGGAGGTCGCTGCAGAGCCTTATGTCGTCGGTTCCGGGAATCGCCGAATACTTCATGGCGCATTCGCTCCGGAAACGGCGCGACTCGCTGGTGGCCGGCCTGGAGTCGGCGGGCCTGACCGTCGATCTGGACGCCCTGGAAGGCTCCCCCGTCACCCGGCAGCACCTGCTCAACGCCCTGGAGGCCGCGCTGCACATCATGCGCGGCGACGCGGGGCAGAAGGTCTCGTCCTACCTCGCCCGCTTCTGGGGGCGCGAGCCGGACCGCGCGCTGGAGGCCCTCTACGCCGCCGAGGGCGGCCTGCTCAAGGAGCCGCGCAAGCTCCTGGACGCGTCGGTCGACCTCGCTCCCCGGCTCGACCGCAAGACGTACTCGTTCCATTCGATCCTGGCCCTCAACATCCTCACCCACCAGGTCAGCAAGGTGACCGGCACGCCGGGCGCCGAGCTGGCGGGACGGCCCGCCGGGCGGCAGAGCGCGTTCATGATGCGCGGGGTGGTGATGGGCGCCCTCATCGGCTCCAACGACGTCGAGCTGGCCGAGCGGTACCGGCGCGAGCTCGACCGGACGCCGATGTACACGGCGCTGGAGGAATGGTCGTTCCCGACCTATACCCGGGACGGCCGGATCAGCCCCGACTTCACGCTGCCCAGCTCGCTGCTGCTGCGGAACACGGCGCGCGAGGTGCTGCGGGAGATCGCCAGTTATAACGATGCCTATTTCTATTATTTGGTATCGACCTATATTCCGCTGGCGCTGCGCCGCGATCCCACGTTCGGGCATCGGAGGACCGATCTGGTCGCGGCACTGGAACGGCGCGGAACGCGCTGCGCGGACCGCATGATCCGGTCCGCCTGCGCGGAACTGGTGAAAAAGATCAAGGGCATGCCCTGACACAAAAGAAGAAGGACGAGGGGGGCCGGTGGACGAGGCCACACGCACGGAGACGGCTGGCGCGGGCGCGAAGGCCGCGGGCGCGGAGCTCACGCGGGAGCGGTGGGAGGCGAACGCGGACTACTGGGTGAAGATCATCCGGGAGCGCCGGGACCGGTACCGCACCGAACTGACCGACCAGGCCGTTTTGGACGCCATCGGCCCGTGCGCGGGCCTGCGGATCCTGGACGCGGGCTGCGGCGAGGGCTACCTGTCCCGGCGGCTGGCGGCGATGGGCGCCGACGTCGTCGGGATCGACGCCTGCCAGGGGCTCATCGACGCCGCCGCGGCCGCGCCGGCCGGGAACGGCGGCGCGGGCGGCACCGTGTCGTTCATCCGGGCGAGCGCCGACGACCTGCCCGCCGAGGACGGCGGCTTCGACCTGGTCGTCTGCAACCACCTGTTCAGCCATCTCCAGGACCCGGCGGACGCCATCGGCGAGTTCGCCCGGGTGCTCAGGAGCGGCGGGCGGCTGGTCGTCCTCACCCTGCACCCGTGCTTCTACACCTTCGACGCCGAGCGGGGCGCGGCCGACGCCGTGCCCGCCGAGCGCTACTTCGCCCCGCGCGGCATCGACCAGCGCTTCCTGGTGGACGGGCTGGAGTCGCCGTCCGAGATCACCTCCTGGCTGCGCCCCCTGGAGTACTACTCTGGAACGCTCCGAGACGCCGGCTTCGTGATCGCCGACCTGCGCGAGCCGCACCCGTCCCCCGAGCAGCTCCGGACCGACCCCTGGTGGCGCCAGGGGTTCCCCATCGCCCTGTTCCTGCTCCTGATCGCGGAACGCCGCTGATCGATCGTTCAACGGCGGCGACAGCAGCTCGCCAGGCCCTTGCTCCCGGCCGTTGAACGACCGTACGGTGATTTTCCCCACTAGTCGCAACTGATCGTCGCAACCGATCGCAGCGAGGAGACGCCCGTGGAGGATCCGCTCGCCGCCCATGCCGCCGCAACCCCTGACAAGATCGCCGTCATCGAGGGAGAGCGGCGGGTCGACTACGCCGCGTTCAACGCGATGGCCAACCGGTACGCCCACCTGCTGATCGGCCTCGGCGTCACCGCCGGGACCAAGGTCGTCTGGTGCGGCCGCAACAGCACCGAGGTGCTGGCGCTGATCGTCGCCGTCCGCAAGACCGGCGGGATCGCCGTCCCGCTCAACTACCGGCTCAGCCCCGAGGAGGCCGCGTACGTCGTCGAGAACGCCGACGCGGCCGTCGTCCTGTTCGACATCGAGCAGGCGCCGCAGCTGGAGCAGGCCGCCGCCGAGGTCGCGGCCGTCACGTCCTGGCTGGCGTTCCGCTGCGAGCCCGGCGACGTCCCGTCCTGGGCGTCCCACCTGGAGACCGAATCGGCCGGGAGCCCGGAGACCGAGCCGGTCGCGACCGGCGAGGACGCCGCGGCCGGCACCTCGATGTTCTACACGTCCGGGACGACCGGCAAGCCCAAGGGCGTCGTCCGCGGCGCCCCCGACCCGGAGATCGTCCTCGGGCTGGTGATGACGATCGGCTACCAGCCCGGCGACGTCTACCTCACCACCGGGCCGCTGTACCACTCCGGGCCGATGAGCTTCATGCAGATCGTCCAGCAGATGGGCGGCACGGTCGTCGTCATGCGCGAGTTCGCGCCCGAGCGCTGGCTGGAGCTGGTCGACCGGCACAAGGTCACCACGACGTTCTCCGCGCCGACCCCGATCCGGCGGGTCGTGGACCTGCCGGAGGAGACGTTCGCCAGGTACGACCTGTCGTCCCTCCAGCGGGTGATCGCGAACGCGGCGCCCTGGCCGTTCGAGCTCAAGCGCCGCTACGTGGAGCGCGTCGGGAACGACTCCCTCTACGAGGTGTACGGGTCGACCGAGCTGGGCGTGGACACGATCCTGCTGCCCGAGGACCAGATGCGGAAGCCGGGCAGCTGCGGCCGCCCGGCCCCCGGCATCGAGATCGGCCTGTTCGGCGCGGACGGCGAGCAGATCACCGAGCCGCACGTGCCCGGCGACCTGTACGTGCGCAGCAGCATCGTGTTCGACGCCTATTACAAGGCCGACCAGAAGTACGAGGCGTCCCGGATCGGCGACTGGCTGACCGTCGGCGACATCGCCTACCGGGACGAGGAGGGCTTCGTCTACATCTGCGACCGCCGCTCCGACATGATCATCTCCGGTGGGATGAACATCTACCCGGCCGAGATCGAGGCGGTGCTGACCGCCCATCCGGACGTGGCCGACGCCGCGGTCTTCGGGATCCCGTCGGACGAGTGGGGCGAGTCGGTGCACGCCGCGATCGTGGTGCGGCCGGGCGCCGACCCGGCCGACAGCGCGATCCAGGAGTACTGCCGGGAGCACCTCGCCTCGTACAAGATCCCGCGGAGCTTCGACCGCATCGAAGAGATCCCGCGCAACCCGTCCGGCAAGGTGCTCAAGCGCAGCCTGCGCGACCCCTACTGGGAGGGACGCGACTCCAAGGTCGGCTGAGGCCCGGCCGCACGTGCAGGGCGTCGCCGCGCTATTCGGCGACGCCCTTGGGCGCGCGCTGCTTCATGAAGCCGAACATGTAGCCGGCCACCCGGCGCATCTGGATCTCCTCGGCCCCCTCGGTGATCCGGTAGCGCCGGTGGTGCCGGTAGATGTGCTCGAACGGCTTGTGCCGCGAGTAGCCGAGGCCTCCGTGCACCTGCATGGCGCGGTCGGCGGCCTCGCAGCACAGCCGGTTCGCCCAGTAGTTGCACATCGAGACCTCCTTCGACACCGAGAACGGGCCGGTCCGGTCCATCTGCCAGGCGGTCTTGTGGATCAGCGCGCGCAGCATCTCGCACTGCGTCTGCAGCTCGACCAGCGGGAACTGGATCGCCTGGTTGGCCGCCAGCGCCTTGCCGAACGGCTTGCGCTCCTGCGCGTACGCGACCGCCTCGTTCACGCAGAACTGCGCGGCGCCGAGGCTGGAGGCCGCCTGCCGGATCCGGTTCTCGTTGAAGAAGTGCTGGACGACCTGGAGCCCGCGGCCCTCCGCGCCGAAGACCGCCGAGTCCGGCACCCGCACGTCGGTCAGCGTGATGTGCGCGTGGTCGGTCGGCATGTTGAACGTCCACAGGTACTCCTCGACCTTGAAGCCGGGAGCGTCGGTCGGCACCAGGAACGCGGTGATCCCCGCCCCGTCCCCCGGCTCCCCGGAGGTCCGGGCGAAGATCAGGTCGTGGCTCGCGGCGTGGACGCCGGTGTTCCAGGTCTTCTCACCGTTGATCACCCAGCCGTCGCCGTCGCGGACCGCCGCCGTCTCCATGAACGTCGCGTCCGAGCCGTGCGCGGGCTCGGTGATCCCGAACGCGAACGCGCGGGTCCCGGTGGCCAGGGCGTCCACCCACTCGTCCTTCTGCGCCTCGCTGCCGTAGGCGAGCATGAGCAGCAGCCCGACGTTGTTGCCCACGATCGAGTGCTCGTTCTGCAGGTCGTTGTGCAGGCCGAGGCCCTTGGCGGCCAGATGCTCGCGGATCACCGCCATGCCGAGGTTGGTGCCGTCCATCCCCCCGTACTCCTTGGGGAACGGGTAGCGGTAGAACCCCGCCCGGTCGGCCAGCCGCCGGACCTCGCCCAGCAGCTCCTCCCACTCCCGGGCCGGCAGGCCGCCGCGGTCCCAGTCGGTGCGGGCGTCCTCGCGGCGGTGGTCGAAGAACCGGATGTTGTCGTCGCGCTGCTCCAGCGGCCTGATCTCGCGCTCGATGAAGTCGTCGATCCGGCCGAGGAGGTCGACGAGCTCCTCGGGAAGCGTGAAGTCCACCGTTGCACCCTTCGCCGGCGTTGATGAGGGGGTCTCCTCTGGCGGCCCAGCCTAGGTGACTGAACGATCGTTTGACGAGATGCCCCCTACGTATCCGGCGTCCTGGCCGCGCCGTTCAACGAGCGTTCAGCGGGGCATGCCTGTGCCGCCGAGGGGTATGCGCCCGGCTAGGGACCAAGGGGGACACGATGGGCACGCACGACCCGACGGTGACGTTCGTCGGCAACGCCACCACGATCATCCGGTACGGCGGCTTCACGCTGCTGACCGATCCGAACTTCCTGCACCGGGGGGAGCGCGTCCACCTCGGCTACGGGCTCACCAGCAAGCGGCTCAAGGACCCGGCCCTGACGATCGACGAGCTGCCCGAGCTCGACGCGGTGCTGCTGTCGCACCTGCACGACGACCACTGGGACCGGGTCGCCGAGGACCGGCTGGACCGGGAGCTGCCGGTCCTCACCACGCCGGCCGCCGCCCGCACGCTCCGGCGGCGCGGCTTCGCCCGCGCGCACGGCATGGGGACCTGGCGGCACCGCACGCTGACCAAGGACGACCGCGCCATCCGGATCACCGCGATGCCCGGCCGGCACGGGCCCGCGCCGTTCCACCGGCTGCTGCCGCCGGTCATGGGGACGCTGGTGGAGTTCGGCCCGGCCGACGGCGACCCGGAGTTGCGGCTGTGCATCAGCGGCGACACCGTGATGTACGACGAGATCGCCGAGATCGGCCGCCGCCACCCGGGCATCGACGCCGGGATCGTCCATCTGGGCGGGACGACCCTGCTCGGCATGCTCGTGGTCACGATGGACGGCGCGCAGGGCGCCTCCTGGGTGGAGGCGACCGGCTGCGCGAGCGCGCTGCCGGTGCACTACGACGACTACACCGTCATGAAGTCGCCGCTGTCGGACTTCGAGGACGCGATGCGTGCCAAGGGCCTGCGGCTGCGGCACATCGAGCGCGGCGAGACACTCCCACTGGCACGCACCACCGGCCGCTGAGGCCGGAATAGCGCGCTCGGCCAGGGTGTTAGGCGAGGGCGTCTCTGATGAGGGCGCGGGCACGTTCCAGCACCGCCGCGGGCGGGCCGGCCGGCAGGCCGGCGGGCGCGGTGCCCGGGGCCGGGCGGGGCGGGGCCATGGCCTCGGCCGCCTTGACCGCGCCGGCCAGTGCCCGGCGCTGGGCGTCGCTGAAGGCGTCCCCGAGCCGCGAGAACTCCTCCGCCTCCTCGGCCCGCGCGTGGGCGAGCACGTCCCCGCGCAGCCGGTCGAGCCGGGACGCGAACGCCGGGTCGTCCGGGTCCATCGCGTACAGCTCGGTCAGGGCCCGCCACGCCGCGGCCTCCTCGGCCACCCGCTCGGCGACGACCTCCTCGCCGCCGGGCAGCGCGCGCCGCGCGACCGGGTGGACGATCTCCTCCTCCGCGGTCTCGTGCACGGCCAGCAGCCGCACGAGCCGGTCGAGCGCGTCCGTGCGCGCGGTCCCCGCCGACCGCCCGACGAGGTCGAACAGCTCGCGGATCCGCTCGTGCTGGTGGCGCAGCAGGCCGATCACGTCCTGTACGGGCGCGTTGGCGGTCACGGTGCTCATGGGTCCCCCTGAGAATAGGCACGCGATCATCGCAGGCCCTACCCGTGCGCTGCCCGAATAAGCCGGACCTTTAAAGCCCTACATTTCCCGATAAAACGCCCAGTTCTGATCACGGCGAACGCGGAACGCTCCGCGTCCCCCGCCGCTTTGCGGGAAGACGCGGAGCGTCGGAACGGTCTCGCCGTTACCGCTTCTTCGCGGCCGGCGCCTTGCGGTCGGCCTTCTCGCCGTTCGGCGCGAAGCGGTCGCCGCCCTGGGCCGCGGCGACGGGCTCGGCCCGGTCGGCCCGGTCGGCGCGGTCGGCCTGGTCGCGGTCCGCGGCGTTGTCGCCGTGGGCCTGCCAGCGCAGCTTGTCGCCCGACCGGGGCGCCTGGTCCCGGGGAGCCTTCTTCGCGTTCTTGTTCTTCGCCATGATCAATGCCTTTCTGGTGTATGTACGTTCGGTCCGCCTCGTTGCGCACCGTCGGACATATCCCTAAGTCGTTGGCATTGATCACACTCCCCCGGCTATTGCGTCCTATGGCAACGGGAAGTCCAAGGTTGCCGCCGTACTACCTAAATGGGTCACAGCGCCAGGAGACCCCAGTAGAAGGCCCACGGGACGAAGAGCGTCCCGGCGGTCAGGAGCAGCCCGGCACGGACCCGTTCACCGCCCGGTACGGAGCCGCCGGCACGGCGCCAGGCCAGCGCGGTCGCCGCCGTCGCCACCGCGGCGGCCACCGCCAGCAGCCGCAGGACCAGCCACACCACGGGCTCCGAGCCGAGCAGCGGCCCCGGGTCGGGCCAGCGGCCGGCGGCCATCAGGTAGAAGAGGTAGCCGAAGACGCCGAGGACCGCGGTGAAGCCCGCCGCCGCGGCGAGCCGGGCCCAGCGGCTCAGCGGGCGCGCCCGGCGGCCGCGCAGCCGCCGTACCAGCGCCCACACCGGGTACGCGGCGAACGCGGCCAGGAGGAAGAAGAACACGACGATCTGCGGCCAGGCCGACTCCCACCACGCGGACGGCGGCGCGTCGACGCTCGGGTGGTCCTGCTTCGGGGGCGCCGGGGCGTCGGCGTTCGGCATCCGGCCGCCGGTCACGTCCCGGACCCACGTCCCGACGAGCTCGGCGTACCCGGGGGCGAGGGCCTCGCCGCGGGTGAGCCCGCCGTCCGGGGTCTGGTGCGCCGCGTGGTCGGCGCCCTCGAAGTAGCGGAGCGTGTAGCGGGTGTTCCCGCCGCGCCGGAGCGCGGCGGCGGCCAGCGGCGGGTTGTCGCCGGGCGGCGTCTGGAGGTCGCGGGTCCCCCAGACGCCCAGGAACGGCTGCCGGACCTTCTCCAGCACCTTCCCGCCGTCGAAGTACGCCTCGGCGAACAGCCCCGCGTCCGCGCCCCACCGGGCGAGGTTGCGCTTGCCGCGGTCGAGCAGCGAGCCGTCCGCCCCGGCGCGGCGCAGGCCGGAGTTCTCGTTCCAGAGCTGCTGGCGCAGCGGCGTCATCGCGTTGCCGCCCACGGTGATCACGAACGCGACGTCGGCGGAGCGGGACGCGGCCAGCGGCGCCACCCAGCCGCCCTCGCTGAGCCCCCACAGGCCGACCTTGCGGGGGTCGACGCCCGGCCGGGCGCGCAGCGCGCCGACCGCGCCGAGGGCGTCGGTCGCCAGCTCGGAGTACGAGCGGCGGAAGTCGCTGTAGCCCTCGGACCGCTTGTCGTAGATCAGTACGGCCAGGTCCTGCCGCGCGAACGCGACGGCCTCGGTGAGCAGGTGCTCGCGCGGCACGCCCGAGCCCGATCCGGTGACGAGCACGACCCCGGGACGCGGCGCCGCCGCCTTCGCCCCGGCCAGGACGGAGCCGTGCAGGGTGAGCCCGCCGTGGCCCTTGAACGTCACGTCGGTGGAGGTCAGCCCGGGCGGCGCGGGCACGGCCGGCCCCGCCGCCGGTGCCGCCGCCGACGCGGGCGGGGCCAGGGCGAGCACGGCGAGGAAGCAGGCAAGGAGGGCGGTCATCGCGGTTCTCATGGCGGTGACCCTAGATTGCAGAGAAGTCTTTGCAAAGCTAACTCTGCAAATATGGCTCTGGAGTATTAGGCTGCTCCTCATGGAGGACGAGATCGCACCCGTACTCGCCGACCCCGGCCGGCTCAAGGCCCTCAGCCACCCGCTGCGGCGGCGGATCCTGCACCGGCTCGGCACCCACGGGCCCGCGACGTCCACCACGCTCGGCGCGTACCTGGGCGAGAGCACCGGGACGACGAGCTACCACCTGCGGCAGCTGGAGCGGTACGGGTTCGTCGAGGACGTCCCCGAGCGGTCCGGCGGGCGCGAGCGCTGGTGGCGGTCCGCGCCCGGGCACCGGGACCTGCGGATGCCCGCGCCGGAGACGCTGCCCGAGGAGGACCGTCCGGTCCTGGAGGAGGTCCTGCGGCTCGGCCACGCCGAGGACATGGCGCTGCTGGGACGGCTGCCCGACGAGTACCTCAAGGACCGCGCCTGGGCGCTGCTCTCGCGGGGCTTCACCCGGATGACCGAGCAGGGGCTCGCCGACTTCTTCGAGGCCTACATCCGGCTCCTGCACGAGCACGGCCTGAGCGCCGAGGAGGCGCCGCCCGACGCCCGCCCCGTCCACATCCGCCTCTTCACGGTCCCGGCCGGCGAGGACGATCCGGAGGACGGGACCGACCGGGACGGCTAGGGCGGCCGGCCCGCCGCCCCCTCAGAAGTCCGCCGGCTTGACGGACTGGCGGTGGCGGAAGACGTTGAGCGGGTCCCAGTACCTCTTGACGCGGCGCAGCCTCGGGTAGGCGTCCTTGTAGTAGAGCGTCGGCCAGTCCTGATCGGAGCCGTTCCAGCGGGGATCGTTCAGGTCCACGTCGGGGTAGTTGACGTAGCAGCCGTCGGTCTGCCCGCCGACGACCGGGACGCCGTGGGTGCCGGCGAACGTCGCCCGGTACGTCCGGCGGATCCAGTCCAGGTGCTCGGCCTCGTCGGGATCGTGCCGCGTCCAGTACACCTGGTACTGCATCTTGAGGATGGAGTCGCGCTGCCGGACGGCGGTGTCGTACGGCGGGCTGTTGACGGCGCTCCCGTAGGAGTCGACCTGGATGAGGGCCTGCTTGTTCTGGTAGTCGGTGAAGTGCTCGTTGCCGAGGTACGCCCACATCGCGTCGATCTGCGGCCCGGTGAACGGACCGCGCAGGTAGGCGGACTTGTACTTGCCGCACCGGTTCTCGCCGCTGCCGTTCAGCGCCTGCGTCGCGGTCAGCCACGGCATCACGCGCGGGACGTCCAGATGCGGGACGGGCGGGTGCTCGCCCATCGGGGACGTCAGCGCCCGCGCCGCGGGCCCGATCCGGCCGTCGAGCGCGGCCACGAAGTCGCTCATCGCCCGCGGCCCCTGCTCGTCGTCGGCGTCCACCTGCGCGAGCAGGCCGATCTGCCCGTTGGCGCGGTGGGTGAGCTTGAGCATGGCGAAGAGCCCGCCGGCGGCGGTCGCCGGGTCCTGATGGTCGCGGAAGTACTCGCCGAACGCCGTCACCAGGCGCGCGAAGTCGTCCTTGGTGAAGTCGGACCAGTCCCACGCCAGCCCGGCGAGCATCACCTGGCTCGGCGGCTCGGGCAGGTCGCGGAACCAGAACCGGGTGATGAGGCCGAAGTTGCCGCCGCCCCCGCCGGTGTGGGCCCACAGCAGCTCGGCGCGGGCGGGGTCGGAGTCGTCGCGCCTGGCCACGACGAGCTCGACCGTGCGGTCGTCGCGGACGACCGCGACCTCCACCGCGTACAGGTAGTCGATCGTGAGGCCGTCGCGGCGCGACAGCAGCCCGAAGCCGCCGCCGGGGATGTGCCCGCCGAGACCGACCGAGTAGCAGGAGCCGCCGGGCAGGGCCCGGCCGCTGAGCGGATAGAGGTGGCTGTACGCGTGCCAGTTGGTCGCCCCCGCCTCGACGCAGAACGCGTCCATGTCCTCGTCGTAGGAGATGCCGCACATAGGGCTGATATCGAGGATCACGCGGACGTCGTCGCCGCACACGAAGTTCTCGTAGCAGTGGCCGCCGGAGCGCACGGTGACGCGCCGCCGGTGGCCGCGCGGATCGTCCCGGACGGCCTCGGCGAGGGCGGCGCGGGCCTCCTCCGGGGTCCGCACCAGCCGCACGTAGTCCGGTTCGGCGATCCAGCGCTGGTTGAAGCCGCGGCTCAGGGCGGGATAGCGCCTGTCCTCGGGCCAGATGGTCGTCGTGGGCCGGTAGGGCACTCGGGTCATGCGGACCGCCTTCGCTCCGGAGGGTGTGGCGGGGATCCTCCCCGATGGGGACGGTGCGTAAGCGATCAGATGCACAGTGTTGACCTGGAGGGAAGATGGCGCGAAAACGAATGACGACCTGAGCCGGTCACTGGTTAACGATCGGCGGCGCCGGTACGTTGAACTTCTACTCAACGACTTGAATAGGAGTGGTCCGGATGCACCCGTTCCGTCAGGCCGTCGAGAACGAGACGCTGGACATCGTGCCGGCGATGCTCGCCGACGACGTCACGTTCATCAGCCCGGTGGCCTTCACCCCGTACACCGGGAAGGACCTGGTCCTGGCCATCCTGCACGGCGCGTTCGCGGTGTTCGAGGACCTCCGGTACGTCAAGGAGCTGACCAGCCCCGACGGCGGCGACCACGCCCTGATGTTCACCGCCCGGATCGGCGACCGCCAGGTCAACGGCTGCGACTTCGTGCACCACAACGACGAGGGCCTGATCGACGAGTTCCGCGTGATGGTCCGGCCGCTGTCCGCCGCCAGAGCGCTGTCGGAGGCTATGGCGATCCAGTTCGAGAGCATCCGGCAGGAACTGGGAGTCGCCTGAGAAACGTCCGTGATGCCCCGTACGGTGTGGCCTCATGGAAGATCGTCTCCCTGAGCTCCCCGAAGAGTGGCGCGACGCGGCGCACCCGATGCACGGTGCCGCCGGCGTACCCGAGACCGCGCTCGACGCGGCGGCCGAGAAGCTGAACCCGGCCGCGGCGGCGGAGACCGACCCGGCGCGGGCCGCCGCGGCCGTGATGATGCAGCACGGGTCGGGACGCATGAGGACCTGGCTGCCGGACGGGATCGTGGACGCGCTGGTGGCCGGGCGCGGCCTGGCGTTCGCCGCGTGCGCGATCGTGGAGCTGAGCGGGTTCGACTTCCGGCGGACGGCCGACGGTGCCGGGTTCACGGCGGTTCCGCGCCCCGACGACGACATCCGGATCACCGGGGAGCGCTGCCTGCGCCGCATGCGCGTGCTGCTGGCCGCCGCTGACGGCGCCGAGTACGCGGCGGCCGCGGAACGCCTCGCCGCCCACCGGCGCACGCTCGGGCAGCGGGTCGCGGCGGCCTACCTGGTCCCCACCATGACCGAGTGGGTGGACGAGTGCTGCGCGAACAAGCCCGCGCCCTCCTACCAGGGGCGCGAGGCGGAGAACCTGCTCCTGTGCTCGCTGACCACGTCCCATCAGGTGGATCTGCTGGTAGGGGTCGGCCGGCCCGGCTACTTCGGCCTCACCGACGACATCGTCGGCACGCTGCTCTCGCAGCTCGGCGCGGCGGCGCTCCCGCTGCTGCTGCCGGACCCGCGCGCCCTCGCCGACCAGCGCCGGACGCTGCTGCGCGCGATCTCCCTGCTCCCCTCGGACGCGGCGTTCCGGGCGCTGCTGGACCAGGTCGGCGAGAAGGACGTCCCGCCCGTGCTGGTGAAGACCATGGAGCGCTTCCCGCGCCGGGCGCTGCGGCTGCTCCCCGCGGCCGCCGCCGGCACCACCCGCGCCGCCGGGATCGCCGCCGACCTGCTGCGCGTCCACCTGCGGGCCCACGGCGACCTCGTGGCGGAGGCGCTGCCCGGCCTGCCGGACGAGGCGCGCCGCACCGCCGAGCGGATGCTCGCCGAGACCGGGCGGAGCGCGCCCGAGGCTCCCGCCGGCGACCTGCCCGCCCTGCTCGCCGCGCCGCCGTGGAAGGGAAGGCGCAAGAAGGCCAAGCCCGCCGTCATCGACGGTCTGGAGGCTCCGCCCGCCGCCGTGTCCTGGGAGGACGGCGAGCGCGAACGGTGGGCGGCGGTCCGCCTCCCCTCGATGCGGTGGGTCCGCCCCTTCCCTGACGGCACCGACTGGGACGAGGTCGCCGGGCGGTTCGGCACGCTGGACGTGGAGGCGGCGAGGCAGTTCTTCGTCAACGCCCCCGAACGGCTGGCCCGGCCGCTCCTCAAGGAGTGGGCGCCCGCTCGCCTGTACCCGCGGCTGCACTGGGACGATCTCATGCTGTCGATGTACGAGACGGACGCGCTGCACGTTCCGCTGGCCTACGTCAAGGAGTACGCGGACTACGCCGCCGACCGCCTCGCCCCCTTCCTGGACGCCGAGGTCGCGCTCCTGCACGCGCGCTGGCTCCAGCGCGGCAAGCGGATGCGGGCGGCCGCGGCCGCCTGGCTCGCCCGGCACGGCCTGGCCGCCGTCCCGTACCTGCTGCCCGCCGCCCTCGGCAAGCCGGGCGCGGCGCGCCTCGCCGCCGAGGGGGCGTTGCGGCGGCTGGCGTCCGGGCACGGCGCCGAGGCCGTGGTGGGGGCGGCGCGGTCGTGGGGAGAGCGAGGACGGCAGGGAGCAGAGGTCGCGGACGCGATCGCGGCCATGCTGGCGATCGACCCGCTGGAGGTGCTGCCCGCCACGATCCCCAAGCGGCCCTCCTGGGTGAGCGTGGACCTGCTGCCTCAGATCCTGCTGGCGGACGGCCGGGCGCTGCCGGCGGAGGCGACCGGGCACGTGCTGACCATGCTGGCGATCAGCAAGCAGGACCAGGTCTACGCGGGGCTGGAGGTGCTGCGCGAGGCGTGCGACGCCGCGTCGCTGGCCGCGTTCTCGTGGGAGCTGTTCCGGTGCTGGGACCTGCACGGCGCGCCGCCCGCGGCGAGCTGGGCGTTCCTGCAGCTCGGCTGGATCGGCGACGACACGACCGTCCGCCGGCTCACCCCGCTGATCCGGTCGTGGCCCGGCGAGGGCCGCAAGCAGCAGGCCGCGACCGGGGTCGACCTGCTGGCGGCCATCGGCACCGAGACGGCGCTCTCCCACCTGTACGGCATCTCGCAGAAGGCCCGGTCGAGCGCGCTGAAGAAGCGCGCGGCGGCGCGGATCGAGGAGGTCGCGGCGGATCTGGGGCTGGCCCGCGAGGAGCTCGCCGACCGGCTCGTCCCCGGGCTCGGGCTCGATCCGGACGGGAGCATGGTACTCGACTACGGCCCGCGCCGGTTCACGGTCGGGTTCGACGAGCAGCTCAAGCCGTACGTGCGGGACGAGGACGGCCGGCCCCGCAAGGCGCTGCCCAGGCCGGGCGCGGGCGACGACCCGGCGCTCGCGCCCGCCGCGCACCAGCGCTTCGCGGAGCTGCGCAAGGACGTCGCGAAGGTCGCCGAGGACCAGGTCCGGCGGCTGGAGAACGCGATGGTGCGGGGCCGCGCCTGGCCGGAGCCCGAGTTCCGGCGGCTGCTCGTCGAGCATCCGCTGCTGTGGCACATCGCCCGCCGGCTGGTGTGGATCGACGACTCCGGCACCGCGTTCCGGATCGCGGAGGACCGCACGTTCGCCGACGCCGGGGACGAGCCGGTCGCGCTGCCGGGCACGGCCCGGGTGAGCATCGCGCACCCGGTCCACCTCGGCGACAAGGGCGTGGCCGCCTGGTCGGAGCTGTTCGCCGACTACGAGATCCTGCAGCCGTTCCCGCAGCTGGGCCGGCCCGTGCACGAGTTCACCGCGGCGGAGCGCGCGTCCGGCCGGCTGGAGCGGTTCGAGGGCCTCAAGGTGCCGTCCGGCCCGGTGATGGGCCTGCGGCAGCGGTCCTGGGACGACGTCGACGACGTCTACGCCCTCATCCGTGACGTGGGCGAGGGGGTGCGGGCCGTGATCCGGCTCAGCCCCGGCCTCTACGGGGGCGTCCGGGGCGACGAGGAGCAGGAGATCACGCAGGTCTCGCTCACCTCGGGACGCTGGGGCGATCTCGATCCGGTGGTCGCCGCCGAGGTCCTCGCGGACCTGATGCCGCTGGCCGGCATGAGCCGGGCATGACGCTTGTCAGCGACAAAACCTAACGAACCTGGGCATCCCCGAACCACCAGATGCCCCAAAGGCGTGCTTTAGGCCTATTCACCCCCTCGGGGGCTCCTCTACGGTCCCTCCCGGAGTCGTTCCACCGGAAGATCGATCTCGAGGAGCCCCCCGCTCATGTCCGGAGACACTTCGCACCGCTCCCCTCAGCCGTCCCCTGACTCGTCCACGCACCCGTCCCCCCGAACGCTCGACCGCCGCACCGTGCTGCGCGGCGCGGCCACGGTCGCGGGCGGCACGCTGCTCGGCGTCGCCGCCACCCCCACCGCCGCGACCGCCGTGGCCGCGCCGCGCGCGTACACCCGCGCCGACTGGAACGCGCGCCCGCCCACCACCGCCGCGACCGTGCTCAACCGCGCGCCGGACCGCATCGTCGTCCACCACACCGCCTCGGCGAACTCGACCGACTACTCGCTCGCGCACGCGTACGCGCTGTCGCGCTCCATCCAGGCCCACCACATGGACACCAATGGCTGGGCCGACACCGGGCAGCAGCTCACGATCAGCCGCGGCGGCCATCTCATGGAGGGCAGGAACCGCAGCCTCCAGGCGATCGGCGCGGGCGACCACGTCGTCGGCGCGCACACCGCGAGCCACAACGACCACACGATCGGCATCGAGAACGAGGGCCTCTACATGACCGCGGCGCCGACCGCCGCGCTCTGGGACACGCTCGTCGAGACCTGCGCCTGGCTGTGCGACGTGTACGGCCTGTCCCCCGGCACCGCGATCGTCGGCCACCGCGACTTCAACGCCACCGCCTGCCCCGGCGACGTCCTGTACGCCCGCCTCCCCGACCTCCGGAACGCGGTCGCCGCGCGCCTCGGCACCGCGCCCGTCCACGCCACGGCCGCGCCCGTGCCGAACGGCCACCCGGGGCCGCGCCACCCGTTCGACCACGGTCCCGGCTTCGGCCCCGGCGACCCCGCCCCGTAGCGGCTACTCGTCCAGCGGAGGGAGGTCGCGGGTCGCCGGCCCCTGCAGGACGGCGCCGTCCGGGGCGTACCGGGAGCCGTGGCAGGGGCACTCCCACACCTTCTCCACGTCGTTGAACGCGACGAGGCAGCCGAGGTGGGTGCAGCGTGCCGAGAGGAGGCGCGGCGTGCCGTCCTCCTCCCGGTACGCGGCGCACGCCCGGCCGCCGCGCCTGATCACCGCGCCGGAGCCGGGGCGGACGCCGTCCAGGCCGCCGGCGCGGGCGGCGCGGACGCGGTCCTCGACGAAGTGCCGCGCGTTGGACATGCCGGCGCTGACGATCGGCCGCGCCTCCCGCGCGGCGTGGGCGCGGCGCGGGTCGTACAGGTGGGTCCACTCCGGCTCGTCACCGGTGAGCAGCCCGGCCAGCAGCCGGCCCGACATGATCCCGTGGCTCATGCCCGAGCGGGCGTAGCCGGTGGCGACGTAGAGGTGCTCGTCGAGGCGGCCGACGTACGGGACCTTGTCGGCGGTGTCGAGGTCCTGCGCCGACCACCAGTAGGCGATCTCGTCGGTCTTGAAGTGCTCGCGGGTCCATGCGACCAGCATCCGGTGGTGGTCGGCGACGTCGTCGTGCCCGGGCGCGAACGACTCGCCGGTGATGAGGAGCAGCCGCCGCCCGTCCCGGTACGGCGCCGTCCGCACCGAGCGCGTGTTCTCCTGCCGGGTGATGTACATGGCGCCCGGGTCGTCCTCCTCGGCGATGGGCGCGGCGATCACCAGCTCGCGGAGCGGGGTCAGCCGGAATGACAGCAGCGCGTGCTCGACGATCGGGAAGAGCGTCGCGATCACCACGTCCCGGGCGGTGATCGTCCGGCCGTCCCGCGTGGTCAGCCGGTACGGCGGTCCCTCGTCCAGGGCGACGATCCGGGTGCGCTCGTGGATCCGGCCGCCGCGCCGGACGAGGTCCCCGGCCAGGCCCGTCAGGTAGCGGCGGGGGTGGAACTGCACCTGGTCCTCGACCCGCATCGCCCCGGCCACCTCGTACGGGAGGTCGGTGTCGGTGACGAACGACGCGGGCAGGCCCGCCTCCCTGACGGCTTCGGTCTCCTCCTGGAGCGCCGCCACCCGGTCCAGCGACTCGACGTACACGTGGGACGCGCGGCGTTCGATGTCGCAGTCGATGCCCAGCTCGGCGGCGGTGCGCTCGACATGCTCGACCGCCTCCTGCTGCGAGCGCGCGTACAGGCGGGCGGTGTCCGGGCCGAGCGAGTCGCGCAGCGGCCCGTAGATCCAGGGGTGGGCCGACGACAGCCGCCCGGTGGTGAAGCCGGTGACGCCCGCCGCGATCCGGTCGGCCTCGAACACCGCCGCGGTCCGTCCCGCGCGGGTCGCCTCCCAGGCGGTGGCGAGCCCGGCGATACCGCCGCCGACGACCGCCACGTCCACGTCGGCGTCCGCGTCCAGCGCGGGGTACGACGTCGCCTCCGACGAGGCCATCCAGTACGACTGCGCCCTTCCCTCGATCACCGCGTTCCCTTCCGCCGGATCCTGTTACGCGGTGCCTTGTCCCCGATTAGAGCGGTTTGACGCCGCCTTGACGCATGAGATCCGGGGGACGGGTAGGGCTCCACTGTGCTGGAGGAGAGATCGCCGGACGCCCCCGCCCGGCCGGGGGCGGGCCTGACGCTGGGCGTGGAGGAGGAGTTCCTGCTGGTCGACCCCATGACCGGAACGCCCGTTCCGTACGCCGGGCGCGTCCTGGCCGGCGCCGGCGAGCACCCGTCGGGCGGCCACTACGCCCGCGAACTGCTCAAGAGCCAGGTCGAGGCCGCCACCGGCGTCTGCCGCGACCTGGCCGAGGCGCGCCGCCAGATCCGGGACGCGCGGGCCGTGCTCGTGGCGGCGGCCGGACGGGAGGGCCTGCTCCTGCTCTCGACCGGTACGCCCGTCCGCCCCGGGACGGTGCCCGTGTCCGACCACGACGACCGCTACGAGGCGATCTCCCGCATCTACACGGGCGTGGTCGCCGACTACCAGTCCTGCGGCTGCCACGTCCACGTCTGCGTGGCCGGCCGGGACGCGGCCGTGGCCGTCGTGAACCACCTGCGGCCCTGGCTGCCCGCCCTGCTCGCGCTGTCGGCCAACTCCCCGTTCGACCGCGGCCGGGACTCCGGGCACGCGAGCTGGCGCATGGTCGAGCAGTCCCGCTTCCCCGGCTCGGGCGTGCCGCCGGTGTTCGCCTCGGCCGCCGACCACGACCGGTGCGTGGACCGCCTGGTGGACTGCGGCGTCCTGGCCGATCCCGCTATGTCGTTCTGGCTGGCGCGCCCCTCGCCGCACCTGCCGACCGTCGAGGTGCGGGCGGCCGACGCCGCCGCGACCGCCGGCGAGGCCGTCCTCCAGGCGGCGATCACGCGCGGGCTGGTCCGGACGGCGCTGCGCGACCTGGACGCCGGGCGGGAGGCGCCGCGCGCCGACCCCGCCGTGTGCGCCGCGGCCGTCTGGAACGCCGCCCGGTACGGCTTGGAGGGGCCCGGCGTCCATCCGTTCGAGGAGCGCCAAGTTCCCGTACGGCGCCTCATCGCCGACCTGATGGAGCACATCACGCCCGCCCTGGAAGAGACCGGAGACCTCCGCGAGGTCAGATCCCTGCTGGCCTCGGTGCTGCGCGCGGGATCGGGAGCGGAGCGCCAGCGGCGCGCGGCGGCGGACGGGGCCCCGGCCCTGATCCGGATGCTCGCCCGCCAGACCGAAGGGAAGGACCGATGACCGCGTTCCTGCCGGAGCCGCGCGGCCCGGTGTCGGAGTCCGTCGTGACGCTGCTGCGCCGGGACGCCCGGAGCGCCCCGGCCCCGGTCCACGACGGGTTCGCCGCCGACCCGTTCGGCGAGGACCTGCACCTGGCCCTGCACGCCTGCTACGAGCTGCACTACCAGGGCTTCGAGGGCGTCGACCCCGGCTGGGAGTGGGACCCGGGGCTGCTCGGCCTCCGCGCGACGCTGGAGGACGCGTTCCTGTCGGCCCTGCGCGCCAAGACCCCCGGCGGCGACGTCCACGAGGCGCTGGAGGAGCTCCTGGTGGAGCCCGTCAACGCCGGCGGCGTCTCGCACCACCTGCGCCGCGACGGCGAGCTGTGGCAGCTCAGGGAGTACGTGGCGCACCGCTCGATGTACCACCTGAAGGAGGCCGACCCGCACGCCCTGCTCATCCCGCGCCTCAGCGGCCGCGCGAAGGCCGCGCTGGTCGCCGTCGAGTTCGACGAGTTCGGCGGCGGGCGGGCCGAGCGCATGCACTCGCGGCTCTTCGCCGGCCTGATGGAGGAGCTGGACCTCGACCCCTCGTACGGCGGGTACGTGGACCACGTTCCGGCGCCGATGCTCGCGATCACCAACATGATGTCGCTGTTCGGCCTGCACCGGTCGCTGCGCGGCGCGATGGTCGGCCACTTCGCCGCCGCGGAGATCACCACCGCGCCCAGCGCCGAGCGCTTCGCCCGCGCCCTGCGGCGCCTGGACGTCGGCGAGCGCGGCCTGGTCTTCTTCACCGAGCACGTCGAGGCGGACGCCGTCCACGAGCAGGTGCTGCGCCACGACGTGGTCGGCGGCCTCCTGGAGACCGATCCCGACCTCGCCTCGGACGTCGTCCTGGGCGTCCAGGCGACCGGCCTGCTGGAACAGCACCTCGAAGACCATCTGCTGGGCTCCTGGCGCCGGGGCCGCTCGTCCCTCCGCCTGCCGCTCTAGCGGACGCGCTTGCGATGGCTGGTGTCGCAGAGCGGGTACCGCCCGCTCCGCCGGCAGGCGCACAGGGCCACCAGGAACCGGTCGGACCGGACGACGGTCCCGTCCTCCAGGGTCACCTCCACGGGCCCCTCGACCAGGATCGGCCCGCCGGGGACGACCCTGACCCGCCTCGCCTCATCCGGCGAGGGCACTGTCTCGCGTCGCGATCCGGTCGGCACGGATGACCACCAGTTCCTCGAATCGTTGGCCCGGCTCGATCACGGCGCGCCGCTCCAGCAGCGCCGCCCGCGACCGCATCACGGGCCCGAACGGCTCGGCCCGCCGGGCGGCCACCCGGGCGCGCAGCCCGGCCCGCCGCAGCGCCCGCACGCTGGCGGCGGCCCCGCTGAACGCCGAATGGACGATCAGCAGCGTCCCGCCCGGGGCGAGGTGGCGCGGCGCGTCCGCGCAGATCCGGTCCAGGACCATGCGGCCGCGCGGCCCCGCGTCCCAGGCCCTCGCCCGCCCTCTGGGCGCCGCGGTGCCGATGACGTACGGCGGATTGGCCACGATCACGTCGAAGACCTCCCCGGCCACGGGCGTGAACAGGTCCCCCTGGAGCACCCGCAGCGGCACGCGCCGTACCCGGGCGTTCAGCCGGGCGGCCAGCACGGCCCGTACGGAGATGTCCACGGCGGTCACATGCGCGGCCCCGCCCCGCACGGCGGCCATGGCCACCGCTCCGGTGCCGGTGCACAGGTCCAGCACGCGGGCCCCGTCCAGGACGGCGGCCCGCCCCACGGTCTCGCTCAGCAACGACGTGTCGCCCTGAGGCGTATAGACCCCCGGGGGCCTCAGCAACCACATGAAGACCCTCTACCGCCAGAAAAGGTGTCAAAACACCAGAGATCGGCGCTCGGGGCGGAACCGGCCTCGCCTTGACTATTTGCGGATGTAGCGGATGACCAGCTCGGAGAGTTCGGCCACCATCCGGTCGTGCGGGATGGGCGGGCGGTCGAGGACGTACTTGATGGACAGCTGCCCGACGGTCTCGGCGAGGATCCAGATGGTGGTGTCGACGTCCAGGTCCTCGCGGAAGCCGTCCCGGTTGAGGAGCAGGTAGACGCGGACGATGTCGATCAGCCGCCGCTGGAGGGCGTCGAGCTTGTCGAACGGGCCGAGCCGCGGGATCTGCTCGACGATCAGGCGGAGCAGGTCGGAGTGCTCCTCGAACAGCCGGATCTGCGCGTCCAGCAGCGCCCGGCCGCCCGCCTCCCAGGGCCCGGTCATCGCGGCCTCGATCTCGGCGCCCAGCCGGTCGGCCAGGTGGTCGGCGAACCGGTCCAGGACGGCGACGACGATCGCGTCCTTGTTCGGGAAGTACTGGTAGAGCGAGCCGTTGCTGATGCCGGCGGCCTCGGCGATGCGGTTGGTGGAGGCGCCCTCGTACCCGCGCTCGGACAGAACGCGAGTGGCGGCGTCCAGGATCCGCTCGACGGTGCGCCGCGAGCGGTCCTGCTGCGGGATGCGCCGCGGCGACGCTCCTGGTGGGCGGGGCATCGGACCCCCGTTCCGAAACGCGACTTGTAAGCGACTACTTATTCGCTTTTTACTTTACCTGGGAGAGTCCAGCCGTTGAAGGAGGCACCCGAATGACGGTGATCGAGGAACGCGCCGCCGGGGAGAAGGCGGCGCTGCCCGAGCCGTTCGGCCCCGGCTCGCTGCTGTGGGACCAGATCGGCCTCTACAGCTCGGCGATCGCGGGCAACAGCGTGTTCGTGCTGCAGGTCATGCACCCGGCGATCGGCACCGTGGTCGACAAGCTGTCGTCGTTCCGGACCGATCCGGTGGGGCGCGCCAACCGCAGCTTCGCCTCGGTGCAGACCTGGGTGTACGGCGGCCGTACCGCCATCGACGAGGGCCGCCGGCTCCGCGAGATGCACAAGAACCTCAGCGCCGTGGACGAGGACGGCAACCGCCACCACGCGCTGTCGGCCGAGCCCTGGGCCTGGGTCCACCTGACCGGCTTCTACGCCGCCGTGACGTCCGCCCGGTACTTCTCCACGGAGCCGCTGACGCGCGAGCTGGAGCAGCAGGTCTTCGACGAGTTCATGAACCTCGGCCGGATCCTGCGCGTCCCGGAGCGGATGCTGCCCGAGACGATCGAGGACTACTGGACGTACTTCGACGACATGGTCGAGAACACGCTCGTCCCGCACCCGGTGGCGCACGAGGTCCTGGACGCGATGGACAAGGTGCCGCCGACCGTCCCGGCCCCGCTGCGGCACGCGCTCGCGCCGGTGAGCCTGGCCGGCGGGCGGCTCGCCCGGTTCGTCAGCGTCGGGACGCTGCCGCCCGCCGCCCGCGAGAAGCTCGGGCTCGACTGGACCCCGGCGGACGACCGCAGGCTCAAGAGGATCGGCGGGATCATCGCCCGGACGGACCCGCTGCTGCCCGAGCGCGTCCGCTACATGCCGATCGCCTACCGCGCCCGCCAGGCCGCCCGCGCCCAGGCCCGGCTGGAGCGGACGCTGGCGCACCGCCCCATGTGAGTCAGGACGCGCTGGAGGCGGCCCAGATGTTGATGCCGGCCTCCACCGCGTCGCGGTCGATGGCCGCCAGCTCCTCCGGCGTGAAGTCCAGGTCGTCGACGCAGCCCAGGCTGTCCTCCAGCTGGCCCACGCTGCTCGCCCCGATCAGCACCGACGTCACCCGCCGGTCGCGGAGGGCCCAGGCGAGGGCCATCTGGGCGAGCGACTGGCCGCGCTCGCGGGCGATCTCGTTCAGGGCCCGCACGTGCTGGAGCGTCTCGGCGGTCAGCAGGTCGGGCGACAGCGACTTGCCCTGGCCGGCCCGCGACCCCTCGGGGATCCCGGCGAGGTAGCGGTCGGTGAGCATGCCCTGCGCCAGTGGCGAGAACGCGATGCAGCCGGCGCCCTCCGCCTCGAGCGTGTCCAGCAGGCCGCCCTCGATCCACCGGTTGAGCATCGAGTACGAGGGCTGGTGGATGAGCAGCGGCGTCCCCATCTCGCGCAGGATCGCGGCGGCCTCGGCGGTCCGCTCGGGCGAGTAGGACGAGATGCCCGCGTACAGGGCCTTGCCGGAGCGGACGGCCCGGTCGAGCGCCCCCATCGTCTCCTCCAGCGGCGTCTCCGGGTCGAACCGGTGGCTGTAGAAGATGTCGACGTACTCCAGCCCCATCCGCTCGAGCGACTGGTCGAGGCTGGCGAGCAGGTACTTGCGCGACCCCCACTCCCCGTACGGGCCGGGCCACATGTCGTAGCCGGCCTTCGTACTGATGACGAGCTCGTCCCGGTACGGCCGGAAGTCCTCCGCGAACAGCCGGCCGAAGTTGGTCTCCGCGGCGCCGTACGGCGGGCCGTAGTTGTTCGCCAGGTCGAAGTGGGTGACCCCGAGGTCGAACGCGCGGCGCAGCACCGCCCGCTGCGTCTCCAGCGGCCTGTCGTCCCCGAAGTTGTGCCACAGCCCCAGCGACACCGCGGGCAGCTTCAGCCCGCTCCGCCCGCACCGCCGGTACGGCGTCCTGCCATAACGCTCTTCGTCGGCTCGATACGTCATGATCCGAGTCTGTCAGCCCACGGCGCGGCGCAGGGCGTCCAGGGCGGCGGCGAAGGCGTGGTCGGGGGCGGCGGCGTAGCCGATGACCAGGCCGTTCAGCGCCGGCATGGCGGCCTCGGGGTGGCGGAACGGGCTCAGGCCGTCCAGCGCGATGCCCTCCTCGCGGGCGGCGTCCAGCGCGCGCTTCTCCGCCTCGGCCGGCAGGTTCAGAACGGCGTGCAGGCCGGCGGCGATGCCCGTGGTCGTGTGCGGGGCGAGGGCCTGGACGAGCTGGTCGCGGCGGCGCCGGTAGCGCTGGCGCATCCGGCGCACGTGGCGGTCGTACGCGCCGTGCTCGATGAAGTCGGCGAGGGTGAGCTGGTCCGCGACGCCCGCCCACGCCTCCCGCTCCCCCTTGGCGGCCAGGACGGGACCGACGAGATGGCCGGGGAGGACCATCCAGCCCAGCCGTACGGCGGGAGACAGGCTCTTGCTCACCGAGCCGAGGTAGGCGACGCGTTCCGGGTCGAGGTTCTGGAGCGCTCCAACCGGTTGCCTGTCGTAGCGGAAGTCGCCGTCGTAGTCGTCCTCCAGGACCAGGGCGTTCTTCGTGCGGGCCCAGTCGATGACGGACGCGCGGCGTTCGGGATGGAGCGGGCCGCCGGTGGGGAACTGGTGCGCGGGCGTCAGCAGCACGGCCCGTTCGCCGGCCAGTTCGTCCGTTCGGGCGCCGTGCTCGTCGATCGCCAGGGGACGGGTCCGCACGGAGGCGGCGCCGAGTATCGACCGGTGGAACGGGAGGCCGTACGACTCCACGGCCCAGGGCCCGCGCACTACCCCGCCGGAGAGCAGGCGCAGCGCGTGGGCGACCCCCGAGCAGATGACGATGCGGTCCGGGTCGGCCTGGACGCCGCGGGCGCGCGACAGGTAGGCGGCGAGCGCGTTCCGGAGTTCGGGCCGCCCGCGGGGGTCTCCCGGGCCGAACGCGTCGTTCGGGGCGGCGGTGAGGGCGCGGCGGGCCGAGGCGAGCCAGGCCGTACGGGGGAAGGAGCCGGGATCCGGGAGGCCCTGGCGCAGGTCGTGCCGCACCGGACGGGCCGGGGCCGCCGCCGGGGACGGGGAGGGCGGGCGGCGCGGGGCGGCGGCGCGGTGGGCCACGACGGTGCCGGAGCCCTGCCGCGCGATCAGCCAGCCTTCGGCGACCAGCTCGGCGTACGCGTCGGCGACCGTGTTGCGGGCCAGCCCCAGGTCGGCGGCCAGCGAGCGGTACGGCGGGAGGCGGGTGCCCGGGGCGAGCCGGCCGCTGCGGACGGCCTCGCGGAGCGTCCGGGTGAGGACCGCGCGGCGGCCGCCCGGGCCGGCGAGGTCCAGATGGAGGTCGGCGCCGATCCGCTCGGCCAGATCCACCCATGATCCCGCCATTGGAACGCACTCCGATCCCGGTCGCCGCGCCGCCCGAATTCAAGATCATGAAGGATCCGGGAGCCGAGATCAAGGAACGCCGCGGCCTCCGGCCGGCCGCCGGCCTGGTGTGATCTGCACCAACTTCCCGGTAAGCCGCCGATCGCCCTGCGTGGCGGGCGGATCCGAAGAAAAGAGGACGCTTGAGGCAGGTCGTAGGTTTACCGGATCGCAAAGGTTTTGTTTCCTTTGGTGATCCTTCTTCGGTAAGGTCCCCCGTCTGTTGGGCTCGTCTACCTGGAGGCAACGACGACGCATGGCTTCTGAACCGACTTCAGCGGCGACCGAGGACCCAGCCGAGCACGAGGCGCCGGACCCCGGCACGGTCCGCAAGGCCGTCGCCGCCTCGTCCATCGGCAACTGCATCGAATGGTTCGACTTCGGGGTGTTCAGTGCCGGGGTGATGACCACCATCGTCGGCACCGTCTTCTTCCCGCCGGGCGACGAGGGCTCGGCGGTGCTCCGCTCGTTCGCGCTGATCGCGGCGGCGTTCGTGGCCCGCCCGTTCGGCGGGATGTTCTTCGGCCCGCTCGGCGACAAGATCGGCCGCAAGTCGGTACTGGCGATCACGATCATCCTGATGTCGGGCTCGACGTTCCTGATCGGCGTCCTGCCCGGGTACGACACGATCGGCATCGCGGCACCGCTGCTGCTGCTCGCCGTACGGCTGGTGCAGGGCTTCTCCACGGGCGGCGAGTACGGCGGCGCGGCCACCGTGATCGCCGAGTACGCGCCCACCAAGAGGCGCGGCTTCTTCGGCAGCTTCCTGGAGTTCGGCACGCTGTCGGGCTACATCCTGGGCGCCGGCCTGGTGCTGGGCGTCGACCTCGTGCTGAGCGACGAGGCGCTGCACTCGTGGGGCTGGCGGATCCCGTTCCTGATCGCGCTGCCGCTGGGCCTGGTCGGGCTCTACATCCGCACCAAGCTGGAGGACACGCCGGAGTTCCAGAAGATCGAGCAGGCCGGCGAGGTGGCGCGCTCCCCGCTCAAGGAGACGCTGGTCCACAACTGGAAGATGATCCTCAACCTGATCGGGATCGTCATCCTGCTGAACGTCGCGAACTACACGCTGCTGACGTTCATGCCGTCGTACCTCGCCACGAACCTGCACATCTCCAGCACCACCGCCTCACTGATCACCATCGGGGTGGAGCTGGCGATGCTGGCGGTGATCGTCCCGCTGGGCGGGCTGTCGGACCGGGTCGGCCGCAAGCCGCTGCTGCTCACCGCCGCGGTCGGGTTCATCGTGGTGAGCTATCCGGCGATCAGCCTGATGCAGACCGAGAAGACCTGGGCGATCCTGGCCGGGTTCGCGCTCATGGGCGGGCTGCTGGTGCTGATGCTCGCCGTCATCGGGTCGACGTTCCCGGCGATGTTCCCGACCCAGGTCCGGTACGGGGCGTTCGCGATCGGCTACAACATCTCGACCTCCCTGTTCGGCGGTACCGCCGCGCTGGTCATCGAGAAGCTGATCAAGACGACCGGGACCAACTACATCCCGGCGTACTACCTCATGATCGCCGGGGCGATCGCGATCGTGCCGATCCTGCTGCTGCCGGAGACCGCGCGGGTCCCGATCAGCAAGTGCGGCAAGTCGCGCAAGCCCACGCCGGTCCCCGCCTGACGCGGGTCCCGCCGGTCCGCCGGTCCCCTGGTGCGTGCGCCCCCTGGTGGGGTTAGCACCACCAGGGAACTGGTGTGGGCATCCCTGTGCCGGGCGCCTTTGCCAGGCAGGTTGGAAAGCGTTCCGTTCCGCCTGCCGGGGAGGCGCCCGCGATGCTCGATCAGGCCCTGTCGCTCGCCGACTCGTCCTGGATCTACCTGATCGTGTGCGCGCTCGTCGCCGTCGACGCGTTCCTCCCGCTGGTCCCGAGCGAGACGCTGCTGATCGCGATGGCGGCGCTCGCCCCGACCGGGCGGCCGCATCTCGCCGTCCTGATCGCCGTCACGGTCGCCGGCGCGCTGGCGGGCGACGGGATCTCGTACCACCTGGGACGCCGCCTGCGGCCCCCGCGCCGCCCCCGGATCCGCGCGGCGCACGCGCGGGCCCGCCGCGCCCTGGCGCGCCGCGGCGCCACCGCGATCGTCACGGCCCGGTTCATCCCCGGCGGGCGTACCGCGATCACGCTCGCGGCGGGCGCGACCGGCTACCCGGCCGGCGCGTTCTGGGCGCACGCCGCCGTGGCGTCGATCGCCTGGTCGGTGTACATCACCGGCCTCGGCTTCCTGGGCGGCACGCTCTTCGAGGACTCGCCCCTGATGAGCATCGGCGCCGGCGTCACCCTGGGGCTGGCGCTCGGCGCGGCGATCGAGGTGACCCGTTCCGTACGGCGGCGGCGCCGGCGGCGGCGAGCCCGGCCGGCGGCCGGAACCCGGGCGGAGCCGCAGCCGGCCGTCTGCGCCGAGGCCCGCTAGAGGTCATCGCGCTCGGCGGGCTCGTCCCGGGGGTCCCTCGGTTTCGGGGGCCTGCGCCAGCCGTACAGCAGCTTGCGCATCAGCCACAGGCCCAGCAGCCCGATCCGGTGCAGCAGCCATATCCCCACCGACAGCCCTTTCCACCCGGCGATACCGGCATTCTGGCCCATGCGCGGGCCGGTGGCCGACCGGGACCGCCCGCGGTGAGGGAGGGGTGGACGGTCCCGATCGACCGGTCAGGTGGCGGCCAGCGCCTCCGTCGGCGAGAGGCGGGAGGCGCGGACGGCCGGGTAGAGGCCCGCCAGCGCGCCGATCGCCAGCGTCGCGCCGATCCCGCCCAGGACCGCCCACGCCGGGACGACCGTCGGCCATTCCTGCGTGAAGGCGTACCCGAACGTCACCAGCGTCCCGATGAACGCGCCGCCCGCGCCCCCGAGGGCGGACAACAGCAGGGACTCGGCAAGGAACTGCGTCCTGATCTGCCCCCGGGTCGCGCCCAGGGAGCGGCGCAGGCCGATCTCCGCGCGCCGTTCCAGCACCGAGATGACCATCGTGTTGGCCACCCCGACACCGCCGACCAGCAGCGCCACCGCGCCGAGGCCGAGCAGCAGGCCGGTGAACGCCTCGCCCGCCGCCTGCTGGGCCGCGAGCGCGTCCGACGGCCGCGACACCTCGACCTCGTTGGGCGCCTCCGGGTTCGCGGTCGGCCCCAGGACGGAGCGGACGTCCTCCACCGCGGACTCCGCGGACCGGGTGAAGATCGTCGTGGCATGGCCGTCGAACGCCAGCTCCGACTGCGCGGCCGGCCAGCCGACCAGCGCCGCGGTGTCCAGGTCCGGCGCCAGCGGGGCCGGCTTCAGGATGCCGATGACGGTGAACCACTTGCCGCCGATGTACACCTGCGCACCGGTACGCCCGATGCCGAGCCGTTCCGCCGCCGCGGCGCCCAGCACCGTGGTGGGGAACCGGCCGGTCGCCTCGGTCAGCCAGCTGCCGTGCGCCAGCTCGGCGCCGACCGCGGCGCGCAGGCTCGTCCGCGCGGCGTACGCGGCGATCCCGCCCGTCTCCGCCTCGGGGATCTTGTCGTTGCGGTAGACCTTGGCGTCGTCGATCAGCCCGACCGCCGACACCGAGCTGACCGGCGCGATCCGGTCCACCATCGCCTCCGCGCCCAGCGGCAGCTCCGCCTCCTCACCGGTCAGCGTCGACCCGGGCGCCACCGTGAGCAGGTTGGTGCCCAGCGCGGCGAGCGTCCGGTCCAGATCGGCGCGCGAGGACGAGGAGATCCCGACCACCGCGACCATCGCCGCGATGCCGATCGCGATGCCCAGCGCCGACAGGAACGCCCGCATCGGCCGCGTCCGCAGGCCCACCGCGCCGACCCTGAGCACGTCGCGCGGGCCCATCCGGGCGGGACGCAGCGTGCCGGCGTCGCGGGCGCCGACCGCCGGGGCGGCCATCACCCCACCCCCAGGACGGCGTCCCGCCGCGCGGAGTCCTCCACCGTCAGGCCGTCCCGCATCCGCACCTGCCGGGGCAGCGCGGCGGCGATCTCCCGGTCATGGGTGATGATCACCACGGTGGTGCCGGCGGCGTTCAGCTCGCGCAGCAGGTCCATCACCCCGCTGCCCGACACCGAGTCCAGCGCGCCGGTCGGCTCGTCGGCCAGCAGCAGCGGCGGCTCCCCCGCCACCGCGCGGGCGATCGCCACCCGCTGCTTCTCGCCGCCGGACAGCTCGTGCGGCTCGTGCTCCATCCGGTGGCCGAGCCCGACCCGCTCCAGCGCCCGCGCGGCGCGGCGGCGGCGCTCGGCCGGCCGGTGCCCCGAGTACAGGAGCCCGTCGGCGACGTTGTCGAGCGCCGTGGTCCCCGCCGCGAGATGGAAGTGCTGGAAGACGAACCCGATCCGGGACGCCCGCAGCGCCGACAGCCGCGAGTCCGGCAGCGCGCCGACGTCGTACCCGTCCACGTGCACCGTGCCCGAGGTGGGCCGGTCCAGCGTGCCGAGCACGTTCAGCATGGTCGACTTCCCGGACCCGGACGGCCCCACGATCGCGACCAGCTCGCCGGCCGCGATGTCCAGCGACACCCCGCCGAGCGCGGTGACCCCGCCGGAGTACACCTTCGTCACGTCCCGCAGGGAGATCACTTCGGCACCCCCACGACGGTGCCCTCGGCGATGCCCTGGCCGGAGATCTCCACCCGGCCGCCCGCGAACAGGCCGGTCTCGACCGGGACGTACGACGTCGTGGTGCCGTTAACCACCTCCACGCCGAAGCCGCCCTCCTGGAGCGCCAGCAGCGCGGTGACGGGCACGGTCAGCACGTCGGCGCGGGTCTCCGAGGTGAACGAGACGTCCACCGCGGCCGACGACAGCTTCTCGACGGCCTTGCGGGCCTTGGCGCCGGTCATCCAGATGACGACCTCGATCGTGGTGGACGCCTCCTCGCCCTGGGTCGCCGGAACGATCTTCGTCGACACCTCGTCGATCTTCCCCTGGACGGTCTCCTCCCCCGGCAGCGTGACGTCCACCGTCGCGCCCTCCTTGGCGAGCCGCTGGTCGGACGTCTCCAGCTCCACCGTCACGGCCCGGTCGGTGCCGGTGTAGGAGTACAGCTTCTTGCCGGGCGAGATCGGCTCCCCCTCGCCGATCTCCAGGCCGTCCACGCGGATCGCGCCGGGCGCGAACACCACGCTGCCGAGCTCGACCTTCCCGGTCTCCTCCAGCCCGCGGTCGTCCTGCCACTCCAGCACGGCCTCGTACGTGTCGTACGTGAACTCGTCGTCCACCGTGAACCCCGTGTACCCGAGCGCGCTGAGGTTCTCCTCCAGCTGCTTCACGTCCTTGCCCTCGGTACCGATCTCCATGGGGCGGTACGCGGGCTGGGTGCCGTACATCAGCGTCACCGGGTCGTTGTCGACCTCGTACATCGCGCGGCCCCGGGAGACGGTCGCGCCGCTCTCGGGCAGCGCGGTGACCGTCCCCTTCTGCCGGCTGGTCGCCGACGACGACGGGCCGTAGCCGAGCTCGCCGTCGGCGTCCTGGGTGTCCTTGAGCGTCTGCTTGGTCACCTTGGTGGTGTTCGGCGGCAGCGTGCTCGCCGCCGGGTCCGCGCCCGAGCCGCCGCCCAGCCCCAGCGTCGCGGCGACCGCGACACCGCCGGCCGCGACCAGCGCGGCCGTGCCGAGCGCCCACCGGCGGCGGGAGCGCCGCCTGCGGCGCGCGACCCGCTGCTCCTCCTCCGGCGGAGCGGCCTCCGCCCGCTCCTGCCTTCCCTCCTCCACCGCGGTCACTTCTGGCCGCCGCCCGGGCCGCCGCCGGGACCGCCGAGCAGGTCCTGGCACTTCTGCTGCGCCGTCCGGAGGTCCGGGTCCTTGGTGACCTCACCGGTGATCTTGATGCCGCGCTGGCCCGGCTGCGGGTCCGGGAAGTTCTCCACACCGTTCTTGCGCATGCACTCGGCGAACTTGCGGCCGCGCTCCTCGGCCTGCTTGTCCCCGCCCGGCCCGGCGTTCTGCGGCGGCGCGTACTGCTTGCACGCCTGCTGGGCCTTCTCCACCGTCTCGCCCTGCTTCGGACCGCCGGTGACCATGATCCTGGGCCCCTGGCCCGGCTTGGGGTCCTCCATGTCGACGCCGTTCTTGCGCATGCACTCGGCGAACTTCACGTTCCGCTGGTCCGCGGTCAGCCCGTCGGCGCCGGCGCCGCCCGCGGCCTGGGTCTGCTTGCCGCCGCTCACCGTGGCGACGCCGCTCTCCTTCTCCTCCCCGCCGCAGCCGGCCAGGGCGAGGGCCAGCACCAGCGGGAACGCCGCCAGCACGCCTCGGGTACGCAGTCGCATCGTGTCCGTCACCTGTTTCTCCGTGTCTCTCGTCCGGACCGGTTCCGTTCCGGCCCGACGGGGACCGATGCAATCCGCTCCCCTGTTTCCCCCTTGTTTCCGCTGTCCCGCCGCCTCCGGCTAACGGTGAGGAAACACGTGATCCGCCACGCTGTACTCGGGCCCGGAGGAGGAGGAACGGATGCGAGTACTGGTGGTGGAGGACGAGCCGCTGCTCGCCGACGCGATCGCCGAATGGCTGCGCGCGGAGGCGCACGCCGTGGACGTCGCGTACGACGGCGGCGCGGCGCAGGAGCGCCTCGCGGTCAACGACTACGACATCGTCGTCCTGGACCGCGACCTGCCCGTCGTGCACGGCGACGACGTCTGCCGCGGGATCGCCGCGGCCGGGCTGCCCGCGCGGGTCCTCATGCTGACCGCCGCCGCGGAGATCACCGACCGGGTGGACGGCCTCGGGCTCGGCGCCGACGACTACCTGACCAAGCCGTTCGCGTTCCCCGAGCTGGCCGCCCGCGTCCTGGCCCTCGGCCGGCGCAGCCGCCCGGCCGCCCCGCCCGTCCTGCGCCGGGCCGGCATCACGCTGGACCCGGCCCGCCGCGAGGTGTTCCGCGACGGCCGGTACGTCCCGCTGCCGAAACAGCAGTTCGCCGTGCTGAACGAGCTGCTGCGCGCCGACGGGGCCGTGGTGTCCGCCGAGCAGCTGCTGGAGAAGGCCTGGGACGAGCACGCCGACCCGTTCACCGGCGCCGTCCGGCTCACCATCCTGAAGCTGCGCCGCAAGCTCGGCGACCCGCCCGTCGTCGAGACCGTCACCGGAGTGGGGTACCGCATCCCATGAAGAAGCTCCTGCCGCACCGGATGCCGCTGCGCGCCCGGCTCACCCTGACCTACGCGGTGCTGTTCATGCTCGCCGGGATCGTCCTGCTGGGCGTCACGTACGCGCTGTTCAGCCAGCAGATCAACCGCGGCGGCGTCAAGGTGCTGGCCCGCACCCTCGACCCGCCGCCCGCCGCCACCGCCGACCCGTCCCCCGCCGACCGGGCGTTCGCCATGAACGACCGGGGCGACGTGCTGACCGGCGCGGAGGCCGAGAAGCTGATGCGGGACCAGAACCGGCAGCTCCGCGAGGCCGCCACCACCTCGCTGATCACCCAGGGCGCCATCGCGCTCGTCGTCGTCGGCGGCGCCGCGACCGGCCTGGGCTGGCTGATCGCGGGCCAGATGCTCGCGCCGCTGCACCGCGTCACCGACACCGCCCGCCGGATCGCCGCCGCGCCCGCCGCCGACCGCGGCCTGCACGAGCGCATCGCCCTGGCCGGCCCGCACGACGAGGTCAAGGAGCTCGCCGACACGTTCGACACGATGCTGGAGCGGCTCGACCGCTCGTTCGACGGGCAGCGCCGCTTCGTCGCCAACGCCTCCCACGAGCTGCGCACGCCCCTCACCGTCGGCCGCGCGCTGGTCGAGATGGCGATGCACCGTCCCACCGCGTCCCCCGACGTCAAGCAGCTCGGTGAGAACCTCCTGCAGATCAACGTCCGGCACGAGCGGCTCATCACCGGCCTGCTCCTGCTCGCCGGCTCGGAGACCGAGATCACCGACCCGGCCCCGGTGGACCTCGCCGACATCGTCGGCCACGTCGCCGCCCAGACGTCCCTGGAGGCGGGCCGCGCCGGCGTCACCGTCCGCGCCACCGCGGGCGAGGCCCCCACCACGGGCGACGCGATGCTCCTGGAACGCCTCGTACAGAACCTGGTCGAGAACGGCATCCGGCACAACACCGGCGAGGGCGGCTGGGTGGAGGTCACCAGCGGCACCCGCGGCGGCCTCGTCGAACTCCGCGTCGCCAACTCGGGCCCGCCGGTCGCCCCGTACGAAGTGCCGTCCCTCTTCGAGCCGTTCCGCCGGCTGGGCCCCGACCGCGTCATCACCGCCAAGGGCGCCGGCCTCGGCCTGTCGATCGTCCGCTCGGTAGCCCGCGCCCACGGCGGCGAGGTCACCGCCCACCCCCGCCCCGAGGGCGGCCTGACCGTGACGGTCACCCTCCCCACCGTCCCCGACCTGTACGCCCTGGAACCCACCTGACACGCCGAAGCCCCGGCCGGGAGGGCCGGGGCCGTGGGCGGGGGTGGGGTCAGGCGCGGGCCTCGCGGAAGCGCTTGACGATCTCGCCGGCGCTGATCGCGAGGACGACCAGGATGGTGACGGTGTAGAAGGAGTCGGGGATCGTCCAGTCGTCGCCGTTGACGGCCGCGAGGAAGTCCGGGTTGAAGAGCATCTGCTGGTGGAGGACCCAGGCCAGGGGGAGCGCGAAGAGGATCTCGGCCAGGGCGTACGGGAGGGCCAGCGGCAGCGTCCAGCGGCCCTTGCCGGCGCGGACCAGTTCGAGCACCACGACGCCGGCGAGGCCCGCGAGGATCGGCCAGATCCAGCCCGCCCACAGGTCGGGGTCCAGCACCTGCATCCGGTCTCCGCCGTGCTGGTACGGCTCGGCGGTGCGCTGCCAGACGATCAGGCCGATCAGCGCGAGGTTCCACACCGCCGACGCGAGGGCGCCGACGACCCGCTTGTCGGCGGCACGGGGCGTGTCGGGCAGGTCGTCGGGCGTCCACTTCGTGGTCTCGGCCACCCCGGCGCGTCCCCGGGAACGGTCGATCAGCGCGAACACCACGGTCAACCAGGCGATCATCTGCGCGCCGACGGTGAGCACCGCGCCGATGCCGCTGCCGATCGCCGAGCCAATGTCGTTGTTGTCCAGAACGTCCAGGACCACCACCACGGCGGTGACCACCGGCAGCACCGTGACCAAGAGGAGCCTGAGCAAGCGGATGTAGGTCGGGTAGAACTCCGGGCCGATCAGCGCCAGCGGGCGGTCCGCGTACCGGGCGGCGAGCCGGATCGGGTCGCCCATCTCGGTGATCACCGCGCGCTCGGCCGCGGCCGGGTCCGCCGCGTCCCGCGCCTCGACGGTGTCGGCGATCGTCGTGCGCAACTCGTCGGCGATGTCGTCGCGCTGGTCGGCCGGGACGCGCCGGACGACCTCATGCACATAGCGTTCGGTCAGCGTGTTCATCAAATCTCCTTGGTCAGTCGCGCGATCGACGCGACCAGGTCCTGCCACTCGCGCATGAGGCCGTCGCGCACTTGGGCTCCCTGCGGGCTCACCCGGTAGAACTTCCGCGGCCGGGACTCGTCGGTGTTCCACTCGCTGCCGAGCAGGCCCTGCTTCTCGAGCCGGCGCAGTAGGGGGTAGAGCGTGTTGCCGTCGACGGTGACCCCGGCCTCGTTCAGCGTCTCCAGGAGGGCGTAGCCGTACTGCGGCTCGTCCAGCAGCGCCAGGCAGGCCAGCACGACGGTGCCGCGCCGCAACTCCTGCGCCTGGCTGAGGATCAGCTCTTCTGAGGTCACGCGTCACACCATAGTGTGCGCCGCACACTAATGTCCAGCGCCCATCAATGGCCCGCGTACCGGGCGACGTTGACCAGCGTGTTCACCCCGCCGCGGTTACAATGTGCGCCCGCGACAGGAGGTCTGCGTGACGTCACGGCACGGCGAGGGCATCCGGGACGGCGCCGGCCTCGGCCTCTACATTTCGGCGTTCGCGTCGGTGTTCGTGATCCCGATCGGCATCGCGCTGCGCTCGTGGGAGGTCCCGGCCCTCGCCTACCTGGCCATCATGGCGGTGTGCGCGGCCGGCGGCTGGATGCGGGCGTACGGCCCGGCGACCGCGGCCCTCGCGTGGGCGGTGGCCTGGTGCGCCGGGGCGGCGCTGGCCGTCGCGCTCATCGCGTTCGGGATCCACGCGATCGTGGCCTTCGAGCCGCACTGCCAGACGACGGACGTGTACGTCTGCTTCGACACCGTGGGAGAGCAGCGCGGCGCCAACAACCGCGCCGCGCTCCTCCCGATCATCGGCGGCGCCGTCCTGCTCACGGTCCTGCTGGTCGTCGGAGCGCGAGCCGCCGTGAACGCCCACCGCGACCGCTTCTTCTAAGGCCGGAGGGCCAGGCGCGCCTCGTTACGGACGGCCTCGCCCTCCGGGAGCGACCACTGCTCCAGCACGGAACGCCGCGCGGCTTGGAGCGCCCCCTGCGGCAGGGCCGCCACGGCCTCGGCCAGCGCCAGCGCCTCCTTGGCCGCCTGCCCGGCCTCGACCAGGCGGCTGACGAGCCCGTACGAGAAGGCCTCCTCCGCAGGGACGCGGCGTGCGGTCAGCAGAATGTCGAGCGCCCTCCCCTGGCCGACCAACCGCGGCAGCCGCACGGTGGCCGCGTCCAGGCAAGGAAGGCCCTGCCCCAGGTTGAGGGTCCCGAACTCGGCGGTCCTGGACGCGACACGTATGTCGGCCCAAAGCGCCAGCTCGAAGCCTCCGCCGAAGCAGTAGCCCTCGATCGCGGCGATGACGGGCTTGGCCGGGGGCGTACGGGTCACCCGCATGGGCGGCGGCCCGTCCACCGTGGGAACGGGGAAGTCCCCCGCGGCCATGGCCTTGAGGTCGTTGCCGGCACAGAAGGTGCCCCCGGCGCCCGCCAGCACGACGGCGCGGACCTCCTCATCCCGTTCGGCGGCGCCGACGGCCTCGGCGAGGCCCTCGGCCATGGGACCGTCCACGGCGTTGCGGCGTTCGGGACGGTCGAGGGTCACCAGCTGGACGGCGCCACGGCGTTCGGTACGGATCATGCCGCGGATACTAGATAGATCGATCTAGTGAGGGCAAGGGCTAAAGTACCCGGATGGGATCCGACACCCGAGCGCGCCTGCTGGAGGCCGCGGCCCAGCTCTTCCGCGAACAGGGCTACGCGGCGACCGGCCTGAAGCAGATCACGGGCGCGGCGGGCGCGCCGTGGGGCTCGCTCTACCACTTCTTCCCCGGCGGCAAGGAGCAACTGGGCGCCGAGACCGTCCGCCACTCGGGCGGCCGCTACCTGCGCCTGTTCGACCTGGTGTACGGCCGCGCCGAGAACGACCCCGCCGACGCCGTACGGGACTTCTTCCAGCTGAGCATCGACGCCCTGGAGAAGTCGGAATGGGCCGACGGCTGCCCGATCGCGACCGTCGCCCTGGAGGCGTCCACGACCAGCGAGCCGCTACGGCACGCCTGCGCGGAGGTCTTCACCGCCTGGCGCGAGGCCACGGCCCGCCGCTTCGCGTCCGAGGGCGTCGAGCCGGCCGGGGACCTGGCCGTCTACGTCCTCTCGGCGTTCGAGGGCGCCCTCATCCTGAGCCGCACCGCCCACGACACCACGCCGCTCCGAGTAACGGCCGACATCGTCGCCCGCACCGTCCGCGATCATCACCCTGGAGCCACGAACAACCCGCCGACGTGACCTCACCGACCACCCGGCACGGCTCGAATTCCCGCCCTCAACGTCCACCCGGCATCAAGCAGACGGAGGAGTTCGCCGGCCATCGACCGGTGTCCGCCCTCGCCCGAAGGGTCCTCCGCCACGGCGCGAAGCAGCGGCTCCGCGTTCCGGACTCGCCGTACGATCGCGTCCACCAGAGGGACCTCGCCGCCCTGCCCGTCCTCGTACGCCTCATGCCCTGGCTCGGCCCGGAAACATCCCCACCAATCCAGGATCGCGCCCAGAGCCTCTTCCCGCGCGCGACCGGGCCGTTCCGCGACGACCTGGAGAAAGAGTTCTACCGCCGGCACGGCCGCCCGGTAGAGAGTGCCCGCATGGTCGTTGCTGACGGCATACCGCAGCTCGGCGACCGACCGCGCCGCCCGCGCAGGAGAGAGAACCCCAGCCAACTCCTGCTCTGCGGCCCGCACCGCCTCCTCGCCGCCCAAGCTCACCCGAACCCCTGTACGGACGCGTTGCCAGGAACGTAGAGGGTCACTTCTTGAGCGCCGCCGAAAACTCCTTGAAGGCTTCACGGCTCAGCAGAAGCCTGGGGCCATGCGGGTCCTTGCTGTCTCGTACGCCGATGCCGTCCGCAAGCTGCGCGACCTCCACGCACTGCTCGGACGTGCCCTGAGAGGACCGGGTCGCCTTGCGCCACGCGGGACTCGTCATGTCAGCCCTCCATCAGCAGCAGCAATCCTTTTGCTGAATTCCCAGACGCAAATTCTATTAAAGCTTACTGCGAGCACCCTGATTGCGTGGCCGGCTAGCAAGGAGTCTCGGACCTTTCGGCTCCTTGCCGCCTCCTATTTCCACCGCTCGCCCAGGACATGCGGGTTGAACGCGCGGGAGCCCGCGCGTTCAATGCCTGGACGAACTACCTATGCGGGTTGATCACTTCTTCAGGGTCGCCGCGAACGCCCGGAACGCATCGTGGCTCAGGAGAAGGTTGGGGCCGTCCGGGTTCTTGCTGTCTCGTACGCCGATACCATCGGCAAGCTGCGCGATCTCCACGCACTGCTCGGATGTGCCTTCTGTAGAACGGGTCGACTTCCTCCACACGGGACTCGTCATACCATGCCCTCCATCAGCGACCTGATCAGCTTTCGAGAAGATTGTACGGGCAAGGCCACATGCCCGATACGTTCAAACCTCGCATGCAGTTCACGCACCTCGTCCGCTTCTGGAACGAGTCGTCCCCCGGTCGGGGCCTCCACGAACCCGACGTCCCCCTCGCGAACCCTGAAGATCTTGAAGGGGCCGTCGAGCCCCTCGTGCGCGCCTGCTTCTCGTGGCACCACGCGTACGACGATGCCGAAACGCTCGGACATGTCGAGCAGGTGCTGGAGTTGCGCCCGCATTACGGCCGGGCCACCGATCGGAAGATCCAGAACGCTCTCCGAGAGCAGGACCGACAGTTCAGGGGGATCGGGCCGCTCCAGTAGAGCCTGGCGGCCCATCCTCTTCGCGAGCGTGCCCTCCAAGTCTTTAGGGCGACCTGCCATAAGGACGGCTCGAGCGTAGTCAGGGGTTTGGAGCAGGGCGGGAACGAGTTGGCCGGAGTAGGTGTAGACGGCGGTCGCACGCCGTTCGAATTCGCCGAAGCTCTTCATCCAGTTCGGGTCGTGGCCGAGGCGGGCGTACCAGAGGGCGATGGTGAAGAAGCCGCCCGTTCGCCAGAGCTTGTCGATCTTTGCGGCCTGGCCGTCGGCGAGCTTCGCCTCTCCGGTCTCCAGTCTGGAAATCGTGGACCGAGCGCAGTTGAGGGTCTTGGCGAGGGTGTCGCCCGTCTCGCCGCGCTCTACGCGGTTCCAGCGCAGCGCGTAGGCGATCCACGCCCACATTGACGATCTCGGGTCGGGGGGTTCGTTCGTCATCGGGCCTCGCAATTCATGATCGCGAATTTTCCGTGGCCTGCTCGGTACCGCGACAAGGTTACTCCGTGTCATGGATGCTGCGCGGTAAGTCACAAGAAATCGGGAGGCGTTATGGGTGAGCCGCCGACGATCGTGTTGAAGGCCGTACCGGAGGCGATCAAAGAGGCGCGGGACTTCGTCGGGATGGTGCTCGGGGCGTGGGGGCTGGAAAGTTACGTCGCCCGTACGGTCATCTGCGAACTGGCCACCAATGCGATCAAGCACGGGTCCATGGAGGACGGCGTCATCGTCGTACGGGCCTACCTGCGGGACGGGCGGCCCGTCGTGGAGGCGTGGGACCTGTCGGACGATCCGCCGGTCGTGCGGGATGCCGGGGAACTCGACGAGTCGGGGCGCGGGCTCCTTCTCGTGACGCGAATGGTCACGCGGTGGGGGACGCGGCCGCTGGCGAGCGGGGGAAAGATCGTCTGGGCGGAGCTGGCCACCGTTCCCGGGTGACCCGCCGGCCGGGATGCCGATCCCCGGGTGGGTCAGGGCGCGTCTGTGCGGAAGTCGGTGGCGTGTTCGGCGGCCCACTGGTCGAAGGGGATGCCGGGACGGCCGAGGATCTTCTCGACCTCGCCGCTGACCAGGTCGTGCTGGAGGTAGGAGCGTTCCTGGAGGCGCAGGAAGCCGTCGGCGAGCGCGGCGGGCATGCCGGAGCGCACCATGCCTTCCCGGGCCGCCTCGGGCGGGGCCTCCTCGAAACGCAGCGGGCGGCCGATCGCCGCGCCGATGAGTTCGACCATGCGCGGCTGGGTCAGGGCGCGCGGGCCGGTGAGGACTGGGCGCCGTCCGGCCAGGTCGCCGGTGAGGAGCGCGCGGGCGGCGACGGCGGCCAGGTCGCGTTCGTGGAGGGGTGCCCAGGACGCGTGCGCGTACGGGCCGCGGACGGTGTCGCCGGCGGCGATCTGGGCCGCCCACGTGCCGATGGTGTTGGTCGCGAAGTAGCCCGAGCGCAGGGCGGTCCATTCCAGGCCGGACGCCGCGGCGGCGGCCTCGACCTCCTTGTTGTACTCGCCGCGGAGGCGGGAGGGCTGGTCGGCGGGGTCGTGGTCGACGTTGAGCGCGGAGAGGGCGACCACGCGCCGGACGCGGCGCTCGCGGGCCAGGCCCAGCAGGCGGGTGGCGGCCGCGGTGACAGGGCCCGGGTCGGCGCCCTGGCCGACGGCGCGCGGGTTGAGGAAGAGGGCGGTGACGCCGTCGAGGGCGTGGGCGATCGTGTCGGGCCGGGCGGGGTCGCCTTCGATGGTGTGCACGGCGGCGGGCAGGTTCGCGGACGCCGGGTCGCGCGTCACGGCGCGTACCTCGGCGCCGCCGTCCAGGAGGAGATCGAGCAGGGGGCGGCCGACGGTACCGGTTGCTCCGGTCACAAGGATCATATGGGAACCATATCAACTCATATGGAATCCATACAATATGAGGCGGATGTGATCTGGGGGCGCTGAACCGGGGCGGGCGCGGGTTCGTATATCCCGGCGGTGCCCATTCCCAGGAGGTCGAGGTGGCCGGATCCATCGACGCGCTGCTGCGGCAGAACGCGCACAGCCCGTCGTACTTCGCACTCGCCCGCGCCGATGGGGGCCGCCAGGCCGACCTCATCGACTTCTGCATCCCGTGCAACCCGTACTTCCCGACACCGGAGATGTTCGGGCGGCTCCGGGAGACGATGGAGACGATCCTCAAGTACTACCCGAGCGGTGCGGACACGATCACCGCGGAGCTGTGCACGACGCTGGGGCTCAACCCGCAGACCGTCGCGATGGGGAACGGGTCCACCGAGCTCATCACGTGGATCGACCACCTGCTGGTACGGGAGAGCCTCGCCACGCCGATCCCGACGTTCGGGCGCTGGACGGACCAGCCGCTGGAGACGGGCAAGCGGGTCGACATGTTCCCGCTGCCGGAGAGCCGCGACTTCGCGTTCGACCCGGAGGCGTTCATCGGGTTCGTCCGGGAGCGCCGGTCGCGGGTCGCGGTCATCTGCAACCCGAACAACCCGGACGGCGGGTACGTGCCGCGCCAGGAGGTCGTCCGGATGATGGACCGGCTCGTCGACCTGGACCTGGTGGTGGTCGACGAGTCGTTCATCGACTTCGTGGACGCCGAGCAGGTGACGAGCGTGGCGGAGGAGGCGTCGATCCGGCCGAACGTGATCGTGCTGAAGAGCCTCGGCAAGAACTTCGGGCTGCACGGCATCCGGTTCGGGTACCTGGTGGCGAACCCGGCGCTGGCCGGCATGGTCCGCAAGGCGCTGCCGAAGTGGAACCTGAACTCGTTCGCCGAGATCGTGGTGTTCCTGCTGAAGGAGCACCGGGCGGAGTACCAGGCGAGCCTCGCCCGGCTGGCGCTCGACCGGCGGTCGATGCTGCAGCAGCTGTCGTCGCTGCCGGGGCTGAAGGTGTTCCCGTCGCAGGGCAACTTCATCCTGATCAAGCTGCCGAACGACCGGGACGGCGTGCAGCTGCGCGACTACCTGCTGTCCGAGCACGGGGTCTTCGTCCGCGAGTGCGGCAACAAGCTCGGCAGTTCGAGCCGGTTCCTGCGGCTGGTCGTACGGCCGCCGCAGGACGTCCACCGGCTGCTGACCGGGCTCGGGGCCTTCCTGTACGGGCGGGACCGGGCGCCGCTGATCACGTCCGTGCCGGAGCGGACGGGCCAGTTCGAGCAGGCGTCACCCCGGCTCCAGGTCACGCCGATCGACACCATCTACCACACGCGGGCCAGCTGACCCGGCGGCCAGTGTCCACAGCCACACCAGGGCGACCAGGGAGATCAGGACGAGGCCGCCCCAGTCCAGCGCCGTGATCAGGTGCCCCTGCGCGGTCGTCGCCTCGGGCATGTGGCCGTGCGTCAGCAGGCGCGTCTGCCACGGGCTGCCGGTCAGGAAGAGCGTCAGCGCGATGGCGATGCCGTGCATCGAGTCCCACAGCGCGTGCAGGAGGGAGACGCCGAGGTAGGCGCCGACCAGCGGTGGGGTGACGCGCCAGCGCCGGTCCGAGGCGGCGAACGCGACGCCGCCGAGGATCGCCGTCCACAGGCCGTGCCCGACCGGGGCGAGCAGGCCGCGCAGCACCTCCGTCTCGACCAGCGCGCCGAGGCTGAGTCCCTCGACGGTGAGCATCGCGTTGAACGCGTACCCGGAGCTCTCGAACGCCGCGAACCCGAACCCGACCGTCGCGCCGAGGACGAGGCCGTCCCGCATCGTGCGCGGGTGCAGGTTCCTGGCCACGACCAGGAGCGCGGCGAGCTTGGCGGCCTCCTCGATCAGCCCGACGCCCACGTACATCCAGAGCGAGGGCCGCAGCAGGTACGCCTCCAGCAGCGCCGCGCCGAGCACCCCGAGGACGCCGCCGACGACGAACGCCCTGAACAGCATCGGCACGGTGACCTGCGGGGACCTGCCGTGCTCGTATGCCCACACCACGAACGTGACCGGCACCAGGAAGCTGCCGAGCAGGATGACGGTCGGGACCAGGTTGGTGTTGGCGGTGAGCAGCGTGACCACGACCGTGGCCGCCCACAGCGTCAGCCCGATCCACAGGATCCGCTGCCAGTTCTGGGACGTCCCCGCCTCGCGGGACCCGATCCTCACCATTCGCCGTCCCTCCCCTCCCTGGACCGCCCCGTACCCGAGCGAAGCCCCGCGAACCGTCGGCCGCCCCTGCCGTGATCACGTCGGGGCGCGTTGGGGAGGGCGAGGTCAGGCGGTCAGGCCGACCTGGTCGCCGACGTCCTCGGCGGCGGCGGCGTTCAGTACGGCGTCGAGCAGGCCGGGGAAGCGGGCGTCGAGTTCGCTGCGGCGGAGCTCGACGTAGCAGCGGGTGCCCTCCTGGCGGGTGCGGGTGATGCCCGCGTCGCGCAGCACGCGCAGGTGGTGGCTCAGCGTCGACTTGGCGACGGGGGCGCGCAGCTCGCCCCAGCCGCGTTCGCGGCCGTCGGACAGGACGCGGAGCAGTCCGACCCGGATCGGGTCGCCGAGCGCTCCCATCACTCCGATGAGGGTCATCTCCTCCGGTTCCGGATGCCGCGCCTGCTTCATGAGCCCATGGTACTTTGTTCGATGTTCTACGAACATCGAACATTAGGGAGGCGCGGGATGACCGCCGGATCGCTGCGGGGCAAGGTCGTCATCGTCACCGGGGCCGGGTCGGGGATCGGGCGTGCCGCCGCGGTGGCGTTCGCGGAGGCGGAGGCGCGCGTGCTGGGCGTCGGCCGCCGCAAGGAGCCGCTCGACGCCACCGCGGGACTGCATCAGGGGATCGCCGTCCGTTCCGCCGACATCACGGCCGAGGGCGTCCCCGACGAGATCGTCGGGGAGGCGGTGCGGCGCTGGGGGCGCGTGGACGTGCTGGTCAACAACGCCGGCGCGACCCGCGTCATGCCGCTGGCCGAGACCACCGCCGCCGGCATCGCGGACCTGCTCACGCTGAACGTGACCGCGCCGAGCCTGCTCTCGCGTGCGGCGCTGCCGTACCTGCGGGAGGCGGAGGGCTCGATCGTGAACGTCTCCAGCACGTACGGGCACCGGCCGCTGCCGGGCGGGGCGCACTACGCCGCGTCGAAGGCGGCGCTGGAGCAGCTCACCCGCAGCTGGGCCCTGGAACTGGCCCCCGAAGGGGTGCGGGTGAACGCGCTGGCGCCCGGCCCGACCGAGAGCGAGGCGCTGGCCGCGGCCGGGCTGTCGCCGGAGGCCCTCGACGCGATCAAGCGGGACGAGGAGGCGCGCGTCCCCCTCGGGCGCCGCGGCGAGCCCGGGGAGGTCGCGGCGTGGATCGTGCGGCTGGCCGACCCCGGCTCGACCTGGCTGACCGGCCAGGTCCTGACCGTGGACGGCGGGCTGGAGCTCACCTGAGGCGGTGGTCGCCCCCGGACGGCCGCGAACATTTGGGACGCCCGCCCCATCAGATAAGGCACGGAACAAACCGAGTGAGATAGGGGGTCTCACGATGAGGATGATCCGAATCGCCGCCGGAGCGGTCGCCGCACTGGCCCTGCTGGTCATGGCCGGTGTCGCGGGGGCCGGCGTCGCCGCCGCGGACGGGCCGGACACGCCGCCGGGCGTGAAGGCCAAGGTCGAGGCGCTGGACTGGCCGGTGCTGACCGAGGGCGCGGCGCGGTGGGAGGTGATCCCGGTCAAGTTCCTGCTGGACCAGTACGGCTACATGGACGTGGGCACCGGCACGCCGAACAACGTCTATGACGCCGCGATGGCGAAGGCCGTCACCGCGTACCAGAAGGACAAGGACCTCGCCGAGCGCAAGAAGGTCGGCCCGGAGACGTGGGAGCACCTGCGCCTCGACTTCGGCGAGATCGGCCCGGGCAAGGCTCCCGCGCTGAAGACCAAGGCGGTCCAGCGGGCCCTGAACGAGTACGGCAACGAGCTCGTGCTCGACGGGGTGTACGGCACCGGCACGAAGAACGCCGTGGTCGCGTTCCAGAAGAAGGTCGGGATCGGCGCCGACGGATGGGTCGGGAAGATCACGTTCCGGGCGCTCATCTGCGGCGGCGTCTGACAAATCAGGCGAAAAGCCTTTCACCAGAGGGGTCCGGCGGAGCCACCGCCGGGCCCCGTTTCATGGATGATGCGAACTCTGCCCATTTCGCGGGCAATGACGCTCTTGTTCGGACTCCTAGCGGCGCGACGGTCAATCGGCGCGCATGGCGATTCCACGGCCCCGCCATGATCACCTAAAGTCTGCGGGTTTCCCGAATAGCGCGGCGATGCGGGCGGGTAGTCGTTTTCTCGGCAAACGAAACGATCACTCGTCGACATCGGAGGGGTTTGCTATGGGCATCCAGCATCAGAAGCGGGATGCGTACGCACCGGGCCGCATGAGGCGGACCGGACGAATGGCACCGCAGGCGGCGGGGTGCCTGCTCGCCGCGACAATGTTAGTGACGATTCCATCGGCCGCCGAGGCGGCCGCGGCCGAGCCGGCACCGCAGGCTCCGGAGGCCGGGGAGCCGCGGCCGAAGGATTCCTCGGCGCGGCGGCTCCGGATCGACCCCGCCTCGATGAAGCAGGTGCGCGCCTACAACCGGTACCAGAGCAAGATCGCCAGGCAGCGGGAACGGGCCAGAACCGCGCTCCGCTTCGCCCGCGCGCAGATCGGCAAGCCGTACCGCTGGGGGGCCACCGGGCCGTACGCCTACGACTGCTCCGGGCTGGTGCAGAAGGCGTGGCGGCGGGCCGGCGTCAAGATCCCGCGGGTGACCTACTCGCAGTACAGCAACGTCCGCCGCAAGGTGGGCTGGAGTTCGATGCGGCCGGGCGACCTGATCTTCTTCCGCGGCCGCGCCCATGTCGGGATGTACGTCTCGAAGAACCGGTTCATCCACGCGCCCAACAGCGGTTCGCGAGTGCGGATCAACAAGCTTTCGGGTCATCGGAAAAGACAGTTCGCCGGGGCGGTACGGCCAGGCGCCCCGGCAGTGAAGAAGTGGCCCGATTCGATCCCGCGGCTCGCCGAGCGGCTCGAAGAGATGAACAGGCAGGACCAGCAGCACCCGCCGGCCGCCGAACAGGCTCCACCGGCACCGAAGACCGCGAATTCCGGGAACGATTCCCCCGCACCGAATTCGCCGGCGATCTCACCGCAGAACGAGGCTCCCCCGGGTCCTCACCAGGGTCCCGCACCGGACCGCCCGAAGCCGGAATCACCGCCGGGCTCCAGCGACCCTGACCACATCCCCGACATCGCCGTCCCAGGCCGCGAAGAGGGGTGATCCATACCCGCGACGGCAGAGCCCCAGAGTGTGCGACCGCGCACTCTGGGGCTCTTCTCGTGGGTCACGGCGCCTGGTGGAAGCGCGGCGCCCTGATGTGGACGAGGCTGTCCTGCTTGTGCATGCGCTCGTCGTGGCCGATCTGGCGGAGCAGGTCGGCGACCGAGGCGTAGCGGCCGTACTCGGCGGCGTAGGTGCCGGGGTCGGGCTCGTCCTCCAGCTCGGGGTGCTCGGCGACGAAGGTCATGTACTCGTGCTCGGCGTGGTCCTCGAACTCGGCGTTCAGCCGGTAGCTCCACTCTGGCCTGAGCACGAACAGCAGCCACGAGACGTGGTAGTAGAAGAACGCGATCAGCCAGGGCAGCGCCTTGTGCAGCACCCGGCTCTGCTTCGCGCCGGTCCGCTGCACCAGGTCCTGCATGATCAGCAGGTGCCACTGCTCGTTGTCCTGGTCGGCGCGGGCCTCGACGATGCGGTCGAAGACGCGGCGGGCCAGCGCGGAGCGGCCGTGGTGGCGGTGCAGCGCCCAGTAGCCGGTGCGCTCCCAGGCCTGGTACGGGACGCGGGCGATGATCTCCAGCATGGCGAACTTGGTGTACGAGCCCTTCCGGCCGTAGACCAGGTCGACCGGCACGAACATCATCTTGGCGAGCAGGCTGTATTTCATCCGCGGCGCGTCCAGCGTCTCGTTCCACGCGCGGCGCAGCGCGTCGCGGTCGAGTTTGGGCGGGCCGGCCGGGGCCTCGGGGCGGTGGGCGGGAACGCCGGGGCTCGGGGTGACGGGGATGTCGGGGCGGGTGAGCGTCGGGGTGGCCATCTCAGGATCTCCTCTTCGTGCTTCTCGCGTCCGGTGCACCGAGCATGCGGAGGCGGTCCGGTCCGCGGCGTCCACCGGAGGAGGGCACTTGCCGTGCGCCGCCGGGTGTACGGCGGCGGCCCGGAGGCGGCGTTCCGGCGTACGGGAGAACCCTGAGACCCGTCCCGGGGGCGGTCCCTGATCACGCGAGTGCGCGGGAGCCCCATGCAACCCTTAGGTAACCCTTTTAATCCCTTTTATCACTATTGCCGCTTTTCTTCTTTCATGTTCGGATATTTAGGTCAATGTCCAGTTTGTAGCGGCCGCCCAGCGCGGCAGCGGAGGTTCGATGCCTCGGGTGGGAGAACAGACACGGGTCGGCGAACGAGCACTGGAAAGCCTGGTCATCGGGGACGTCCTCCGGTCCCAGGCCCGAGCACACCGGACGGACCCCTTCCTCAAGTTCCGGGACGGCGAGGTCACCTACGGCGAAGTGGACGCGACGGCCGACCGGATGGCGCGCGGGCTGGCCGCGCTCGGCGTCGGCCGCGGCGACCACGTCGGCGTGATGCTCCCCAACTGCGCCGACCTCGTACACCTGGTGTTCGCGCTGGCCCGGCTGGGCGCCGTGGCCGTGCCGATCAACATCGCGTACAAGAGCGAGCTGCTGCGGCACGTGCTGTCCAGCTCCAAGTCGCGCTTCCTCGTCGTGGACGGCCCGTACGCCGAGCGGATCCCCGCCATCGCGGACCGGCTCCCCGACCTCGGGCTCGTCGTCGTCCGCGACGGCGCGGCGGCCGGCGTGCCGATGGGCGCGCTCGGCCGGCCCGCCCTCGACATGTCCGCGCTGATGGCGCACGGCGCCGACCCCGTCGAGGCGGACGTGGGCTTCGCCGACCTCCAGGCGATCATGTACACCTCCGGGACGACGGGCCCGTCCAAGGGCGCGATGGTGCCGCATGCGCTCGCGCTGGCGTGCGCGTACGACTCGCTGGACTTCCTCGACCGGTGGGGCAAGACGATCTACTGCCCGCTGCCGCTGTTCCACGCGGCGGCGCTGTGGGACGGGATGCTGTCGGCGCTGCTGGGCGGCGGGTCGATCGCGATCGTCGAGCGGTTCAGCGCGTCCCGGTTCTGGGACGACGTGCGCCGCTTCGACGCGCAGGTGACGATGAGCGTCTTCTCGATGATCCCGATCCTGCTCAACCAGCCGCCCTCGCCGCGCGACCGCGACCACCCGATGCAGACGTTCTACATGGGCAAGTCGAGCCTGGACGAGCCGCTGCGCGAGCGCTTCGGCGTGCGGTCGGTGGAGACGTACACCAGCACCGAGGCGGGCATCGCGACCGGCAGCCCGTACGGCGAGTGGCGTACGGGCTCGTGCGGCACGGCGCACGAGGAGCGCTTCCATGTGGCCGTCGTGGACGAGCACGACCGCGAGGTGCCGCCCGGGGAGCCGGGCGAGCTGGTGCTGCGGCCGAAGCAGCCGTTCGTCCTGACGACGGGCTATTACGGAGATTGGGAGGCCACGACCCGCTGCTTCCGGAACATGTGGTTTCACACCGGAGATCGGGTATGGCAGGACGACGACGGCTACTTCTACTTCCTCGACCGTATGAAGGACGCCATCCGGCGCCGCGGCGAGAACATCTCGGCGTTCGACCTGGAGTGCGAGATCAACATGCATCCCTCGGTGCTGGAGTCGGCGGCCATCGGCGTCCCGTCCGAACTGGAGGACGAGGACATCAAGGTCAGCGTCGTCGTGCGGCCGGGCACCGGGCTGGATCCCGAGGAGCTGGTCGCGTTCTGCGAGGAGCGGCTGCCGCGCTCGATGGTGCCGCGCTACGTCGAGTTCGTCGAGGCGCTCCCCCGCACCCCCACCGACAAGGTCGCCAAGTACCGGCTGCGCGCCGAGGGCGAGAACGGCCTCACCCCCGGCACCTGGGACCGGGAGGCCGCGGCGCCCGGACCCGAACCCGAGCCGCCCCTCACCTGGGAACGGGAGGGCACGGCGTGAACTGGGACGACACCCCGGAAGAGGCGGCGTTCCGGGACGAGGTCCGCGCGTTCGTCCGCGACCGCTTCCCCGCGTCGTACCGGCCCGACCCGGACGGCGAGCAGAGCCTGGAGCCCGAGGACGTCCGCGGCTACAACTGGCCGGCCGACCGCGTCAGCGACGACGCGGAGCGCCGGGAGGGGGCGCGCGCGTGGGCGGCGGCGCTCGCCGAGCGCGGCTGGATCGCGCCGCACTGGCCGCGCGAGTACGGCGGCGCCGGCCTGTCGGCGCTGGAGGAGTTCATCCTGCACGAGGAGCTGATGCGGGCCCGCGTCCCGACGGTGAACGGCATCGGCGCGTTCCTGCTCGGCCCGACCCTGCTCGTCCACGGCACGGACGAGCAGAAGGCCGCGCACCTGCCGCGCATCGCGCGCGGCGAGACGACGTGGGCGCAGGGCTTCTCGGAGCCGGGCGCCGGGTCCGACCTCGCGTCGCTGCGCACCCGCGCCGTCCGGGACGGCGACGCGTACGTGGTCGACGGGCAGAAGGTGTGGACGTCGCTCGGGCAGTACGCGGACTGGCTGTTCGTGCTCGTCCGCACCGATCCCGACGCCGAGCCCAGGCACCGCGGCATCACGTTCCTGCTGGTCGACACGTCGCTGCCGGGCGTGACCGTACGGCCGATCACCGATCTGCGCGGCGCCGCGCCGTTCTGCGAGGTGTTCTTCGAGGGCGTGCGGGTGCCGGTGGCGTGCCGCGTCGGCGACGAGAACCGGGGCTGGTACGTGGCGATGAGCGCGCTCGGGTTCGAGCGGGCCGGCATCGGCGCCACCATCAAGTACGAGCAGGCCCTGCTCGACCTGGTCGGCTATCTGCGGTCGGCGGAGGGGCGCGGGCTCGTGCGGGCCGACCGCGGCGCCTCGTACCGCCGCGAGATCGCCCGCCGGTACGCCGAGATCCGCGTCCTCTACAACCTGGCCCGGTACACCGTCTCGGTCCAGGCCGCGGGCCCCGAGGGCACCGAGCCCGGCTACGAGGCGTCCGTCAACCAGCTGTTCGGCGCCGAGCTGCACCAGCGGCTGGCCCGCACGGGCGCGAAGGCGTTCGGCCGGGCCGGGACGCTGTGGGCGCGCGACGGCGCCCCCCTGAACGCCGCGTTCACCCACATGACCAGGGACGCGGTCGCCGCCACCTTCCTCGGCGGCGCGTCCGAGATCCAGCGCAACGTCATCGCCACCCGCGGCCTGCACCTGCCCCGAAGCTAAGGAGCCCGCATGACGGACCATTCCTCCGGCCACCCTTCCTACGAGACCGTGGACCTGCACATCGAGGAACGCGTCGCCTGGCTGACGCTGAACCGCCCGGCCAAGCTGAACGCGCTCACCCCGACGACGATGGCCGAGCTGCGGAGCATCTTCACCGCGATCGACGACGACGAGGACGTCTGCGTGGTGGTGCTGCGCGGCGCCGGCGAGCGGGCGTTCTGCGCGGGCATGGACCTCGGCTGGTCGGAACAGCTCACCAAGAAGGAGCGGATCGAGCAGGGGCGGCTCGGCGAGAAGACGTTCGCGATGATGGAGCGGCTGTCGGTCCCGGTGATCGCGGCCGTGCACGGGTACGCGGTCGGCGGCGGGCTGGAGCTGGCGCTGGCGGCCGACTTCATCGTGGCCGCCGACGACGCCAAGCTCGGCCTGGTCGAGATCACGCTGTCGGCGCGGCCCCCGTACCGGCCCAAGATGACCGAGGACGGCGACCCCGACCAGCCCGAGTTCGGCGGCTCCGCCCCCGGCTGGGGCGGGGTGAAGCGGCTGCCGCAGCGGATCGGCAAGGCGCTGGCCAAGGAGCTGCTGTTCACCGGCGCCCGGATCGACGCCGAGCGGGCCATGCGGCTCGGGCTGGTGAACGACGTGTACCCGGCCGAGGAGTTCGACAAGCGGGTCGGCGAGCTGGCCGAGCGGATCGCGGCGATGAACCGCTACAACCTGCGCCTGGTCAAGGAGCTGGTCACGTACGGCTACGACTGGATCGAGCCGCACCCGAGCTGAGCCCCGGAACCTGAGGAGAACGCTGTGCTGATCTACCGGATCGATCACGTCGCCCAGGTGACACCCGACCTGGACGCGCAGGTGGCGCTGCTGGAGGGGCTGTTCGGCTTCCGGCGGGTGCGGAGCTGGGACTGCCCGGACGAGGGCTGCCGCGGCGTCCGGCTGGAGGTGCCGGGCAGCTGGGGGCAGGCCTGGGAGGTGCTGGAGCCGGCGGGCGAGGGCTCGGCGCTCCAGGCGTGGCTGGACGACCACGGCGGCCGCGCCGGGCTGCACCACGTGGGCGCCGAGGTGCCGGACGTGGACGCGGTCCGCGCCGACCTGGAGACGCGCGGGATCAAGCCGACCGGCGGGGTCCGGGGCCGCTGGCTGGAGGCGTCGCTGTCGCCGCCCGAGCACGGTCCCGGCGTGCTGTTCCGGCTGCGCGGGCCGGGCGCGCTCGGGATGTGCGGCGACGACGAGGCCGTCCCGGCCGCCACACCGGACGAGAGCGCCCCTTCACTGGGGATCGTCGCGCTCGACCACATCTGCCAGGCGTTCCCGGACCGGGACGAGCTGGCCCGCTGGTACGCCGACCTGGCCGGGTTCGTCCCGATCTGGCGGACGCCCATGGAGGAGCATCCCGACATGGCGGACCTGGTGCTGAACATCCCCGGCTCGGCGATCTGCTGGGAGATCATCATGCCGCGCGGGGAGGACTCGTTCATCGAGCGGTTCTGGAACCGCAACGGCGCCGCCGCGCACCACGTCACGTTCGAGGTCGCCGACTGGGACCGCGCGATGGCCGCCTGCGCGCACCACGGCGTCCCCACGTTCGACGACGAGGAGGGCACGACCGACGGCGCGGCCTGGCGGCACACGTTCGTCCACCCCAAGCACACCGGCGGCATCCTGGTGCAGCTCTTCTGGGAGGAGCGGCCGGGCGTGTGGGTGCGGTCGGACAAGATCCCGGCGCCATGGACCTGACGCCGACCGAGGACCAGCGGCTCGTCACCGAGACCGCCCGCGAGCTGCTGGCCTCCCGGACCGCGAGCGCGGGCGCGCGGGCGATGGCGGACGACCCGGCCGGGCACTCGGCCGCGCTGTGGAAGGAGATGGTGGAGCTCGGCTGGACCGGGCTCGCGCTCCCCGAGGAGCACGGCGGCGTCGGCGGCGACTTCGTGGACGTGTGCCTGCTGTTCGAGCAGCTCGGGTACGCGCTCGTCCCGAGCCCGCTGCTGGCGACCGTCGCCTGCTGCGCGCTCCCGATCGCCCGGCACGGGACGGAGGAGCAGCGGTCGCGGTGGCTCGGCGCCGCCGCCCGGGGGCAGATCATGAGCTACACGCCCGTCCCGTGGGACCGTCCCGGCGAGGGGCCGGTGGCCGCGGCCGCGCCGGACGGCTTCGTGATCGACGGGACGGCGGGGTTCGTGCCGTTCGCCGGCAGCGCCGAGACGCTGCTGGTCGTGGCGGAGCTGGACGGCGAGCCGCGGGCGTTCCTGACCGACGCCCGCGCTCCCGGCATCACGCTCCGGCCGGCCGGGACGGTCGGGCTCGACCGCCCGTGCACCGTCGCGTTCGACTCCGTCACCGTGCCGCGCGACCGCGCCTTGGGCGAGGACCGATCGGCCGTGGACGCGATCTCGGCGTACGGGGCGGCGGCGACGTGCGCCGAGATGGTCGGCGGGGCGCAGCGGGTGCTGGACCTGACGATCGAGTACGCGTCGGGGCGGGAGCAGTTCGGGCGGCCGATCGGGGCGTTCCAGGCCGTCCAGCACCACTGCGCCGACATGGCGATCGCCGTGCTGGGCTCCCGGTTCGCGGCGTACGAGGCGATCTGGCGGCTGGCGGCCGGGCGGGACGCGGCGGCGGAGGTCGCGGCGGCCAAGGCGTGGGTGAGCGAGGCGTACGAGCGGGTCTGCGCGCTCGGCCACCAGGTGCACGGCGCGATCGGCTTCACCTGGGAGCACGACCTGCACCTGTTCTCCCGGCACGCGATGGCCGCCGCCGCGTCCTTCGGCGACGACGACCTCCACCTGGACCGGCTGGCCGACCACCTCGGAATCCCCTGACGTACGGAACCGCGCCCGCCGCCCCTGACCCGGCGGCGGGCGCGGGCGCCGTCACAGCTCCTTCAGGAACCCGGCGTCGACGACGAAGTCGGCGCCCGTGGTGCTGCCGGAGCGCGGCGAGGCCAGCAGGACGACCGCGTCGGCGATCTCCTGCGGCTCCACCAGCCGGCCGGTGGTGAGCGCCATCATCTCCGGCGCCACCTTCTCGATCACGGCCTGCCGGTCCGCGCCCGCCTGGGCGCCGATGACGTCGGCCGCGCCGCCGTCCTTCGTCCACCAGTCGGTACGGACCGGGCCGGCCGAGATCGTGTTCACCCGGACCCCCTGCGGCCCGAACTCCTCCGACAGGGCCTTGGTCAGGTTGTTCACGCCCGCCTTCGCCGCGTTGTAGTCGTGGTTCATCGGCGCCGGGCGGCGGGCGTTGCCGGACGACACGTTCACGATCGCGCCGCCGCCCCGCTCGATCAGGTGCGGGACGGCGGCACGGGTGGCCCGTACCAGCGCGAACAGGTTGAACTCGAACATCTCCCGCCAGTCGTCGTCGGTCGCGTTCAGGAACCCGAACCGCGGCAGGGTCACGCCGGGCGGCGGGCCGCCGGCGTTGTTGACCAGGACGTCCAGGCCGCCGAACTCCGCCACGGCCCGCTCGACGACGCGGGCGGGGGCGTCCGGGTCCATCAGGTCCGCGGGGACGTGGACGAGGTCCGGCCCGGCGAGCGCGTCCAGGCCCGGCCCGGCCGTCCGGGACGCGGCCACGACGCGGGCGCCCTCGTCCAGGAGGGTGCGGACGACGGCCAGCCCGATCCCCTTGGACGCCCCGGTGACGACGGCGACCTTGCCGGTCAGCTGCAGATCCATGTGCACGACCCGTTCTCTAGGAGGTTGATCCTTGATCGATCTCGACTCCTGAACCCCGGCGGCGATCGGACGGTTGCAGTGGGGAATGATCCGCAGTGCCGGATTCATCCGCGATCTTCACGGCGGGCTGCGGCCTGTCCGCCGCATCCCAGCGCCGCCGGGCTGCTGGCCGCCGGTGCCGGGGCGGGCGGCGTCCTGGCCGCGATCGCGGTCCGCCTCGGCCGCGCCGGCGTCGCCGCCCGCCGGCTGCCGCCCTCCCCGGCGGACGCGAGATCATTGGACCGGGAGGCGCGGCCGTAGCGCCGCGCCGGGCGACCCGGACGATCCAGAGGAGGGCGGCATGCCGCAGGTGAGCGCGCCCTCGGCCGGGCGGCTGCTGCAGCTGGTCCGGCAGGGGCGGGCGCGGACCCGGCGCGATCTGATGGAGATCACCGGGCTGTCCCGCTCGACCGTCGCGCAGCGGGTCGAGCAGCTGGTGCACGCCGGGTACCTGCGCGAGGGCGGCGTGGACGTCTCGACCGGCGGGCGGCGGCCCAGCCTGCTGCGGATCGACGAGGGCTCCGCCGTCGTGCTGGCCGCGCACCTGGGCGCGACCCACGGGCGGGCGGCCGTCGTCGACCTCGCGGGCCGCACCCTCGCCGAGTCCGCCGGGCCGCTGGACGTGGCCGACGGCGCCGCGCCCACGCTCGCCCGGACCGCCGCCCGCTTCCGCGACCTGCTCGCGGCGGCCGGCCGTTCCCCGACCGAGGTCTGCGGCGTCGGCATCGGCCTGCCCTGCCCGGTCGACCGGCGCACCGGCCGGGTGATCCCCACCTCCGCCGTCGCCTCCTGGCGGGACCACGACGTCGTCGCCACCCTGTCCGCCGAGTTCCCCGGCCCCGTCCTGGCCGACAACGACGCCAACATGATGGCCCTCGGCGAGTACGGCGCCGCCGGCTGCACCACCCTCGTCCTGGTCAAGGCCGGGACGGGGATCGGCGCCGGGATCGTGGAGGACGGCCGGATCCTGCACGGCGCGGGCGGCGCGGCCGGGGAGATCGGGCACGTCCGGCTGTGCGGGCACGGCGACGCCGCCTGCGCCTGCGGGGCGTACGGCTGCCTGGCCGCCGTCGCCGGCGGCGCCGCGCTGGCCCGGGCGCTGGGCACCGCGGACACGGCCGGCGTCGTCCGGCTGGTCGAGGCGGGCGACCCGGCGGCCGTACGGCGCGTCCGCGAGGCCGGGCGGGTCCTCGGCGAGGTGCTCGCGACGCTCGTCAGCGTGACCGATCCCGGGGTGCTGGTGGTCTCCGGCGGGCTGGCCCGTACCGGCGAGCACCTCCTGGCGGGCATCCGGGAGGTCGTCTACCGGGACGCCCGGTACCCCTCGGCGCGCGACCTCCGGATCGTGGCGGGGCGGCTGGGCGAGCGCGCCGGGGTGATCGGCGCGGCCTCGATGGTGGTGGACCGGGTGCTGGCCGCCGAGGCGGTCGATGCCCGCATCGCCCGCGGGTAAGAGTGCCCTCACCCGCCTTTGCCCATGTCAGGCGCCTTCACCCCCTGTCAGGCACCCTGACTTGGCGGGTATGTTGCATGAGTGTTACGTGCGGGTTACGGGCCCGGGCCTTGCGCCCGCTTCCGTGCCCGGGAGACTATGTCCTGCGTCGCGGACAAAGTGTCCGATTCAGCGGACGAAGTGGAGCACCGTGACCGCAACCCCCTGGGCCGGAGCCCGCATCCGGCCCGCGCAGACCGGGCCGGCCCCCCGGCGGCGCGGCGCGCTCACGGACATGGAGACCGCCGCCCGCGCGGCGTACGCCCTGCGCGGCAACGACCGCGGCCCCCACACCGTCGCCGCACCCGGCCTCTACCCCCACATGTGGAGCTGGGACGCAGCGTTCATCGCCATCGGCCTCGCCCGCCTCTCCCCCGCCCGCGCGCTGACCGAGATGGAGACCCTCCTCGCCGCCCAGTGGCGCACCGGGATGGTCCCGCACATCGTCTTCTCCGACGGCTCGGACGGCGAGGGCTCGTACGAGCCCGGCCCCGCCCGCTGGGCCTGCCGCGACGTCTGCGCCGACGCCCCCGAGGGCCCCGCCACCAGCGGCCTCATGCAGCCGCCCGTGCACGGCGCCGCGATCCGCCGCATCCTGGACGCCGCCCTCCGCGCCGCCCCGACCGAGCGCCGCGCCGCCACCGACCGCATCCGCGCGCTGTGGCCCGCCCTGCTGGCCTGGCACCGCTACCTCGCCGACCGCCGCGACCCCGACCGCCGCGGCCTGCTGACGATCTACCACGGCTGGGAGAGCGGGCTGGACAACTCGCCGCGCTGGGACGCCCCGTACGCGGCCGTCGTCCCGCCCGCCGCGTTCACCCCGTTCCGGCGGGCCGACGTGCACGCCCTGGACGCCCTCGGCGGCGGCGCCGCCCAGCGCCCCACCGACCTCGACTACAGCCGCTACCAGTGGCTGATCGAGGAGCTGCGGGAGGCCCGCTACGACGACGCGCGCGCCCGCGAGTCCCTCAGCTTCCGCGTCGCGGACGTCCTGTCCAGCGCCATCTTCGCCGCCGCCGCCGAGGAGCTCGCCACCGTCGCCGACGAGCTGGCCCTCCCCGGCGTGGACGAGCTGATCGCCCACGCCGACCGCTTCCGCCGCGGCGTCGCCGCCACCACCGACGACGACGGCTTCGCCGCCGACATCGACCTCCGCACCGGCCGCACGCTCCGCACCCGGACCGTCGCCGGCTTCGCCCCGCTCCTCAGCGGCGGCCTGGAGCCCGCCCGGCGCCGGCGCCTCGTCGACACCCTCTTCTCCCCCGACTGGTGCGGCCACCCCGCCCTGGCCACCGCCCTGCCGCCCAGCACCAGCCCGTCGTCCCCGGCGTTCGACCCGGCCCGCTACTGGCGCGGCCCCCAGTGGCCGCCCATGACCTGGCTGCTGATCTGGGGCCTGGAGCGCTCCGGCGAGCCCGAGGCCGCCGCCGTCCTGCGCGCCTCCGCCCTGGACCAGCTCTCGGACGGCCTCTTCGCCGAGTACTACCACCCGTTCACCGGCGAGGCCCTGGGCGCCCGCCCCCAGTCGTGGACCGCCGCCGTCGCCCTGGACCTGGCCTTCACCGGCTGACGCGCGGCCGCGTTCGTGTGTACGTTGAACACTTCCGCGCGAGTCGAATCCACGTGAGTCGAATCCACGTGAGTCGAATCCGCGTGACTCGAACGTCCGGTCCGGCACCCGGTCGGGAGGTGGGGCGGTGGCCATTCGCAGCATCCTGTACGGGGCGGCCGGACCGCCCGCCGGGCCCGCCGGCACCGCCGAACCCGGCCATTTCCGGGACCTGAACCTCGACCAGGTCGTCCGGGAGGCGGCGCGGGCGGGCGGCGTGCCGGACCTCGCCGCCCACTACCACCGGCCGCTGCGCGACCCGGACCTCGTCGCCTTCCGCCAGCGGATCTTCCACGACCTGGAGGACCCGGCCGTCCGCGAGGCCGCCGTCCGGTTCACGGCCGCCATGGAACGCACCCGGCGGCGGCTGGCGGCCCTGGAGCGCCGGAAGCACCCGCCGCAGGCGCACCGCTGGTTCCTGGAGATCGCGCTCGACCACACGGCCGCGGTGATCGCGTTCGCGGAGGAGCTGGGGTCCGTCCCGCTGACCGCCCCCGGCCTGCTGGCCCTGCGCGACGACGTGACCGCCCACACCCGTTCCGCGGCGTTCACCGGGTTCCGCGAGCGGGCGGCCTGGCTGCGCGACCGCCTCGGCGACGTCCGGTACGACCTGTTCCTGCGCGGCGACCAGATCACCGTCGCGCCGCCCGACCCGGACGCCCGCCCCGACTTCGCCGAACGGGTCCTGGCGACGTTCGAGCGCTTCCGCCAGGACCCCGCGCCCGCGCCGCGCGACGACGCCCCGCCCGAACTCGGCCTGGACGACGTCGAGGCCGCCGTCCTGGACTTCGTCGCCGAACTGCACCCCCGCGTGTTCCGGGACGTCGCCGCGTTCTGCGAGAGCAACGGCGGCTTCGTGGCGGACGGCCTGCTGCGCGCCGAGCACGAGCTGCGGTTCTACCTCGGCTACCTGGCGTACCTGGCACCGCTGCGCGAGGCCGGGCTGCCGGTCTGCCTCCCGGCGGTCTCCGCCACCGACCGGACCATGGCCGCCCGCGACGTGTACGACCTCGCGCTGGCCGCCAAGCTGGGCGGCGTGGGCGTCGTGACCAACGACATCGTCCTTGAAGGAGACGAGCGCGTCCTCGTCGTCTCCGGCCCCAACCAGGGCGGCAAGACGACGCTGTCGCGCACGTTCGGGCAGCTCCACCACCTCGCCGCCCTCGGCTGCCCCGTCCCCGGCCGCGAGGTGCGGATCTTCCTCCCGGACCGGATCCTCACCCATTACGAGCGGGCGGAGGGGCCCGACGACCTGGCCTCCAAGCTGGAGGAGGAGCTCCTCCGGATGCGGGCGCTGCTCGACCGCGCGACCCCCGACAGCGTCATCGTGCTGAACGAGATCTTCACCTCCACCACCGCCGGCGACGCCTGGACGCTGGGCGAGACGGTCCTCGCGGAGATCACGCGCCTGGACGCGCCCTGCATGTGGGTCGGCTTCATCGACGAACTCTCCCTGCTGAGCCCCAAGGCGGTGAGCATGGTCGCCACCGTGGCCGGCGAGGAGCGCACGTACCGGATCGTGCGCCGCCCCGCCGACGGCCGCGCCCACGCCCGCGCGATCGCGGAGCGGCACGGCCTGACGTACGCCCAGATCATCGACCGGGCGCGCCGGTGAGGCCGCGGCTGCTGGGGGCCGCCGGCGACCCGGCGCGAACCGGCGCCGATCTGGCCGAGGACCTGGCCGATGACCTGGCCGAGGACCTGCGGCTCCACCACCTGTGGACGGCCATGGCCCGCGGCGACGAACGCCTGTACGCCCTGGCCCGCGCGGCGACGCTCGCGCCCCTCACCGACCCGGCCGCCATCGAGCACCGCCAGCGGGTGCTCAGCGACTGCCTGCGGAACCCGGGAACGGTGCGCGCCCTCCACCGGCTCGCCGCCGAGGCCGTCGACGCCGAACAGAAGATCTTCCGGGGCGGCCGTCCCGAGGCCCTCCTGAACCGCTCGGTCCGGACGCTCGAACTGGCCTGCGAATCGCTCCGGGACCTGCGCGACCTCGCGGCCGAGCGCGCCCCCGCGTTCCGCTCCGCGGGCTTCGCCGAACTGTTCGGCTCGCTCCGCGCCGAGGTGGACGAGGACTACCTCCGCACCGCGGAGGCGCTCCTCGGGGACCTCCGGTTCGACCACGGCATCATCGCCGCCGCGCGTCTCGGCCCGGGGAACAAGAGCACCGACCTGCGCCTGTACGCCCCTCCCGGCAAGGGCCGCGCCCCGCGCCGCTTCCGCAGGACCGGGCTGACCCACACCGTCCCGTCCGAGCACGAGGAGAACTGGCGCGCGCTGCCCGCGTTCCGCGACCTCGTCCTCGCGGACGTCGCCCGCGCGACCGCCGAGTCGGCCGACCACGTCCGCGGCTTCCTGCGCGCCCTGCGCGACGAGCTCGGCTTCTACGTCGGCTGCCTCAACCTCGCCGAGACCCTCACCGGCCTCGGCCTGCCGGTCTGCCTCCCCGAACCCCGGCCTGCCGGCGACCGTACCCTCGCCGCCCGCGAGCTGTACGATCCCGGCCTCGCCCTGCGGCAGGGGCGCGCCACCGCCTGCGACGTCGCCGCCGCCGGCACCGGACTCATCGTGATCACCGGCGCCAACCGCGGCGGCAAGTCGACGTTCCTGCGCGGCGCCGGGACGGCCCAGCTCATGATGCAGTGCGGGATGTTCGTCCCCGCGCGCGAGTTCGCGGCCTCGGTCGCCGACGGCGTCTTCACGCACTTCAAGCGCGCGGAGGACCGCTCGATGACCAGCGGCAAGCTGGACGAGGAGCTGGCCAGGATGAGCGCCGTCGTCGACCGGATCCGTCCGGGTTCGCTCGTCCTGTGCAACGAGTCGTTCTCCTCCACGAGCGAGCGCGAGGGCGCCGAGATCGCCGCCGAGATCCTCCGCGCCCTCGGCGACCTCGGCACCAGGACGATCTTCGTGACGCATCTCTACGACCTGGCCCGCCGCCTGCACGACGACCCGCCCGCCGGCACCCTGTTCCTGCGCACCGAGCACGACGACACCGGCGCCCCGACGTACCGCCTCGTCCCCGGGGCCCCGTCCCCCACCGCACGGGCCATGGCCATCTACGCGCGGGTATTCGGCGCCCCGCCGCCTCCGTGAACGGCGCCGGTCTTCGCCGCCGCGCCGCGGAGTATCCCGGGGACCAGCCGGCGGTGGACGGCCGACAGCGGCGGCCACACGACCCGGCCGAGGCGCCGGTCGTAGTGCAGGAAGGTGCTCAGCGACACCTGCCCGTCCGCCGCCTGGACGAGGAGGTTCCCGGACAGGAACCAGGACGCGGCCTCGAGCAGGATCCAGCCCTCGCCCCGCGCGGCGACGCGCCATCCGGCCACGGTGTCCGGCGACCGCCCCCGGGCGAGCCGCAGCCCGAGGAGCCCGCGCCAGACGAACCACTCGCCGGGGGTGGGAACGTCGCCGAACATCGCCCGCGCCCACCGCTCCGGGCCCGCGCCCGTATCCGCGGCGAGGGTGAACCGGTCGGCGTAGTCGATGGCGGGCAGCGTGCTGAGAGCACGCGCGGACTCGGGCATCTCGTGCGGCCCCACGGCACTGCCGACGGCCCCCGCGCGAGGATCGCTCATGGCCACGGCCCCTTCCCTGCTCTGGGACGGCACCCGCCGCCCCGAATATACGGTTACGTATAAACCTGAGGCTAGACCGCTTATACGGTTCCGTATATTCGATGGCGGGGTGAGCTGAGCCACACCTCGCGACGTCCGCGAGAGCGGGACCGCGGAACCCTAGGCTGCCGGAATGGACAGCGATGAGTTCGTCGGCGGCTTCGACTACCCGATGTTCGTGGTGACCACCGCCGACCCCCGGACGGGGACGCGCGCGGGCTGCCTGGTCGGATTCGCCACGCAGACCAGCATCGAACCGTTCCGGTTCCTGGTGTGCCTGTCCCGGCTCAACCACACCTACCGCGTCGCCGCGGCGGCGGACCTGCTGGCCGTGCACGTCCTCGGCCGGGACCGCGACCAACTGAAGCTGGCGGCACTGTTCGCGACGGAGACCGGCGACGAGATCGACAAGTTCGGCCGCTGCTCCTGGCGGCCGGGCCCCGAAGGCGTGCCCCTGCTCGCCGCCGCCCACCGCCGCCTGATCGGCCGGATCGTGGAACGGGCCGAACTCGGCGATCACACCGGCTTCCTGCTGGCCCCGGTCGACGTGACGGTCGAGACCGGGAGCGCGCCGCTCAACTTCCGTTCCCTGCCCGACCTGGAACCGGGCCACCCGGCCGGCTGACGTACCGGGTGGCGAGCCGGGGACTCTGCGCCCCGAACGCGGCGAGGTCGGCGTCGAAGACCGCACGCAGCAGCCGCTCGTCCTCGACGCCGGGAGCGCAGACCACCTCGCCGAGCTCCAGGCCGCGCAGGCAGGCGGTGACCACGTCCTCGGCGGACATGCGGGGCGTCCCGCCGAGGTCCATGCCCTGCCGCTCGTGGAACTCGGTCGCCACGACGCCGGGGCACAGGGCCTGGACCCGTACCCCGGTCCCGGCCAGTTCGGCGGCCAGGGTCTGGGACATCGCGACCAGGTGGGCCAGGGCGCCGGTGTACACCGCGCGGCCCATCTGCGCGGCCGGGTCGGGACCGCCGAAGGCGAGCATCCCTGCCACATTGACGATCGTGCCGCCGCCGCGGGTGACCATGCCCGGCACGGCGGCGCGCGCCAGCATCGTCGGAGCGGCCACCTTGACGCCGACCACCTCCCGCGCCTTGGCCTCGGGCAGTTCGGCCAGCGGCATGTAGTGGGCCACGCCCGCGTTGTTGACCAGCAGATCCAGCGGCTCGGCGGCGCACATCCGCGCGACCGCGTCCACGCCCTCGCCGGTGGCCAGGTCGGCGGCGAACGGCCGCACCCTGCCGCCGGGGAACCCGGCGGCGACCTCCTCCAGGCGCTCCGCGCGGCGGGCCACGGCGATCACGTCGTGGCCGTCGCCCGCCAGCCGCCGGGTGAACGCCCGGCCGATGCCCGACGAGGCCCCGGTGACCAGAGCGAGCATGTTCATGTTCCTCTCCTTCGTACGGCGCGTTGCTCGCCGCCATCGTCGAAGGCCGCGCCTCCCCGCGGCAGGGCTCCCGCGATCCTGGGGGTGACGGGACCAGGCACGTTCCCGGACGGCCCGCCTACGCTGGGGGACATGTCGGACGGCACCAACACGCTGGGCGAATACCTGCGAGCCCGCCGCGCCCTCATCTCACCCGGCAGCGCCGGCCTCGCCGAGCACGGCGTCCGCCGCGTACCGGGCCTGCGCCGCGAGGAGGTCGCGATGCTCGCCGGCATCAGCGCCGACTACTACCTCCGCCTCGAACAGGGCCGCGACCGCAACCCGTCGGTCCAGGTGCTCGAATCGCTCGCCCGGGTGCTCCGGCTCGACGACGCCGGCACCGCCTACCTGCTCGGCCTCGGAACCGCGAAGCCGCGCCGGGCACGCCGCCGTCCCCGCAGGGAGACGGTGCCGTCCGGCATCGGCGGGCTGCTCGGCTCGCTGGCGCTGCCCGCGTTCGTCGAAGGCCGCTGCTTCGACGTGCTGGCGGCCAACCCCCTGGCGACGGTGCTCTCGCCCCGCCTGGCGACCGGCCGCAACCGCCTTCGCGACGTGTTCCTCGACCCCGCCGAGCAGGCCCTCTACCCCGATTGGGAACTCGCCACCGCCGCGCTCGTCGCCGGGTTCCGGGAGTCGGTCGGCACCGACACCGACGACCCCCGGTTCATCGAGCTCGTCGGCGAGCTCTCACTCGCCAGCGACCGCTTCCGCCGGCTCTGGGCACGCCACGACGTCAGGCGCCGCGCGGGCGCGGCCGTCACGCTCGCCCATCCCCAGGTCGGCGAGATCACGCTGAACCGGGAGAAGCTCGCCGTCAGCGGTACGACCGGCCTGCTGCTCGTCGTCTACCACGCCGAGCCCGGCACCGACGACGCCGACAAACTCGCCCTGCTGGCCTCCTACCAGGCCGAAGCCCGCGTCCCGGACCGTACGGCCGCCCACCCCGCGCACTGAAATCGGTCCCTGGCCGTCCGGCCGCTACCGTGGAGCGCGTAGCGGGGCGGCAGGAACGAACCCAAGGAGCGGTGATGGGCGAGCTCGTGGTGGTCAACTTCGTGTCCCTCGACGGCGTGATGCAGTCGGTGCTGTCACCCGAGGAGGACCCGGAGGGCGGGTTCGACCGCGGCGGATGGGTGCCTCCCTACGTCGACGCCGCGGTGGAGAAGTTCATGAGCGACTCCACCGCCGGGGCCGGAGCGCTGCTGCTGGGCCGCAGGACCTACGAGATCTTCGCCGGCACCTGGCCGTACGCCGACCGGAGCGATCCGGCGGTGGCGGCGATGAACGCCATGCCCAAGTACGTGGCGTCCCGCACGCTCACCGACCCGCGCTGGGAGAACTCCACCGTGCTCGGCGCCGACCTCCCGGCCGAGGTGGCCGCGCTCAAGAAGCGGACCGACGGGGAGATCGTGCTCCTGGGCAGCGGCGGGCTCCTGCCCACGCTGGTCGAGCACGACCTCGTCGACGAGTACCGCCTGCTGGTCTTCCCGCTCATCCTGGGCGGCGGCAAGCGGCTGTTCGCCACCGGCACGGCGCCGCGCGACCTCGTCCTCACCGCTTCCACGGCGTCCACCACCGGCGTCCTCATCACCACCTACCGGCGCGCCACCGGCTGAGCCCTCGGGGCCCGCGAGCGAAGCCGCCGCATCACGACCGCACGCCCCGCCGGCCTCAGTGGGCGGGGGCGACGCGCTTGCTGTAGGAGGTGACCAGAGCGGTCTCGACGCGTTCGATGCCGTCCAGCGCCGCGAGCCGCTGGCTCATGTAGGCGTACAGGGCGTCGTCGTTGCGGCAGACGGCGATGGCCAGCAGGTTGTGCGTGCCGGTCACCGCTCCGATGAACGCCGTCTCGGCGTCCCCGGCGAGGTCCCGCACCGTGCCGGCCAGCCGGGACGGAGGGACGGTCAGCCACAGCAGGCACTGGGCCGCGTAGCCCAGCGCCACCGGTTCGACCTCGACGTCGAACCGGAGCGTCCCCGACCGGCGCAGCTCCTCGACGCGGCGGCGGACCGCCGACTCCGACCAGCCGGTGCGCCGGGCCAGATCCGGGTACGGGGCGCGGCCGTCGGCTGCCAGGCTCGGGATCAGCCGCCGGTCCAGGTCGTTCAGGGCGATCGGGCCGGAGCCTCCGGGGTCCGGCGGCCGCAGCGCGCCGATCTCCCCGGCGGTGAGGGCCGAGGTGCGGCCGGGCCAGCGATGGTCCATCAGGTGGCGGAGCAGCCGGTGCGCGTCCACGTCCAGGATGCGCGGATGGCGGGCCAGTTCCGCCAGCGGGGCGGGCCCGCCCGCCAGGGCGCGGAGCACGCAGACGATCTCGGTACCGCTCGACAGGACGGTCACCCAGGCGGTGTCCGGGCGGCGCGCCAGCGCGCGGGCCAGGTCGGCGGCGCCGGGCCGGACCCGCAGCCGCACCAGCCATTCGGCGTGACCGGTGCTGCGGGTGCTGACCGTCGCGGTGACGCGGGCGGTGCCGGTGGCGCGCAGCCGCGCGTACCGGCGGGCCAGGGTCCGGTCGGAGACGTCGAGCACCTCGGCGATCCTGGCGAACGGCGCCCGGCCGTCCAGATGCAGCGCGTGCAGGAGCCGCAGGTCGAGGGGGTCGAGCATGACCGAATCCACCCGAACATGGTAGGCCGGTGTCGGATCGCGGCGTTTCCGGCGGCCGGAGGGGACCGGGCGGGCACCGCCACCGCATGATCGGGCCATGCCCGACGACATTCTCGGTTTCCACCACACCGGCGTCCTGACCCGCGACCTGGACGCCCTGGAGCGCACCTACACCGCGCTCGGCTTCACCCTGAGCCCCCGCTCCCGCCACCTCCTGAACGAGCGCCCCGGCGAACCGCCGGTCCCCGGCTGCACGGCCAACCGGTGCGCCCTGTTCGGCGGCGCCTACATCGAGCTGCTCGGCATCGTGGACGACGCGGCGCCCGACCCCTGGCACACCAGGGAGATGGCCGACGGGTTCCGGCTGCTCAACTTCGACACCCGCGACGCCGCGGCGACCGACCGCCGGCTGACCGCCGCCGGGCTGCGCACCTCCGGCGTCCTGGACCTGGAGCGCGACGTCGACACCGTGGACGGCGCCCGCACCATGCGCGCCCGCGCCGTCCATCTGGACCCGCGCGCGACGCCCGAGGCGTACGTCGGGATCGCCGAGCACCTCACCCGCGACTACGTCCACCAGCCGCGCTACCTCACCCACCGCAACGGGGCACGGGCCCTGGAGGCGGTCCTGATCGTGGCCGCCGACGCCGATCACGACGCGATGGCCGCCCGGTACGCCCGGATCCTGGCGAGGGAGCCGCGGCGCGAGGGGCCGCGTACCGTACTGGACCTGCCGGCCGGGCGGCTGGAGATCGTCCGCGCCTCGGACTGCGCGGCCGTCCTGCCCGGCGAGCCCGTACCGGACACGTCCCGCCTGGCCGCGATGACGGTCAGGGTCGACGACGTCGCCGCCGCCCGCGCGGTCGTCGAGGACGGCGGCGTCCCGGCGCGGACGGCCGGCGGCGGCTTCCTGGTCCCGGCCCGCGACGCCCACGGCGCCGCCCTGCTCTTCGCATGATCGCCGAAACCACCGCGGGTCCCGTCCGCGGCGTTCCCGACGGGCCCGTCACCGCCTACCTCGGCATCCCGTACGCGCGCGCCGGCCGGTTCGCCGCGCCCCGCCCCGTCCCGGCGTGGAACGGCGTGCGGGACGCCTCGTCGCCCGGCCCCGCCGCGCCGCAGCCCCCGTCCCGGCTGGAGCGCGTGATGGGCGCCTTCCACGTCCCGCAGGCCGAGGACTGCCTGTCCCTGAACGTGTGGGCGCCGCCCGGCGGCGGTCACCCGGTCCTGGTCTTCGTGCACGGCGGCGGCTTCACGAGCGGCTCGGGCGGCCTGGCCTGGTACGGCGGTGCCGAACTCGCCGCCGGCCTGGTCGTCGTGACCGTCAACTACCGGCTCGGCGTGCTGGGCTTCCTGCGCGCACCGGGCGTGAGCGACGGCAACCTCGGGCTGCACGACCAGCTCAGCGCCCTCGCCTGGGTCCGCGACAACATCGCCGCGTTCGGCGGCGACCCCGGCAACGTCACCGTGGCGGGCCAGAGCGCGGGCGCCCAGTCGATCCTGGCCCTGCTCGCGGGCGGCCGCGCCCGCGGCCTGTTCCGGCGGGCGATCCTGCAGAGCACCCCGGCCGGGATGGCCCCGGACTCACCGGCCGACGCCGAACGCAACGGCCGCCTGCTGCTGGAGCACCTCGGCACGGACCCGTTCGACGCGCCGGTGGACGACCTGCTCGCCGCCCAGGGCGCCGTGGCACGCGGCACCGCCGCCCCGCTCAGCCCCGTCCCGCCGTTCCAGCTCGTCGCCGGCGGCCTCGTACCCGAGGACCTGACGGCCGCGCCCGGCGACGTCGAGATCCTCATGGGCACGACGCGGGACGAGGCCGCCGCGTTCTTCGCCGGCGACCCGCGGGCGGCCGCGATGCGCCCCGACGAGCTGGAACGGACCGCCGCCCGCTGGTTCGGCGACCCCGGACGCGCGACCCCAGGCGGCCGCACCGCCGACCGGATCGCCGCCGACATGGTGACCGACCACATGTTCCGCGAACCGGCCCGGCGCCTGGCCCGCACCCTCACGGACAGCGGCAACGCCCCCTGGCTGTACCGCTTCGACTGGGACCCGGGCGGCCCGTACGGGGCCTGCCACTGCATCGAGCTCCCGTTCGTCCTCGGCACGGAAGCGGCCTGGCGCGACGCCCCGATGCTCGCGGGCACCCGCCCGTCCCGCCTGGTCCGCGAGGTGCGCCGCGCCTGGACCGGCTTCGTTCGCGACGGCGACCCCGGCTGGCCGCGCGGCACCACCCGCCACTTCTCCTGAAAGGACGGTCATGCTCGACACCCTGATGCTCTTCACGGTCCCGTGGCTCGCCTTCCGCCTCCTCGGCGCGCTCGGCGTCACCCGCTTCGCGACCTGGCGCACCAGCGCCGCGCACGGCCTCGCCTCCAGTCGGGAGCCGCGACCCTCTTGATCGCCGGCCTTGCCGTCGCGCGGCCCGATACCGCGCTAGTACGCGGCGGCCTCGTCCGCCCAGGCCGCGGCGGCTCGGGTCAGGTCGGCGGCGCGGAGGCGCGTCACGATCAGGAACGGGTCGCCCGCCCGCGTGTGCTTGCGCCAGGGCGGCGAGAACTCCAGGTCGAGGCCGATGCGCAGAGTGGCGTGCTCCCGCGTCCGCGCCAGGAAGGTGAACGACAGGTTGGGTTCGGTGAAGTCGAGGGTGCCGCCCTCTTCCGCGTCCCGCAGCCAGACGGCCAGGTACGCGGCGTCGTCGGGGGTCAGGGCCTGCCAGCGGAAGTCCCACACGCCCTCGGGGCTGTGCGCCGTTCCCGCGATCATGAGCCAGCTGGTGCGGAGGTCCTCGTCCTCGGCGTCGGGGAACTGGTAGCCGTCGATGCGGAGGTCGATTCCGTGGCCGTCACGGCCGATGAGGCGCATCGGGCGATGCTAGTCCTCGGCAAGGACGATCACGTGGTCCTCGGCGGTGAGGGTCAGCGGGGCCGTCTTCGCCGGGTTGAGGACGACACCGTACGCGGGCGGCTCGTGGAACCGCTCGTGCAGGCGGTAGCCCAGCGCGGTCTCGCCGCGGCGGCGGGCGGACTCGATGACGGTGGCGAAGTCGGCGGTGGCGCCGGGACGCAGGTAGTCCGAGGCCGGTTTGAGGTAGAGCTCGGAGCCGGCCGGGTCCAGCAGGTCGGTGAAGACGTCGTGGAGGTGGCGGTTCTCGCTGAGCTGGGTGAGCATCAGGCTGATCAGCTTGTCGCTCACCACGAAGTCGTCGGCCTTGGTGACCTGGGCGACCTCGCGGTTGGCGTCGTCGTTGATCTCGCTGACGATGGAGAACGGGTCGCCGAGGCTCTCCTCCATGTCGCGCAGGTGCAGCAGCGTGACCAGCGTGCGGGCGTCGGCGTGCTGCGGGTCCTGGCCCTCGTCGCCCAGGACGATGATCTTCTGGTACGAGCCGACGTCCAGGGCCTCCAGCTGCGTGCGGTCGGTGGGGTCGCAGCGGACGTAGCCGACCTTGATGTTGTCCAGGCCGCCGAACGCACCGCTCGGATCGTCATGGCGGGCGGCGATCACGAGTTCGGACCCCGGCTCGACGAACGCGTCCAGCAAGCGGATGATCTTGGAGGCGCGGCCGTTCCAGCCCACCAGAAGGGTGCGCTCGGGGCCCTGGAAGCGGGGCGCGGCGGTGCTGATCGCGTCCTCGGTGACGGGCGCGGGCGTCTCGGCGAGGCGGATCAGCAGATCGTCCTCGGCGAGCAGGATGATCTCGTCGTCCGCGGCGATGACCGTGTCGGCGGGCGGGTTGACGGCGACCGCGCCGGCGCGGCGCAGGCCCACGGGGATGCCGAGCTCGTAGGCGGAGAGGGCCTGGCCGTACGTCATGCCGGTCAGGGCCGGCTCGGGCCGCATGTAGAACTCGTGGCCGCGGTAGTTGAGCAGATCGGTGCAGACCGTGGACAGCCCGGACTGCCGGTGCGACTGGACGATCAGCTGGATGGCGATGTCGTCGGCGTCGATGACATGCGCGGCGGGCCCGCCGGCCAGCCGCGCAGCCGGCAGGTTGGCCGAGTCGTGGACGGCGGCGACGACGTGCGGGCGCGCGTCGTCCCAGTCGCGGGCGCCCAGCGACAGCAGCACCTTGATCACGTGGTTGTCGGCGTCGGCGACCGGCGGCGACACCACCATGATCGAACGGGCCGTACCGGGGCTGACCAGTTCGAGGTCGGCGACCTTGAGGGGGTCGCCGCGGCGGCAGACGACGCGGGTACGGCCCAGGTCGCCGACCGCGGCGCGGATCGCCTCCTCCATGTCGATCTTGTCGCGGTCGGCGAGGATGGCCACGCAGGAGCGGCGCCGGCTCTGGTTGGCCTCGACCAGTTCGGCGATCACCGTGAAGACCTGGTCGGACCAGCCGAGGACGACCGTGTGGCCGCGCTCGACGATCCGGGAACGGCCCTTCCGCAGCTGGGCGATCTTGGCTTCCAGGCCGGTGGTGAGCACGCCGATCAGCGCGCTCACGATGAAGATCCCGCCGATCGTGGCCAGCAGCATCAGGCCGAGGAACGGCGCGGTGCCCTCGTCGTCCCCCATCGTCCCGGGGTCGAGCGTCCGGAGGAGGCTGCGCCACACCACCCCGGGCCAGCTGCCGTTGCGCGCGGTGTCGCCGGGGGCGAGCAGCGCGGCGAGAACGGTGACCACCAGGATGAGCGCGCCCGACGCGAGGCCGAGCCAGCCGATCAGCGCCGGGGTGCCCTTGGCCATGGTGTTGTCGAACCAGTAGCGCACGCGCTCCCGGCGGCTGACCCGCGCCAAATGGACCTCCCCCGTGTCGATCCTCCGGCCATCTTGCCGGAATCCCCTGCAATACGGGCGAGGTTCGCGGGAGCCGGTCAGCCGAGGACGGCCTCGCTCAGCGACCAGATCGCGAGCCCGGCCATCACCAGTCCGCCGATCCGCTGGACGATCTTCAGCGGGACGCGCTCGGCGATGAACCGTCCGGCGACCAGCGCCAGCGCCGAGACGCTGACCAGCGCCAGAAGCGCGCCCAGAGCGACCGGCAGGGCCCCCTGGGTCGCGGCGAGGTTGGCCGTGGTGATCTGGGTGAGGTCGCCCCACTCGCTGATGAAGACGACCGTGAACGCGGTCAGGTAGGTCGGCCAGAGCCCGGTGACCTTCTTCCCCGCGCCCTCCTCCTCGCCGCCGTCATCGTCCCCTCCGCGCAGCAGCGTGTACGCCCCGAACGCGAACAGCACCGCGGCGACGACCTGCACCAGCGGCTTGGGCAGCAGCGCGAACACGCTCCCCGCCGCCACCGCGACCAGCACATGGACGACGAACGCGCTGGACGTGCCGAACCACACGTACAGCGGGCGCATCCGCGTGCCCATCGCCAGCGAGGCGAACATGGTCTTGTCCGGCAGCTCGGCCAGGAAAATGACGGCGAACGCGGTCAGGAACGTGGTCACGCTGAAAGACATCAGGGCCCTTCCCCTTCAGGGCCGGGCCTCGACGGCCCTGTGGCGCGTACCCGGGGGGACGCACCCCCTGAGGGAGAGGACCGCTCGGCCCGGCATGACGGATGCGCCCGAAATACGGGCACGCCTTACCAGACCGAAGGTCTCGTCCACCGTGACCAGGTCACGGCCTGAGGGCCGGGCTCGCGCCAGTATGTCGACCACTCAGCGGATCGGGACTACTCCCCTTCGCCACGGACCAGGGTACCTGAACGGATCAAGCCCCCGCCGGAGCGGGGGCTCGATGATCCGGTACGGCGCGTCAGCGCTTGAGGCTCCTCAGCAGGTCCCGGGTCTCGGCGCGGCGGTCCCAGGCCACCAGCGCGAAGATCACGCCGAGCACCGCGGGGAACAGCGCCCAGGCGGGCTCGATGACCAGGATCTGGGTGAGCGCGGCGCCGACCATGAGCCCGATCAGCCCGGTGGCGGCGGCGCCGGCCAGCCGCGGGATCACCAGGCCGATGGCGCCCGCGGCCTCGACCGCGCCGACGAGGTAGCGCATCGCGTCGTTCCAGCCGAGCTTGACGAACGTCTCGACCGCGTCGGCCTGCCCGGCGAACTTCGGCATCGCCGAACCGAACAGCAGGAACGCTCCGATGAGGATCTGGAAGCCCCAGAGCACCCGCCGCAGAACGGAGGTACGCCCCGTGTCCGAGGCGACGGCGGAAGAGGAACGCCGGGCGTTCTTCCGGGTGTTGGTGACGGTGGCGGTGTTCTGCACGGAGGCGGTCATCGGATTCTCCTTCGTCGGTGTGCCTTCACCTACGCGTCGAGCGACCCCGCCCCAGAACGACATCCCGCCCGAACTTTTTTCAAAGAACCTCGTCCGCGCAGGTCAGCCCCCCGAAACCCCGCATAATGGGCACCATGGCCGACACACTCCCGGCGCCCGTGCCCCTCCTGCTCGACTGCGACCCCGGGCACGACGACATGTTCGCGATCCTGCTGGCGGCGGCGCATCCCGCGATCGACCTGCTGGCCGTGACGACGGTGGCGGGCAACGGCCCGCTCGAGGCGGTCACCGACAACGCGCGCCGGATCTGCACGCTGGCCGGCCTGGACGGCACGGTGGTGGCGGCGGGCGCCGACCGGGCGCTGCGCGGGGACTGCCGTACCGCACCCGACATCCACGGCGAGACGGGCCTGGACGGCGCGCCGCTGCCCGACCCCACCGTCCCGCTGGCGGACGAGGACGCGGTCACCCTCATGGCACGGCTGCTGGCGGCGTCGGAACGGCCCGTGACGATCGCCGCGACCGGCCCCCTCACCAACGTGGCGACGCTGCTGGAACGCCACCCCGAGGTGAAGCCGCGGATCGAGCGGATCGTGTTCATGGGCGGCAGCGCCGGCCGGGGCAACACGACACCGCTCGCCGAGTTCAACATCCATGTCGACCCCGAGGCCGCCGACCGCGTGCTGCGCTGCGGACTGCCGCTGCTCATGTGCGGGCTGGACGTGACGCACCAGGCGCTGGCGACGCCTGAGATCTTCGACCGGCTGCACGCGATCGGCGGGCTACTGCCGGCGACGCTGGGCGGACTGCTGCGCTTCTTCGCGGGCGCGTACGAGAAGGTGTACGAGATGCCCGCACCGCCCGTCCACGACCCGGTCGCGATCGCCGCGATCATCGACCCGGACGTGGTCCGCCTCGTGGACGCCCCGGTCGCCGTCGAACTGACCGGCGAACACACCCGCGGCGCCACGGTCGTCGACCTGCACGGCGTGACCGGCGCCGAGCCCAACGTCCAGGTGGCACTGGACCTGGACGCCGCCCGATTCTGGGACCTGATGCTGAACGCGATCCGCGACCTGACCAACCGCGGCCCCCTCACCTGACCGACAGCAGTGACCGGCGGCTGAGCGGTGAGGGGAGCTGACCGCTCGTCGTGGGTTCAGTGGTCGTGGGGTGGGGGGTGAAGGGTGACGGGTGGGCGGGCGCCTACGGCGGCTATCGCGGTCGCGGCGGCGGAGAGGCCGTTTCGGGCGCAGGTCTCCAGGGGGCGGGACTCGGCCCAGGCCGTGAGGAAGCCGGCGCAGAAGGCGTCGCCGGCGCCGGTCGGGTCGACGACCTCGGCGGGGGCGCTGGGCAGGCGCAGCCGCGTTCCGTCGTCGGCCGCGACGAGTACGCCGTCCGCGCCTAGTTTGAGGGCCACCACGGGATGGTCGGCGGTGAGGGCCGTGGCGATGTCGGACGGGTCGCGCAGGCCCGTCAGCAGGCGTCCCTCGTCCAGGTTCGGGAAGATCAGCCGGGCGCCGCGGGCCCAGGCGCGGAACGCCTCCGGGCCGGACGCGGCGAGGAACGCGGCCGAGCCGGGGTCGACGGAGACGGCCACGCCGCGCTCGCGGGCGCGGGCCATGAGGCCGCCGACGGCGTCGCGCACGCCGGGATGGAAGAGGGAGTAGCCGGAGACGTGCAGGAGCCGGACGCCGTCGAGGAGTTCGTCCGGCAGGTCGGCGGGCGAGAGGTTGAGATTGGCGCCGCGGTCGGTGTACATGTCGCGGCGCCCGCCCTCGGCGAGCACCACGATCCGGCCGGTGGCCGCGCGCGGGTCGGCGGCCAGCCGGGCATCCACCCCGGCCGCGGCGAGCGCGGCGGTGTGCGACTCGACGTCGGCGGCGCCGGCGCGTCCGGCGAACCGGACGTCGGCGCCTAGCGCGCCGAGCCAGGCGGCCTGGTTGGCGCCCGAGCCGCCCGGGCAGGCGGTGATCGTGGAGGGGGTGTCGCTGTCGGCGGTGACCGGGCGCTGCGGCCGGACGACGATGTCGTCGATCACGTCGCCGACCACGAGCACGGTCATCGGCCGGGCGACCAGGCCAGCGCGATGCGCGCCGCCAGGGCCACGTTGGACCGTACGGCGCGGATGTTCGCCTCCAGGCTCGCGCCCCGCGAGGCGCGCTGGAAGTAGTCGAGCAGGAACGGCGTGACGGGCTTGCCGTGCAGGCCCCGCCGGTCGGCCTCGGCCAGCGCCTCCGCGAGGATCCGGTCGTGCAGCGCGGGGTCGAGCTGCTCGGCGGGCGGCAGCGGGTTGGCGACCACGATCGCGGACGTCAGGCCGAGGCCGTCGGCGGCGGACATCATCCCGGCGACGGCGGCCGGGTCGGCGGCCTGCCAGTCGATCGTGTGCCCGGACTCCGACAGGTAGAAGCCGGGGAAGCGGTCGGTGCCGTACCCGACGACGGTCACGCCGAGCGTCTCCAGCCGCTCGAGCGTCGCGGCCACGTCCAGGATCGACTTGACGCCCGCGCAGACCACGGTGATCGGCGTACGGGCGAGCGTGGGCAGGTCGGCGGACTCGTCGAACGTGCCGGCGGCGCCCCGGTGCACGCCGCCGAGCCCGCCGGTGGCGAAGACGCGGACGCCGGCGCGCCGGGCGAGGTACGCGGTGGCCGCGACGGTGGTGGCCGCGTCGGCTCCGGTGGCCATCGCGACCGGCAGGTCCCGGACGCTGGCCTTGGCGACGCCGTCGCCGGTCGCCATCCGTTCCAGGTCGGTCGGCGACATGCCCACCAAGGGGCGGCCGCCGACGACACCGACGGTCGCGGGCACGACGCCGGCGGCGCGGAGGACGTCCTCCAGTTCCCGCGCGACCTCCAGGTTGCGGGGGCGGGGCAGCCCGTGGGCGATGATCGTCGATTCGAGTGCGACGACCGGCCGCCCGGCGGCGAGCGCGTCGGCGACCTCGGCCGACGCGATCACCTGCTCGTCGCCGTTCCGGCCGTTCATGACACCATCAGCTGCGGGAGCGCTCACCGGCCGCACGCTAGCCGTGCGAACGCCCTGGAGTAAAGCGCTTGACGAGGCTGACATGATCGCGTGACCGAACGGCCGGTTCGTTGTTACGCAACGCCCGCGGATCAGGCGGCGGACTTCGGCGGGGCGGTGGTGGCGCGGATCTGGAGCGGGGCCGGGAGGGGCGGGGTCTCGGTGACCGGGGAGCGGCCCTCCATCAGCTCCAGGAGGAGGCCGGCGGCGCGGTGGCCCAGGTCGAACGCCGAGAGCGTCACCGTGGTCAGGGGCGGGCTGACCAGGGCGGAGAACGGCAGGTCGTCGAAGGCGGCGACCGACAGCTCGCCCGGTACGGCCACGCCCAGCCGGCCGGCGGCGCGCAGCACCCCGTACGCGTGCACGTCGGCCGCGCAGACCAGCGCGGTGATGCCCGCGGCACGCCAGCCGTCCCAGCCGGCGGTGAAGGCCGCGGCGGCGGCGTCGATGTCGGTCCTGGCCTGGACGGCCGGGCCCGTGAAGCCGTGCCCGGTGACCTCGCGCAGGCGGGCGTCCATGCGGGCGCGGCGGGCCTGGAACGTCGGCACGCCGATGTCGGCGTCGAGGTAGCCGATCCGGTCGTGGCCGAGGTCGAGCAGGTGGTCGATGAGCGCGGTCGCGCCCTCGTCCAGGTCGAACCCGACGTACGGGGAGTCGGACTCCGGGGACGGCCGGTCCAGCACGACCAGCGGGGTACGGCCGTCGAGCTTGCGGATCAGGTCGACGGCGGGCGCCTCGGCGAGGATGCCGTCGACCCGTTCGGCCACCATCCGGTCGAGCCCGGCGGAGGTGGGGTCGTGGGCGGGGTCGGCGATGACGAGGCAGAGCTGGTAGCCGTCGAGCCGTCCGGCCACACCCTGGGTGAGCTGGGAGAAGTACGGGTTGGCGATGTCGGGGACGACCAGCGCGACGCTGTGCCTGCGGCCTGTGGCCAGGTCGCGGGCGAGGGCGTCGACGCGGTAGCCGAGCTCGTCGATGGCGGCGAGCACGCGTTCGCGGGTGCCGGCCGAGACGCGGCCCTCGGCCTTGCCGTTGACGATCAGCGAGACCGTCGCGGTGGACACCTGCGCCAGGCGGGCCACATCGGCCGCTGTGGTCCGCTTCGCCGCCCGCACAGCACCTCCTGCCACGGCCCGGTCAGGGCGCAAGTCAGCCCGGTAAGGCCCGTTGTCCAGCGGTTTCACCCGCCGGACCCCGCGATGATAGCCGCTGGCGCGGGCCGCGGGCGGGGGAACGGAGCGCCGCCGCGGGTCCGGCGGTCAGCAGTCGTTCGCGCCGTCGCCGGCGGCCTCGCGCAGCGCGCCGACGACGGCGGTGAGCTGCGCGACGAGCCCGGCCACGCTGGTCTGGTCGGCGCCGCCGATGGTGACCGAGCGCAGCTCGGCGGGCGCCGGCAGCCGCTCCACGATCCCGGGCAGCGCGCCGATCAGCTCGGCCTGGACGCTGGCGGGCGTGCGGGCGTTCTCGATGGCGGCCCTGGCCTGGTCGCGCTCGACCTCCATCATGGCCTGCTCGTGCCGGAGCGCGGCGCGGGCGCGGGCCGTCTCCAGCTCGCCGTCCAGTTCGAGCCGCTTCAGCTCCCGCTCCCGTTCGATCCGCAGCCGCCCGGTCTCGGCCTCCTCGGCGTGCCGGTCGCGTTCCATCCGCAGCGCGTGCCGGGTCGTCTCGGTCTCCAGTTCGGCGACCTCGCGGGCGTCGTCGTGCTCGCGCCGGGTGCGCCGCAGCCTCTCGGCGACCTCGGTGTCGAACCGGCCGGCCTCGTTCCGCGCGCGCAGCTCGGCCAGCTCCTGCTCGTGCTCCAGCCGCCGGGTCTCCTTGAGCCGGCCGGCCGCCATCTCGCGCTGCGCGATGGCCTCCTCGGCCTCCAGTTCGGCGAGGCGGGCGAGCTGCGCCTGCTCGGAGCGGTACGGCTTCTGGAGGTTCTCCCAGAGCCGGGACGAGCTGACGACGGCCTCCTTGATCTGCACGGTGACGATGCGCAGCCCGAGGCCCTGGTCGCCGCCGCCCGTGCCCGCCGCGTCCGCCTCGCCTTCGGCGACCGCGCGGAGCCGGGCGGTCAGCTCCTCGATGATGGGCTGCTTGTCGCTGAGGACGTCGCGGACGCCCATCGTCGACACCTTGTCCTTGATCGCCGCCTCGGCCTGCTCCTTGAGCTGGAGGTTGACCAGCCGCATCGGGTCCTGGTCGTCACCGAAGTCGAGCTTGCGGTAGGCGATCGCGAAGTCCTGGATGATCCACTGCACGTATCCCTGGACGAGGACGCCCTGCAGCTCCTTGCAGATGCAGTACGCGTTGATCAGGATCGTCTGCGTCGCGCCCGGCACCACCAGGAACGAGTCGGTCGAGGGGTTGAACCGGAACGAGACGCCCAGCCCGATGTGCAGCGGCCGCTCCCGGCCGCGCCGGGTGTGGACGACGAACGCGTTCGGCGGGACGAGCACGTTCTTCCAGCGCCAGAAGCCGCTGATCCGCACGTCCACCGGCCCGGGTCCGCGGCCGGGCGCGGGAGCGTCGGCGCCGAGCGCCCGCTGCCGCTTGCCGAGCGGGCCGGGGGCGCGCTGCGCGGGCGCCGCGGCCATGGGGGCCGGCGCGCCGGGTGCGGACGGGCCGCGCCGGGCGCGGAGATCGCCCTCCAGTTCGGCCTGCTGCGCGACGACCTGTTCGAGATAGGTGTTGCCCTTGCCGCCGTCGCTCATCGGCCGCTCCTCGCGCTCGCCCGCCCGGTCGGCGCCGAGTCTGGCCGAGCCCGCTCGCACGGTGCAACCGCTTTGCCCGGCTTCGTACGGCCGGCCGGGTCTCAGGCGTCCTGGGCGGAGGGCGACCAGCCCATCGGCGGATGCCCCTGCCCCTCGGGGTCGATCGGCGGCTCCACGCCGAACTCCAGGACGATGTCGGCGGCCAGGACGAGCAGGCTGTGGCGGTTCTCCAGCTCGTACTGCCAGTGGCCGGGGAACGCGGCGGAGCCGTACCGGGCGCCGAGGAGGTGGCCGGCGAGCGCCCCGGTCGCGTCGCTGTCGCCGGAGTGGTTGACCGCGCGCAGCATCGCGTGGCGCCCCTGGAGCGCAGGCTGCCGCCAGGCGTTCCACTCCTCCCGGGGCGGGTCGCTCTCGGCGCGGAGCAGGAGGTAGACCGCGATGGCCAGGGCTTCGGGCGCTGTGTGGCCGCGGCCGAGCGACTCCACCCGTTCCGGGGTGGACGGCCCGTGCGTGGCGAGACGGGCGGCGTCGTCGAGCGCCCGCGCGGTCTCCTTGTGCCCCTTGCGGCGGACGAGCTGTGCGCGCGCGAGCGCGAGCGACTCGTCGAAGCCGGCGCCGCGGACCAGGCCCCGGACGAGCGCCGCCAGGACGCCCGCCGGGAGGAAGCCGCTCGGATGCCCGTTGGTGAGCGCGGCGACCTTGCAGCCGAGCTCGAACGCCCCTTCCTCGCCGCCCGCCCCGAAGCCGCACGGCGCCGCCCGGAGAAGCCCGCCGCATCCCTTGGAGTCGTTGACGGGCTCGTCGGGCGTGCCCAGGGGAGGGCCGGGCCTGCCGCGCGCGGCCGCCGCGCGCAGCGCCTCCATCGTGCTGCGCCCCACGCCGCCGCGGCGCCCGCCGGTCAGGGCCGGGCCGGACGGCATCCGCGGGGGCACCGGCGGGATGTCGCCGAGGCTCCACGACGGGAACGGCGCCCCTGGCGCCCCTGGCGGCATCGGCGGCGGCGCCGAGGTGTCCGCCGGCGGGGGCCCGGGTGGGGGCGGCGGGAGGATCTCCGCCTCCGGCCGTCCCAGCCAGCTCAGGTAGGACGCCTGGACCATGCCGATCACGGCGCCGCCGATCCCGCGGTCGCGGGCCCGGACGGACGCCTGCGCGATGGCCGCGGCGGTGCGCGCCATCAGCTGCGTCTCGCCGGTGATCCGGCCGGTCCCGAACTCGCCGGCGGCGTACTCCCGCAGCCCCTCGGGGCCGTGCTCGGCGCGGATCTCGTCGAGCGTCAGCCGCTCGACCGGCGCGCCGAGGGCGGCGCCGATGGAGCCGCCGAGCAGGCAGCCGAACAGGCGGTCCAGGTCGGGGTACGAGGAGGCGGCCGTCACGCGGCCACTGTAACGGCCGCCCCCGTCACTTCTTCTTGAGCGCGATCCCGGCCATGCCGAGCTGCTCGCCGGGCTCCAGGTTGTCCGGGTCGACGGGGCCGTCCGGCCGCCACAGGGCCGTGTACGTGACGCCCGGCTCGACCAGCTCGAAGTCCCCGAAGTGGTACTCGATCTCCGCCGGCGTGCGGGCCCAGCCCTCTTCGAGGTTCTCCCGGGTGATGCGCGCCAGCTCCTGCTGCTGCGGGAGGCCGGTGTCGACGAGCGAGGTCATGAAGAGGTAGCTGCCGGGCGCGAGCGCGTCCCGGTACGCGGAGACGACCCCGTCGGCGACGTCGGGCGACAGGTAGTGGAGCATGCCGACGAGCATCAGCGCGACGGGACGCTCGAAGTCGAGGAAGTCCGACACGTCCTCGTGCGCGAGGATCTCGGCCGGCTCCCGGACGTCGCCGACCATCACCCGCGTGTACGAGTTCTCGGCGAGGATCGCGCGGCCGTGCACGCCCACCAGCGGGTCGATGTCGACGTAGACGACCTTGGCCTTCGCGTTCCGCGCCTGCGCGACCTCGTGGGTGTTCTCGACGGTGGGCAGGCCGCTGCCGAGGTCGAGGAACTGGTCGATCCCCGCCTCCCCGGCCAGCCAGCGGACGCCGCGCACGAGCACCTTGCGGTTCTCCACCGCGGACTCGCGGAGGCCGGGAATGAGCAGGGCCGTCTGGTCGGCGAGCTCGCGGTCCACCGCGAAGTTGTCCTTGCCTCCCAGCAGGGCGTCATAGGCGCGCGCGATGGTGGGCTTGCTGAAGTCCAGTTCCGGCGGGGGCCATTCGGGCCGCTCTTCTGTCATCGGGTGATCCTGGCCAATCCGGGTGCGGGGCTGAGGTCAAGCGGACAACGAGAACGGTGTTCAGCCTAGCCCCGCAGTGGTCCAATTTCCCGAATAAAGCTCACAATTCGACTTTTTCGTCGGGCGTGACATCGCGCATCCAGTGCCGTTCCGCGTCCCAGCCGAGGAACCGGCGCGCCCCCGGCACGGCGGTGCCGTCCAGGCTCCCGCGGCCGAGCAGCACGTGCCGGAGCCCGGCCAGCACCGGCGCCAGCCGCGCCGCCGCGTGCCCGGGCCGGCGGTCGGCCTCGTCCTGCATCCACGCGGCCACCGCGACCTGGTCGCGCGGGCCGCACAGCGCCAGGAAGAACACCGCCTGCCGCCACGCGTACGCGGCGTCCTTGATCGCGCCCAGCGGCCGCGGGTCGCGCTCCACCCGCTCCACCCGCCGGCACACCGTCGCGAACGCGCCGCGCGCGAGCTCCGCCCAGCCGCCCTCCGGATCGACGCCGATCGGGTGGACGAGCGCGGCGAGGTTGTGCGTGGTGAGGATCTGCGCCTGCTCGATCACCATGCCGTTCTCGGCCGCACGGTACGAGCGCAGGCTCGTGGCGCCCGCCCGCTCCGCGCACAGCTCGGCGAACGACCGCGACGTGGGCGTGGCGAACCGCCCCCGCCACCGGGTGTCGCCGATGCTCCGGACGGCCGCGTAGTCGATGCCGTAGTACCGCTCGTACAGCGTCCCTTCGAGCAGGTCGGCGGCCAGCTTCGCCGCGTCCAGGAACTTGCCGGAGAACGCGCCCATGAAGATGTCGGCCGCCAGCTCCTCGGTCAGCGGCACCTGGATGGACGCGCTCCTGGCGAGCGCGTCCAGCTCGCGGACGAGCGGGTTCGGCAGGATCGTCCCGGGGAAGGCGCGCAGGGCCAGGTCGCCGAGCCGGACCAGCGCGTCGCGCGCGCCGGCGTGGGCGCCGCCGCCGGGCAGCCGGTGCTCGTGCGCGGCACGCACCCAGGGCAGCTCGGTGAGCTTCACCTGGCCCTCCAGGTTGAGCAGCAGCAGCGAGCGACGGTCACGGAACGCGCGGTAGACGGCCGCCATGAGCGTGCGCAGCGGCGCGTCGGCGTACGACTGCGCGGTCGTCCAGGCGACCAGCTGCGGGACCAGCTCGGCCATCACCTCCGCCGAGGGCACCACGCCGCGCTCCACCAGCGTGCCGATGGGCGCCGCCAGCGCCGACTCCACGATCTCGCGGAGGGGCTCGGGGACCTCGCCGCCCGCCGGCACGCCCGTACGGCGCTCCTCGTCGGCGGTGACCGGAGCCAGCAGCGGCTCCAGGTCGAGGATCCCGGCCTCCTGGACGAGCGGCGCCAGCCGCTCGACGAGGATCCGCGCGAACGCGCCGTGCGTCGGCCGCCGCGCGATCCCGGCCTGGCGCTCGCGGAGGGCGCCGTGCCCCGCCGAACCGGGCGCGCCGCGCCGCCGCACCATGGAGTCCACCGCGTGCTGGAGCAGCCCGGGCCGCGCCGGGCCGGAGCCGGTGACGGTCTCCTCCAGGGCGGTCCGCAGGATCGCCAGGTTCTCCTTCGGCCGGCGGTGCTTGGTGCACAGCGTGTGCTCGGCGGCGAGCCGCTCGTACCGCGCGAGCAGCTCCTCGCCGCGCGCCAGCCACGCGCCGGTGATCCGGCGGCCGGCGCGGCCGTCCTCGGCGGTCTCCAGCCAGTGCGCGAGCAGCTCGTCCGCGAACGGGTTCCAGACGGACAGCGCCTCGTTCATCGCCGCGACCGCCGCGCTCGGGCGCCGGACGGCGAGCGCGCCGCGCGCCTGCCCCGCGGTACGCCGGTGAACGATCTCCGCGTCGCCCGGCGCGGTCGCGCTCGGGCGCGGGAGGAACCGCAGCAGGCCGGCGAACGGCTCGATCCGGTCCAGCAGCGACAGCGCCGCGCCGGGGTCGCCGGCGCGCAGCAGCCACGCGACGGTGAGCAGCGCGCCCTCCTCCGGGACCACGACCTGGTAGCGGCCGCTGTCCAGGAGCGCGCCCAGCTCCGCGAGGCCCGCGTCGGTGAGGTGGTAGTAGAACAGCGCGCGCCGGTCGGCGGGGACCCCCGCCCGCTCGGCGGCCTCGATCTCGTACGGCAGCAGCGGCCCGCCCGACGCGGCCTCGCCGGTCGCGAACCCGCCGCGCACCACTTCGAGCGTCACCCAGGACGGCAGGTCCCGCACGGGCGCCGGCGAGCCGATCTCCAGCGTGCCGTCGGCCATCCCCTGGAGGACGCGCTCCCAGCTCACGGCCCGCTCCTCGGCGCGCCGCCGGGTCTCCGCGTCCTCGTGCGCCAGCGCCGTCCGGAAGGCCCGGGCGAGCTGGGCGCTCGGGTAGCCGGCGCCGATCACGACGCCGTGCTCCCTGCCGTTCCCGTGGACCGCGTACCGCTCGTCACCGCGCTTCATGCCGGCATGGCAGGTCCCGCCCCTGCACCCTCCGGGTATGGAGCCCGGCGCTCTGCTGTTGAGCTACATGCCGTTGCGCGAATAACGGTAAGAGCCCATCAATTCCGTCCGCAAGGGAATTAAACGGCGGCCTATCGCCCCTCGTTCCGCTCGGGAGCGCCGCGGGACCGCTCGTTCTCCTCCAGTACGGGATCCACGGCGGCGTGCTCGTCGTCGTCGAAGGCGCGGGTGTCGCGCGGCTCCACGTACGGCTCTCGCTTCTCGGGGATTCCGGCGGCGATGGCGCGGCCGCGCTCCAGCTCCGCGTTCAGCTCGGCGCCGAGCAGGATCGCGATATTGGTGATCCACAACCAGACCAGGAAGATGATCACACCGGCGAGGCTGCCGTAGGTCTTGTTGTACGAGGCGAAGTTCGCCACGTACAGGGCGAACAGCGCCGAGGCGACCAGCCACAGCAGGATCGCCAGCAGCCCGCCCGGCGTCACCCACCGGAACCCCTGCCTGGCGTTCGGCGACGCCCAGTACAGCAGCGAGATGAGGAACGCCGCGATCAGCAGCAGCACCGGCCACTTCGCGATGTCCCACGCCGTGACGGCGGCCGAGCCGAGGCCGAGGAGGTCGCCGGCCTTCCGCGCCAGCGGCCCCGACACCACGACGGCGACCGCCGACAGCGCGAGCAGGACGAGCGTGACCACGGTGACCGCCACCCGGATCGGCAGCGTCTTCCAGATCGGACGCCCCTCCGGCACATCGTAGATGGCGTTCGAGGCGCGCATGAAGCCCCCGACGTAGCCGGACGCCGACCACACGGCCGCGGCCAGCGAGAACAGCGCGATCAGGCCCGCGCCGCCGCCGCTTCCCTGGAGCTCCTTCAGCACGTTCACGAGCACGTCGCGGACCGCGCCGGGCGCCAGCCCGCCCAGATTGTCGATCATCGACTGGGTGGTGCCGCGGCCCGCCAGCCCGACCATCGAGACCAGCACCAGCAGCGCCGGGAAGATCGACAGCACCGCGTAGTAGGTGAGCGCGGCGGCCCGGTCGGTCAACTCGTCGCGCTGGAACTCGCGGACCGTGCGCTTGAGCGCGTCCTTCCACGAGGTCCCCGGCATGTCGGTGGGGCCCTCGTACCGCCGGCGCGGCGCGCGCGACCTCCTGCTCATGGCATCAGCCTCTTCCGGTCAGGCGGTCACTTTCCGCCGCCCGCGAGCGCGCCCGCGGCCGGACTCCTCGTCGTCGTCGCCGGGCCACGTGCCGGTCGCCTTGAGGACGCTGCGCGCCGCGTACCGGTGGGTCACCGCCTTGACGAAGCCCACGATCGCGCCCTGCAGCATCGCCGCGACCAGCACCTCCCGCCACGTGCGGTCGAAGTCGTCGGCGTCCGGGGCGTCGTCCTCCCCGGCCACCACCCGCCAGAGCTGCTTGAAGATCACGCCCGCCAGCAGCGCGCCGAGCACGCTGATCAGGACCGACCCCAGCTTGAACAGCAGCTTCATCGGCGCCCCGCCTTCTCCTTCGCCATCCTGTTGGCCATCCTGCCGATGTCCCTACTCTTGGCCGCGGCCATCCCCTTCGCCGCGCCCATGCGCCCGGCCATGCCGGCACCGCTCTTCATGCCTTCACGGCGGCCCTGCATCATGCCCTTGGCCTTCTCCACGGGTCCCGCCATGGACGCGCCACTGCGCATACCTTGGCGACGGCCCTGCATCATGCCCATGGCCTTGCCCATCGGTCCCGCCATGGACGCGCCACTGCGCATGCCCTGGCGACGGCCCTGCATCATGCCCTTGGCCCGGCCCATGGTCATGCCGCTGCGCATGCCCTGACGGCGGCCGCGCATCATGCCCTTGGCCATGCCCATCGGACCCGCCATGGCCGCACCGCTGCGCATGCCCTGGCGACGGCCGCGCATCATGCCCTTGGCCATGCCCTTGCGCTCGGCCAGCATCGCGCGCGTTCCGGTACGGCGGCCGCCGCGGAACATCGACGTGCGGCGATGGGACCGGCGGCGGCGCCGCAGCACCACAAACACCAGCAGCGCGCCCGCGAGGCCCACCGCGGGGCCGGCGCCGCGCCGCGCCATGTCGGCCGTGTCCTGCGACCGCGCGGTGTCGCGGGCCTGCCGGGCCGTCGACTCGGTACGGCTGCGGGCCTGCTGCGCCATGCCCTTCGTCCGGGACGACACGTTCGCCTTCATCCGGTCGGCGGACTCCTTGGCGCGGGCCTTGACATCGGCCTTGGCGGCGAGCGCCTCCACCGTGTCGCCCAGCTCGCGGCGGTGCTGCGCGATCTCCTCGCGCAGCTCCTCCGTACCCTCGTGGCCCTCGTGGCCCTGCTCGCCGTCGTGGCCCTCGCGGCCCTGCCCGGCGTCGCGGGCCGTGCGCCCGGCCGCCCCCGGCTCGGCCGCGTGTCGCGGTTGGCTCGTCATCGGTGTGCTCTCTCCTTGATCTCGGTGACGTCCTGGCGGGCGCTGTCCATGGCGTCCCGCGGCATCGGCGGTACGGCGCGCTTGGTCTGCCCGCGCCCCATCAGCGCCAGGATCCCGGCGACCGCCAGCAGCACCACGCCGACGATGAGCGCCGACACCCACACCGGCATGGCCAGCGCGAGTACCGCGATCACCGCCGCCACCAGCGCCCCCGCGCCGAACAGCGCGACCAGCCCGGCGGCGCCGAACAGCCCGGCCCCGGTGCCGGCGTGCTTCCCCTTGTCCTTGAGTTCCGCGACCGCGAGCCGCAGCTCGGCCCGCACCAGGTCGGACAGCTGCTGCGTGGCGCGCGAGACCAGCTCGCCGACGCCCTCGTCCTGCCCGCGCCGGTCGGCGGCCTGCTCGCGCCCGCGCGGCTGCGCCGGAACGGACGCGTCGTAGGCGTAGGCGCCGCCGTGCCCGCGGGCGCCCGCGCCGGCGGTGCCGCCGGGCTCTGTCCTGCCGCTCTCCGGCGGCCGTACCGTGCTCATGAAACTCAGCCCCTCCCATGGTGTTGGCCGAGGTCGGCGCGTTCTCCGGGACCTGGAATCCCCCGTTCCCCCACAGCCCGTACTAAACGCGTACGGACGGGTTTGAAGAGTTCTTGAGGAAGCGTGCAACCCCCCGCGCCGCCCGCGCGTATGTGTCGGTCACAGAGCCGCCGGGAGAAAGGGCGCAGATGATCACACCTGGTCGGAGACTCATGACGGCCGCCGCGGCGGGCACGGCCGCGGCCGCGCTGGCGGCCGGGTGCGGCGGGCAGGACGGGCGGACCGCCGCGTCGGACGCGGCGCCCGGCGGGAACGGGAAGAAGCCGCCGCAGGCGACGACGTACACGACCCTCCAGGGCCTGCCGGCCGATTCCGACCCGTTCGGGAAGAGCAGCGGGACGGTCGTCCGCCCGAAGGCGGCGCTGCCGGTCTCCGCCCAGCCGGGCGGGACGCCGGTCGCGACGCTGCCCGCCGAGCAGCTGGGCGGCCCGACGTGGGTGCCGGTGGTGGAGTCCAGGCCGGGCTGGCACCGCGTGCTGCTGCCGAGCCGCCCCAACCGCGTCACCGGCTGGATCCCGGGGACGGCCGACAAGGTCGAGACCGCGCGCAGCTCCCACCAGGTCAAGGTGGACCTCAGCGACCGCCGCCTCACGCTCACCGACAAGGGCCGCAAGGCCGGTACGTGGAGCGTCGCGATCGGCGAGGGGAAGACCCCCACCCCGACCGGGCGGACGTTCCTGCTCGCGCTCCTCAAGCCCGCCAAGCCGACCTACAGCCCGCTGATCCTGCCGGTCGGCGCCCACTCCGAGACGCTGGACACCTACGGCGGCGGGCCCGGAACGGTCGCCTTCCACGGCTGGCCCAGCAAGGACGTGTTCGGCAAGGCCGTCACCCACGGCTGCGTCCGCGTGCCGCCGGACGCGCTGGACCGGCTCTCCAAGGTCCCGCTCGGCACTCCGGTCGAGATCGTCGACTGACCGGAACGCCCCATCCCCATCCCCCCGACACAGCAGGAGATGACCATGCGTCTGAAGCATCTGACCCGGGCCGCCGCCGTCGCGGGCGCGGTCGCCATGCCGCTGGCCGCCGCCGTACCGGCCGCGGTCGCCGCCACCCCGGGCGCGGCCGGCGCGGCCGGCTCGGCGTACGCGCTCGCCGCCACCGGCCCGGTCGCCGTCCCGGCCACCCCGTCCGTCACCTCGGCCGCCGCCCGGCCCGAGCGCAAGAGCGTCGCGGAGCTGCCGGCCAACCCGCTCATCCGGGCCGGGGTGCTGAACGCGGCGGCGGGCGCCGGGCACGCGCGCGCCTCCGTGGTGGACCTCGCCGTTCCGCGGGCGAAGCTGACCGCGAGCCTGGTGGCGGCCAAGTGCCACAACGGCAAGGGGTCCTCGCACCTGGTGAAGGTGACGCTGGACGGCCGCGTCATCAAGGCGTCGGCGACGCCCGGCAGCACCGTCACCGCCCGCGTGGACGGGCTGGGCACCGCGTCGCTCGTCCTGAACAAGCAGTCGCGGACGTCCGACGGGCGGCTCACGGTCACCGCGATCGAGCTGACGCTGCCGCTGCCGCAGGGCAAGACCGAGACGATCAGCATCGCGTCCGCCACCTGCGGGCCGAAGGGCGGCGCGGGCGACCCGGGCGACCCGGGCGACCCGGGCAAGCCGGAGGACCCGCGGCCGTCGCCGAGCGCGCCGCCGTCCGCGCCGCCGAGCGCGGCGCCCGCCCCGACCCCGGTCACCGGCGACCTGCCCGTCACCGGCTGATCCGGACCTGACCGACGAGGGCCCGTGCCGCACCCGGCACGGGCCCTCCGGCGTCCGGCCGCGGCTCAGCCCGGTCCCGCCTCCAGGACCTCGGGGCCGCCGTTCCAGTTGAGGATGCGCAGGGCCAGGTCGGCGTACGCGCGGGCGATCTGCTCGGGCCTGCGGCGGCGCTGGACCGGGTACCAGCGCGCGACGTCGACCGCCAGCGACATGATCGCCAGCTCGCCGGTCGGCGCGGCGGCCGCGTCGAACCGGCCGGTGCGCACGCCGTCGTCGATGGCCTCCCGCAGCACCTCCTCGGTACGGCGGCGCAGCGCGACGATCTCGCGCCAGTGGCCGGGCGACAGCGACGCGTGCTCGTACTGGATGATCCGCGCGACCGTGCAGTGCTCGGCGTGCCAGCGGACGAGGGCGGTGACGATGGCGTGCACCCGCTCGGCCGGGCCGTCCGCCCCGGCCGCCGCGTCCCGGACGAGCTCCAGCGTCAGCTCGTGGCCGGTCCGGCTGATCTGGTAGAGCAGGTCCTCCTTGGTGGGGAAGTGCATGTACATCGCGGCGGGGCTCATCCCGGCGCGCGCGGCGACGGCGCGGGTCGAGGTGCCGTGGTAGCCGTGCTCGCCGATGACCTCGACGGCGGCGCGGAACAGCCGCCGCGCCCCTTCCGGCCGCTCGGCCCAGGCCCGCGCCAGCGCGTCGTCGGCCGCGGTCACGTGGCGGTCAGGCCGCCGTCGACCGGGATCACCGTCCCGGTGACGAACGCCCCCGCGCGGCTGGCGAGGTAGACCGCGACGCCCGCCATGTCGTCGGGCCGGCCGATCCGCCGCAGCGGCACCGCGGCCGCGATGGCGTCGCCGAACGCCTCCAGCGTGGCGGCCATCATCTTGGACTCGAACGGGCCGGGCGCGACGGCGTTCACCGTGATCGCCTCGGGGCCCAGCTCCTTGGCCAGCACGCGGGTGAGCTGGTGCAGCCCGGCCTTGCTCGCGGTGTAGGAGTAGCGGTCGCCCGGCGTCATGATCCCGTCGACCGAGCCGATGTTGATCACGCGGGCCGGGTCGTCGGGGACGGCGGCCTTGCGCAGCAGCGGGAGCAGCGCGCGGGTCAGGTAGAACGGCGCCTTGAGGTTGAGGTCGACGACCTTGTCCCAGGCGTGCGCGGGGAACTCCTCCAGCGGCGCGCCCCACGTGGCGCCGGCGTTGTTCACCAGGATGTGCAGCGGCTCGCCCCCCTGCCGGGACGCCACGGCCTCGGCCAGGCCGAGGCAGCCCTCCTCGGTGCCGACGTTCGCCGGTACGGGGATCGCGGTGCCGTACTGGGACAGCTCCTCGGCGGCCTGCTCGCACGCCTCGGGCTTGCGCGAGCTGACGTACACCTTGGCCGCGCCCGCCTGGAGCAGCCCGCGCGCGATCATCAGGCCGATGCCGCGCGTACCGCCGGTGACCAGCGCGGTCTTCCCCGCGAGGCTGAACAGGTCCGTCATGCCGGGGCCCTCCGTTAAGCGTCCGCTTAGTGAGCGCGCTCAACGTAGGCCGGTCAGGACCGGCCTGTCAATGAACGAGTCAACGCTCTCTCCGCCCCTCACGCCCCTCACGCCCCTCTCGCTCCCCGTGCTCGACCGTCCCGGACCCGCCGCGCTGCGCCAGGACCGTGTAGTGCGGGTCGGCGGCGCTGGCGCGGCCGGCCTCGAAGACGCCGAAGCGGGTGCACGCCGACCCGGCCAGCAGCGCGGCCCCGCAGAGCGCGGCGGCGCGGCGGGAGCGGCCCGCCACGGTCGCGGCACCGGCGGCGCCCGCCACCGTCAGGAGACCGGACGCCGCAGGAGGCGGCCGCCCCTGCCGCGGCGGTACGGCTCGGCCAGCGGCCCCAGGCGGCGGCGCATGCGCCGTACGGCCGCCTGCTCCAGCACGGCCCCGAACACGGCGGCGATCCGCGCCGGGGCGGTCTCCTGCACGGGCGCCGCGAGCAGCCCCAGACCGGACGCGGCCGCCGCGCCCGAGCCGACGAACACGAACGGCATCTCCCGATGGGCCTCGTGCCACGCCGGAACGGCCGTGTCGGAGATCAGCACCGCGGTGTACGAGGCGACCGCCGCGCCCGACAGGGCCGTCCAGCCGGTCGCGGCGCGGCCCGCCCGGCGGAAGAGGCCGGTCGCGTCGGTGACGGCCGCGATCCCGGCGGCCGGGCCGTACGTCATGAGGATCCAGGACCCCATGCTCATCGGCGAGGACGGCTTGAAGACCCGCAGCATGTTCAGGAACCGCGCCGGGCGCCCGAGATCGTGGATCAGCAGGGCGGTGGACAGCGAGATCGCGGCCAGCCCGCCGATCTTGCCGGTGCGGGCCAGCGCGGGCCGGCCGGTGAACTCGGCGCCGGCGGCCAGCGCCGACGAGCCGCCGGCCAGCCCGCCCAGGAACAGGTAGCCGGCGATGTCGCGGGCCTTCCAGGTCGGCGCCTTGATGATGGGGCGGCCGTAGTACGAGCCGAACTCCACCTCCGGCACGACGACCTGCTCGCCCCTGCGGCGGCGCAGGCGCGGCCGTTCGCGGCCGCCCTTCGCTCCGGGAACGGCTTCGCGTCCCGGCCGCTGGTTCCGGACCCCGTCCTGGGTGACCTTCGCCTCGCTCACCGCTTCCCCTTCCCAGGCGCGCACGTCGCGGCGGCAAACGCGACGGCGACGCTTCCCAGGAGGGTCACGGCCGCCGCGCCCGCGTGCCGCCACATGGAGCCGAGGTCGCGGGTGGTGACGACCGGGTCGGGCGGCAGGCCGTACACCTCAGGCTCGTCCAGGAGGAGGAAGAACGCGCCGTCGCCGCCGACGCCGTCGTCCGGGTCGTGCCCGTACAGGCGGGCGTCCTCGACCCCGGCGTCGTGGAGCTGCTCGACGCGCGCGGCGGCGCGCTCGCGCAGCTCGTCCAGCGGGCCGTACTGGATGGAGTCGGTCGGGCACGCCTTCGCGCACGCGGGCTCCATCCCCTCCGAGATCCGGTCGTAGCAGAGGGTGCACTTCCAGACGCGGCCGTCGTCCTTGCGCTGGTCGATGACGCCGTACGGGCAGGCGGGCACGCAGTAGCCGCAGCCGTTGCAGATGTCCTCCTGCACCACGACCGTGCCGTACTCGGTACGGAACAGCGAGCCGGTCGGGCACACGTCCAGGCAGGCGGCGTGCGTGCAGTGCTTGCACACGTCCGAGGCCATCAGCCAGCGGAACTCGCCGCGGTCCTCGCCGTCGGCCGTCTCGCCCCGCGCGGCGGCCTCGGCGGTCAGGCCGAGCAGGTCCACGTCCGCGTAGTCGCCGTGCTCGACGCCGGGGTCCTGGAAGCCCAGCGGCTTGCGCTGCTCGATGAACGCGACGTGCCGCCACGTGTCGGCGCCGAGCCCCTGGGTGTTGTCGTACGACATCCCGGTGAAGTTCAGGCCGTCCTCCGGGACGGCGTTCCACTCCTTGCACGCGACCTCGCACGCCTTGCAGCCGATGCAGACGGAGGTGTCGGTGAAGAACCCCATGCGGGACGGGTGGCCGCGGTGCCCCGCGTCGCCCGCGACGTCGGCCAGCGGGCCGGAGAAGCGCCCCATCGTTCAGACCCCCATGCCCGTGTCGGCGGTGATCCCCGCCCTGCGCTGGTAGTCCTGGACGAGCTGGGGAAGCGCGGGACCGCGCGGGCGGCGGCCCGCCCTGATGTCGGCGGACAGCGCCTTCACCTCCTGGATGTGCACGTTGGGATCGAGCGAGATGCTCGCCAGCTCGTTGGCCGCGTCGCCCGTGCTGTAGCCGTTGGGCCCCCAGTGGTACGGCAGCCCGATCTGGTGGACCGTGCGGCCCTGCACCCTCAGCGGCGCCATGCGGTCGGTCACCAGCACCCGCGCCTCGATCGCGTTCCGCGCGGTCACGACGGTCGCCCAGCCGCCGTGGACGAGGTCCCGCTCGGCGGCGAGCTCGGGCGAGACCTCGCAGAAGAACTCCGGCTGGAGCTCGCTCAGGTACGGCGACCAGCGGCTCATGCCGCCCGCCGTGAAGTGCTCGGTGAGCCGGTACGTGGTCACGACGTACGGGAAGACGTCCGCGCCCGGCTCCGATCCGCTGGGATGCAGCCGGTTGTGCTCGCGAGAGAAGACCTCCCGTACGGGGTTGCGCTGCTGCCCGTACAGCGGGTTGTCGAACGGCGAGTCCTGCGGCTCGTAGTGCGTGGGCAGCGGGCCGTCCAGCAGCCCGGCGGGGGCGAACAGCCAGCCCTTGCCGTCCGCCTGGAGGATGAACGGGTCGTCGCCGGCGAGCGCGTCCGGGCCGGTCGCGCCGGGCTCGGGCCGGAAGGACGGCTCCTTGCCGTGCTGGCAGTCGGGATCGTCGTGCCCCGTCCAGCGCCGCCGCTCCTCGTCCCACCACACCAGCGCCTTGCGGTCGCTCCAGGGCCGCCCGCCCGGATCGGCGGACGCCCGGTTGTAGAGGATGCGCCGGTTGGCGGGCCACGCCCACGCCCACTCCGCCGCGATCCAGTCCTGCTCGGAGCCCGGCTTGCGGCGCGCGGCCTGGTTCACGCCGTCGGCGTACACGCCGCAGTAGATCCAGCATCCGCAGGAGGTGGAGCCGTCGTCCTTGAGCTGCTCGTACGACGACAGGTGCGCCCCGTCCGGGCCGAACCCGTTGATCTCGGCGAGGACGGCCGCCGCGGACGGCTCGCCGTGCGGCCCCTCGACCGGGTAGTCCCAGGTCAGGTCCAGTACGGGCCGGTCGCGCTCGTCGGTCGACCCGGCGAGCTTACGGCGGATGATGCGGCCCAGGTGGTACATGAACCACAGGTCGCTGCGCGCGTCGCCGGCCGGCTCGACGGCCTTGTGGTGGTACTGGATGGTGCGGTTGGTGTTGGTGAAGCTGCCGTCCTTCTCGGTGTGCGACGCCGCCGGGAAGAAGAACACCTCGGTCCCGATCTCGCCGGTCGCCAGCTCCCCGGTCTCGATCTCCGGGCCGTCCTTCCACCAGGTGGCGCTCTCGATGAGGGAGAAGTCGCGGACGACGAGCCAGTCCAGGTTCGCCATCCCGAGCCGCTGCACCTTGGCGTTGGCCGAGCCGACCGCCGGGTTCTCCCCCATGAGGAAGTAGCCCTTGCACTTGCCGTCCATCTGGGCCATCGCGGTCTCGTACGTGCTGTGGCTCCCGGTCAGGCGCGGCAGGTAGTCGAAGCAGAAGTCGTTCTCGGCGGTCGCCTTGTCGCCCCACCACGCCTTCAGGAGGCTGACGACGTAGGCGCGCATGTTGCCCCAGTAGCCCTTGCGCGCGGCGTCGGCGAGGACGAAGTCGTCCAGCGTCTCCCGCCGGTGGGCGTGCGGCATGGGGATGTAGCCGGGCAGCAGGTCGAACAGCGTCGGGATGTCGCTCGACCCCTGGATCGAGGCGTGCCCCCGCAACGCCTGGATCCCGCCGCCCGGCCGGCCGATGTTCCCGAGCAGCAGCTGCAGGATGCAGGCCGTGCGGATGTACTGGGAGCCGACCGTGTGCTGCGTCCAGCCGACGGCGTAGGCGAACGCGCTCGTGCGGTCGGGCCCGGAGTTGCGCACCAGCGCGTCGCAGACCTTGGCGAACAGCTCCGGCGGCACCCCGCAGACCTTCTCCACCATCTCCGGCGTGTACCGCGAGTAGTGCCGCTTGAGGACCTGGAACACGCAGCGCGGATCCTGGAGCGTCTCGTCCACCCGCGGCCTCCCCTTGCCGAGCGGGGCGCCGCCGGACCCGTGGCTCTCGCTCCGGCCGGACTCCTGGACGGCCGCCTCCGCCCGGACGCGGCGCTCGTAGTCCAGGTCCCGGCGGCCCGACGCGGCGACCACGTCGAGCCCCTCGTACCGCCAGGAGTCGAGGTCGTAGTGGCGGGTCTCCGCGTTCATCCCGGAGAAGACGCCGTCCAGGTCCTCGGTGTCGCGGAACTCGTCCCGCAGGATGGTCGAGGCGTTGGTGTAGGCGAGCACGTAGTCCCGGAAGTACGAGCCGGTGCTGAGCACGTGGTTGACGATCCCGCCGAGGAACGCGATGTCCGACCCGGCCCGGATCGGCACGTACACGTCGCTGACGGCGCTCGTCCGGGTGAACCGCGGATCCACGTGGATCACGGTGGCGCCCCGCGCCTTGGCCTCCATCACCCACTGGAACCCGACCGGATGCGCCTCGGCAAAGTTGGAGCCCTGGATGACGATGCAGTCGGAGTTCTGCAGGTCCTGCATGAACGTCGTCGCGCCGCCGCGCCCGAACGAGGTCCCCAGCCCGGCCACGGTCGCGCTGTGGCAGACGCGCGCCTGGTTCTCCACCTGCACCACGCCGAGCGCCGTGTGGAGCTTCTTGATGAGGTAGTTCTCCTCGTTGTCCAGCGTCGCGCCGCCGAGCGAGGCGATGCCGAGCGTCCGGCGCACGCGGGCGCCGCCCGCGTCCCACTCCCAGGTGTCCGCCCGGGTCCTCAGCACCCGGTCGGCGACCATCTCCATGGCCGTGTCGAGATCGAGGGTCTCCCATTCCGTCCCGTACGGCCGCCGGTACAGCACCGCGTGCTCGCGCGCCGGGCCCGTGGTCAGCTGGAGCGTCGCCGAGCCCTTGGGGCACAGCCGGCCGCGGCTGACGGGCGAGTCCGGATCGCCCTCGATCTGGACGACGCGCTCGTCCTTGACGTACACCTTCTGGCCGCACCCGACCGCGCAGTACGGGCACACCGACCGCACCACCCGGTCGGCGGTCGCGATCCGGGACTTCAGCCCGGCCGTGCGCGCCGACTCGGCGGCGGCACCGCGCCCGAGCCTGTCGTCCCCCGTCAGCTGCCGGTAGACCGGCCATCCTTCGATCCAGGTCCGCACACCCACGAGCGGCCACTACCCGGGGCACGGGCCTCAAACCCGCGGGCCGGCGCGCTTGAACGGACTTGACCGGCCTTTAGGGACGGACCGCCCCTCAGTACTCGAACCAGCCCGACAGCCTGGCGCCGAACATCATGTCGCCGGTCAGCCCGATCTTCCCGCCGGTGAACGCGGTGACCGCGTTCAGCCGCCCCGCGCACACCCGCAGCAGGTCGGCGACCGAGATCTTCAGCGAGACGTTCGCGCCGCTGTAGGCGCCGCGCCTCCCTCGGGCCGCGCCGTCCCTGATCTCGACGTGGTACGTGTACACGCCCGAGGGCGTCCGCACGTTCCACTGCACGACGCCGGCGGCGCCCGGGGCCCGCTCGGGGACGAACCGCTCCCCCATGATCGTGAACAGCCGGTCGAGCACCGCCGTCGCGCCGGCACCCTCCACGAACTCCTCGATCGCGGCGTCGTCCGCGCCCGCGTCCGCGCCGTCGAGGAGGTCGCGCAGCTCCTCCGGCCCGCTGATCGTTTCGAGGAACCGCTGCACCGCGGCGGCGTCGGCCAGGTCGGGCATGACGGTCATCTCGGCGTCCTCTCGTCCGGCTGCACCCCGAACGCATCCCACCGAACGCCCCGGGCCGCCGTAAGACCGAAACCAACAAGCCGCCGGCCCGCTTTTAGCAGCCCGGCACAAGTACCCAGCGCGGGTTGAGCATCCGTACTCAGGCGATCACTCCGGGCACTCCGGACACTCGCTTCATGACGACACAAGCGCCGCAATCGGCCAGTACGACCGCGTTCTTCGTCCAGGCGATCATCTCGTTCGCCGTCTCCAGCGTCGCCGTCTGCATCGGCATCATCTACCTGCCGGTCCAGACCTGGGTGCGCGCCTTCCTCGCCCTCGGCCTGCTGTACGTCATCACCTCGACGTTCACCCTCGCGAAGTGCGTCCGCGACAAGCAGGAGTCGCAGGCCATCACCAACCGCGCCGACAAGGCGCGGCTCGACAAGCTGCTGACCGAGCACGACCCGTACTCCACCCAGAAGCTCTGACCGGAGGCTCTGGCCGGCGCGTGCGGGCGCCATGGGGCGGCAGGCGGCCCCGCCTATCGCCGGTCGGCGAGGCCGCCCACCACCCTCGTCCCCGAACGGGGGTTCCCAGGACCCGGTCGGGAACGCGTCCCGCTCCACGGCGGGTGAGAGCACCCTAGTGACTTATTAGCGCTCTGCCAATAGGCTCTCCGCGACTTACTGGCAAGTTGCCAACAAGCTCTTGGCAGAGCGCCAACAAGGTTCTAGGGTGTGGCCCCTGTGAAGGGGGTGATGCCGTGGTCGCGCTGGGTGTCCCCGTCCGGGTGCACGCGCTGCTCGCCGAGGTCGGCGAGATGTTCGTGGTCGCGCTGGAGGGGCTGCGCCGCACCTGGGACGTGCGGACGTGGTTCTGGGAGTTCGCCGAGCAGTCCTGGTTCCTGGCCCGGGTGACGAGCCTGCCGGTGATCCTGGTGTCGCTGCCGCTGGGCGCGACCGTGGCGCTGCAGGTCGGCCAGCTGGCCGCGCAGCTCGGCGCGCAGTCGGCGACCGGCGGCGCGGTGGTGGTGGGCCTGGTCCGCGAGGTCGCGCCGATCGCCGCCGCACTGATCATCGCGGGGGCGGGCGGCTCGGCGATGACCGCCGACATGGGCGCCCGCCGGATCCGGGACGAGCTCGCGGCCATGGAGACAATGGCCGTCAACCCCGTCCACCGGCTGGTCACGCCCCGGCTCTGGGCGGCCAGCCTCGTCTCGACGCTGCTGGCGTCGCTGGTCATCGCGGCCGGCGCGGCGGGCGGCTTCGTGTTCAACGTGCTGCTCCAGGACGTCACGCCCGGCGCGTACTTCGACGGCGCGGTCTCGCTGCTCCAGACCTCCGACCTGCTGGTGACGCTGCTGAAGTCCTGGCTGTTCGGGATGATCGCCGCGATCGTCGCCTGCCATATGGGGATGAGCTGCGCGAGCAGCCCGGTCGGCGTCGGGCAGGCGGTCAACCGGGCGATCGTGGTCGCGTTCATGCTGGTGTTCGCGCTCAACTACGTGATCACGACGGTGTACTTCGTCGCGTTCCCGCCGAAGATCTGATGGCCGGCCCGATCCCGGCGGCGCGCGCCGGCACGCGCGCGGCGGCGGCCGCCGCCGGAGCCGCGCGGCGCGCCGGCGACCTGGCGCAGTGGCCGGTGTTCGTGCAGCGCGTGGTCGTCTACTCGGCGCGCGACCTAATCTGGCGCCGCAAGTACGCCAAGACCGTCGCCCGCCACGTCAGCGACATCGTCGTCGGCGCGGGGGCCACCGTGGTCGGCGGCGGGATGATCTTCGTCATCTTCACCATGGCGTTCTTCGTGGGCACCGAGGTGGGGCTTCAGGGCTACACCGGGCTGCGCTCGATCGGCGCCGAGTCGTTCATGGGGCTGGTCGGCTCGTTCGCCAACGTCCGCGAGATCACCCCGGTCATCGCGGCGGTCGCGCTGGCGGCGCAGTGCGGCTCGGCGTTCACCGCCGAGCTGGGCGCGATGCGGATCTCCGAGGAGATCGACGCGCTGGAGGTCATGGGCATCGCCTCGTTCGCCTACCTGGTCTGCACCCGGGTCGCGGCGGCGCTGATCGCGCTCGTCCCGCTGTACCTGATCGCGCTGTTCGCCAGCTTCTTCGCCACCCGGCTGATCAGCACCGAGTTCTTCGACCTGGCGCCGGGCGTCTACGACTACTACTTCCGGCTCTACCTGCCGACCATCGACCTGGTCTACAGCTCGATCAAGGTCGCGGTCTTCTCGTTCGCGGTGATCACCATCCACTGCTTCTACGGCTACTACGCCACCGGCGGCCCCGCCGGGGTGGGCCGGGCGGCGGGCCGGGCGATCCGGCTGTCGATCATCACGATCGTCACCCTGAACCTGCTGCTGTCGTACGTCTTCTGGGGCGGCGGCGCGACCGTGAGGCTGACCGGATGATCAATGAGGAGATCCCGCTGCGGCGCAGGCTGGTGATCGCCGTGGCCACGCTCGCCGCGACCGGGCTCGCCGTGTACGGGCTCGTCGCGCGGCCGTTCCAGGACGGCGGCACGGTCCTGACCGCCGAGTTCGGACGGGCCGGGCAGGGCCTCGGCAAGGACGCCCCGGTCAAGATCCGCGGGGTGACCGTCGGCACGGTCACCGGGACGGAGCTGGCCGGGTCCGGACGCGCCCGGCTGACGCTGCGGCTCCACCCCGGGACCCGGGTACCGGACACGGTCACGGCGGTCGTCGAGCCCGCGTCCGCGTTCGGCCCCAAGTTCGTGAACCTCCGGCCGGGCGCGCACGAGAAGGACGGCCCGTTCCTGGCCTCGGGCGCGCGCATCGCCCGCACCGCCGACCCGCGCGACCTGTCGGACCTGCTCGCCGACGCCGACGCCGGCCTCGGCGCGATCGAGCCCGCCGAGGTCGCGACGATCGTCCGCACGCTGGCCGACGGCCTGTCGGGGAACGGCACCCGGCTGCGCTCGACCATCGACCAGACCGGCGTGCTGGTGGGCGTCGCGCACAAGCGGCGCGCGGAGGCCCGCCGGTTCCTGCGCGACGGCGCCGACCTGAGCACCGCCCTGGCGGGCTCCGGCGACGAGCTGGTCGCGATCGGCGGCGACGCCAACACGCTGATCTCCACGACCGCGGCGGGCGGCACCGGCCGGCTCGGCGCGTTCGCCGACGGGATCTCCGACGTCTCCGCCCTCGTCGCGCACGGCCTCACCAAGCGCGGCGGGCAGCTCGGCGAGGCGTTCCGCTCCGGCGAGCGGGCCGCCGCCGTCATCTACTCCCAGCTCGGCCTGCTCGGCGACGCGGTCCGCACCGGCAACCGCCTCCTCCCCCTGTACGGGGAGCTGACCTCGCTGCCGGGTCCGGGCGGCAAGAACTACCTGCGCTCGCAGGCGTACCTGCCCACCGATCCGTGCGAGCTGCTCGTCGGCCTGTGCGGACCGTCCACCAGGGGAGGCGGCCGATGAGGCGCGCACGGATCGGCCTGGCGCTCAAGCTGGGCACGTTCGTGCTGGTCACCGGAGTGCTGACGGCGTTCATCGGGGCGCAGATCGCGCGGGTCGGCACGGGCGGCGGCTGGACGGTGTCGGCCACGTTCGACGACGCGAGCGGGCTGGCCGAGGGCGACCAGGTGAAGATCGCCGGCGCTCCGGTGGGCCGGGTGGACGGCCTGAAGATCGTCGAGGGCCGCGCCCGGGTGACGATGACGGTGAACGCGTCCGTGACGGTCCCCGCCGACAGCGAGGCCGCGATCCGCTGGCGGGACGCGATGGGCAGCCGGGTCGTCTACCTGATCCCCGGGACGAGCCCCGCCAGGATGCGGCCCGGCGCGCACATCACCCGGACCCGTTCGGTCGTGGACGCCGCCGCGCTGATCAACCAGCTGGCCCCGCTGACGCAGAGCGTGAACCCCAAGCAGGTCAACGCGGTGCTCGGCTCGCTCGCGCAGGCCCTGGACGGCAACGCGGCCGAGATCGACCGGCTGCTCGTCGGGGTGGACACGCTGTCGTCCACGATCGCGGCCCGGCGCGGGACTCTCAAGCAGATGCTCGCGGACTACGCGACGATCACCGAGGTCATCGCCCGGCGCGACAAGCAGATCGCGAAGGCGATCGACGACCTGGTCACGCTCAGCGGCGCGTTCACCGGCAACCGGCGGCTGATCGACCAGGCGATCGTGCAGCTGGCGGCGATGGCGCGGACGTCGGACAAGGTGCTGGCGGGCAACAGCGCGGAGCTCGCGCAGGTGATCACGCGGCTGTCCACGTTCACGGCGGGCGTGCGCCGCAACACCGGGACGGTCGCGGACGTCATGGACTCGGCCGCCCCCAAGCTCCGGCGCATCTTCGCCGCCGTCGACAACGGGCGGTTCATCGAGTCCGCGATGCCGTGCATCACGCTCGCCGCGCCGCCCTGCCCGTACCCGACCCGGCTGCCGGGACCGCGCGAGTCCAGCGAGGCGATCACCTCGTCGGGCGCGCTGGAACGGCTGATCGTCGGAGGAGGCTCCTGATGGCGCTCGGGTCGTTCCGGGACCGGAACAAGGTGACGGTCGGGCTGGTGTCGGCCGGCACGCTGATCGCGCTCGTGCTCGGGGTGTACCTCGTCGGCACCCGCGGGCTGCTCCAGGACCGGTACACGGTGACCGGGGTGTTCGCCGAGACCGGCGGGCTGCGCTCCGGCGACGAGGTGCGGGTGGCCGGCATCCGGGCCGGCGAGGTGACGCGCGTCGAACCCGTCTACGCGCGCGGCGAGGTCCTGGTCGAGTGGAAGGTGGACGCGGAGGTCGACCTCGGCACCGCCACCCGCGCCGAGGTCAAGGTGGAGAACGTCCTCGGCGGCCGCTACCTGCGGCTGTCCGGCCCCGTCGGCACCCCGCACCTGGCCTCGCTGCCGGAGTCGCGGCGCCGCATCCCCAAGGACCGCACCCGGGTCCCGTCCACCGTCAACGACGTCCTGAACACCGGGACCAGGACGCTGGCCAGGCTCGACTCCCGCTCGATCAACAAGATCGTCACGGAGCTGGACGGGGTGGGCGAGGACGACCGGCACCGGCTGGCGAGCGCCCTGACGAGCCTCACCGAGCTGGCCGAGACCGTGAACGAGAGCAACCCGCAGATCAAGAGGCTGCTCGGCGGCGGCGACCGCATCCTGAAGGTCGCCCGCGCGAAGGACCGTCAGCTCTCGCAGCTGCTCACCAACGTGGAGGCGATGCTGGCCGAACTCCAGTACCGGCGGAACGAGCTGGCCTCGTTCCTGGGCAGCGGCGACCGGACGGTGCGGAGCATGACCACGCTGATCGACCGGCACCAGGCCCGGCTGGTCAAGGTGATCGCCGACCTGCGCGCCACCCTCGGCGACCTCCGGCCCACCACCGGCGACCTCAACGACCTGCTCACCTGGGCCGGGCCGACGCTCAGCGGGCTGTCCGGCACCGGCGGGTACGGCCCCTGGCTGGAGGTCCTCGCCACCGGCCTCGGCCCGCTCTCCCCGCGCGACCTCGCCCAGCTGGCCGAGGCCGCCCCGCAAGCACGCGCCCCAGGGGCACGGACCACAGGAGGACGGCCATGAGACGGCTCGCCGCGGCGGCCGCCTCGCTGGCGCTGGCCGCCGGCACCGGCGGCTGCACGGTGCTCGGCGCGCCCGGCGCCGGCGACACCTACCCGATCACCGTCTACTTCGCCAAGACGCCGTCGCTGTACGAGCGGTCGCGGGTGAGGGTGCTGGGCGCCGACGCCGGAACGATCACGTCCATCGAGAGCGAGAGCGACCGCAACCGGGTCCGCGTCCGGATGGAGATCGACCGCGACGTCCCCGTACCGCGGGACGTGCGCGCCACGATCGAGTCCGCGAACGCGCTCGGCGAACGCTTCGTGACCCTGCACCCGGCCTGGACGCCCGGCCGGCCGAAGGCCGGGCCGGGGACGGTCGTCCCGCAGGAGCGCACCGAGCTGCCCGTCGAGATCGACGACGCGCTGACCGCGTTCGCCCGCCTGAACGGCTCGATCGACGCGAACCGGCTCGGCGGCGCCGTCGGGCGCGGCGCGGACGCGCTGAACGGGCGCGGCGACGACGTCAACCGCGCCCTGCAGAGCACCGCGACGCTCACCAGCGACCTCGCCGCGCAGGACGAGCGGATCGTGTCGCTGGCCGAGGGGCTGCGGTCGCTCGCCGCCGACCTCAACGCGCGGGACCAGAAGCTGACCACGCTGCTGGAGTCGTTCTCCAGCACCAGCCGCACGCTGGCCGAGGAGCGCACCCGGCTGCGCGACTTCGTCGCCGGGCTCGCCGCCGTCATCCGCAAGAGCGAGGTGCTGGTCACGCAGTACCAGGAGACGCTTCCTGCGGCCGTCACCGACCTGTCCAACATCGTCATGACGCTCAAGTCCAACGCCGGCTCGCTGAACCAGACCATCGAGGCGCTCGGCCGGTTCGCGGACGTGGCCGTGCAGGCCTGGGACAAGGAGCGCAACGTCGCGGCCATCCGGCTCGTCTTCCACGGCACCGTACGGGCATGGCTGCAGCCGCTGTTCGACGCGATGGGCTGGGGCACGATCCCCTGCCTGCAAGGAGAGCCCACCGTCGGCAACTGCACGAAGCCGCCGAAGACCGGGGAGGTCCCCCGATGAGACGACGGCGGCCGGCGGCCGCGGCGGGCGCGCTGGCACTGGCCGTGACCGTGGGAGCGGGCGGCTGCTCGCTCCAGACGCTCGGCGCCCCGCGCGGCGACATGGTCCTGACCGCGACGTTCGACGACGTGCAGAGCCTGGTCACCGGGCACAGCGTGCAGATCTCCGACATCCGGGTCGGGACGGTGACGGGGATCCGGCTCAGCGGCTACCGGGCGCGGGTCACGATGGCGCTCAAGAGCGACCGCCGGGTGCCCGCCGGGACGACCGCGACCATCGCCAAGTCGTCGCTGCTCGGCGAGAACTACGTGCGCCTCGACCTGCCGCGGGGGCGCGCCGCGGACGCCGGCCCGTTCCTGGCGAGCGGCGCCGCGATCGCGCAGACGTCCATCCAGCCGGACCTGGAGGAGATCAGCGCCAAGCTCGGCCCGCTGCTGGCCGCGCTCGGCGGCCAGGACCTCCAGACGATCACGGGCGAGACGGCGACCGCGGTGGGCGGCAAGGGGCGGCAGCTGAACACGCTCGTCAAGCGGGCCGCCGACGTCACCGACACCTACGCCGCCGCGAGCGCCGACCTGGTCCGCGCCCTGGACGGACTCGCCCGGCTCGGCGACTCGCTGGAGAAGGGCCACGGCGAGTTCGGCCGGCTGCCCGGGAACGTGGTGCTGGCCACCGAACGGCTCCGGAACGAACGCGCCCAGCTCAAGCGGTCCGTGCAGCAGCTCCTCAAGCTCGCCCGGTCCGTCAACGCGAACGTCCACGAGCGGCACGCGGCCCGCCTCGGCACCCTGCTGGCGCGCGCCGACGAGCTGCTCGCCGCCGCCGTGCGCGGGAGCCGGGACCTCAAGGCCGTCGCGGGGGCCGTGCTGAAGTTCCTGAACGGCCCGTCCGTCTCCCACAGCGGCCAGGGCCTGCTCTTCCTGTGGATCAAGGGCTTCCTGCCGTCCGCCGGCGCGGCGCCGGAGGCGGCACCGCGGGCCGAGCGGCGGACCGAGCGGCCGGGCCTGCCGCTGGACGAGCTGATGGGACCGCGCCCATGAAGCATCCCCGCATCGCCGTCAACCTCGCCTTCTTCGCCCTGCTCGGGGTCGTGCTCGCGATCTGGGCGGTACGGAGCATCATCAGCGTCGACGCGCTCGACCGCCCGTTCCGGGTCACCGCCGAGTTCGCCGACTCGCCCGGCCTCAACGAGGACCTGGAGGTCACCCACCTGGGCGTCCGGGTCGGCAAGGTCGGCGCGATCGAGCTGCGCACCGGGCACGTGGACGTGGGCCTCGACCTCGACCGCGGGGTACAGGTCCCGGCCGGCGTGGGAGCCCGCGTGCTGCGCAAGTCGGCGATCGGCGAGCCGTACATCGAGCTGACCCCGCCCGCGAAGCCCGGCACCGCCGTCCTCAAGGCCGGCGACCACATCCCGGTGGGGCGGACCGCCGGGACGACCGACTACCAGCAACTGTTCGCGGGGATCGGCGACACGCTCAAGGCCGTCGACCCGCGCGACTCCCGCACCCTCGTCCACGAGCTGGCCCGGGGCCTGGAGGGGCGCGGCACGACCATCAACGACACGATCGCCGACGCCCACCGGCTCACCGGCACGCTCGCCGCGGACGCGCACGTCCTGGACGGGCTGTCGGCCGAGCTGACCCGGCTCACCGCCACCCTCAGCGACCACCGGTACCAGCTGGCCTCGGGCGTGAACGACCTGGCGGCGTTCACCGCCGCGCTCCGGCAGAGCCGCCGGGACCTGGACACGGTCCTGGAGCACGGGCCCGGCACCCTGCGCGAGGCGAACGACCTGCTGGGCAAGGCCCGGCCCGGCCTCGGCTGCCTGCTCACCGCGGCGGCCACGCCGTCCACGCCGCTGTTCACCCGGCAGAACCAGGAGAGGATCCACCACGTGCTGGAGATGGTCCCGACCCTCCAGGCGCTCGTCTCGGACATCACCGCCACGGACGCGTCCGGCAAGTACCTGCGGGTCACGGCCGTCCTCACGCTCCCGGGCGCCGCGCCAGCGGCGGCCGAGTACACCTCGCCCGTGCCGAAGCCCAAGCCTCCGGCGCTCGCGCTCTGCCCGTCCACCCCGAAGACGGCCGGGGGCGCGAAGAAGGCCGCCAAGGCGGAGCGGGCGCAGGCCCCGAGGCCCGCCGCCGAGGACGCCACGGCCGTGCCCACCCCCGTACGGCAGGTCGGCGCCACCGGCGACGCCGCCCCCGGCGGCGGACCGGCACGGTGGCTGCCGCTGCTGCCGCCCGCGCTCGGCGCCGTGATCGTCATCGCCGCCGCCGCCCGATTCGTCCGCACGCTGCTCCGCAGGAGGTTCCCATGAGCACCGACACCGAAGACCAGGTCGAAGAGAACACCGGCAAGGTCGAAGAGAACACCGAGAAGCCTGAGAAGCCCGAGAAGGCCGAGATCCCCGAGAAGCCTGAGAAGGAGCCGGGCCGTTCCAGGGCGCGGCTGCTCCAGGCGGCCGGGGTGCTGGTGCTCGCGGCGTCCGTGGTCACCGCCGGGCTCCAGTGGAAGGCGGCCGACGACGCGGCGCGGCGGGAGGCCGACCGGACGGCGGTACGGGACCGCGCCGGACGGTTCGGGCAGGCGCTCCTCAGCTACGACCACACCAACCTCCAGGCGGCGCGGACCAAGGTGCTGTCGCTCGCCTCGGACGACTTCGCCAAGACCTACGACGTCGCGTTCACCGGCGGGTTGGAGGGCGTCATCACCAAGCTGAAGGCGACCGCCACCGCGACCGTGCGCGACGTCTACCTGGAGGACGTCGACGAGGCGTCGGCGAAGGCCGTCGTGGTGATGGACTCGGAGGTGCGCAGCACCGCCGGGACGCGCCGGGTCCTCGGCTCGTACCTCGACATGCGGCTGGCGCGGCAGGGCGGCCGGTGGCGGATCACCGAGGTCACCTCGATCGGCGCGGTGAACGAGAGCATGACCGACCCGAAGGGCAGGCAGCAGCAGGCCCCGAAGGGGAACCCGGCGTCACCCGGCGGCTGAGCCGCCGACCATCGGGGCCAGGTAGCGCAGCGCGAAGGCGCGCGCGCCGGCCTCGTCCAGCGGGATCCGCCCGTCCGGAGTCAGGAGCAGCGAGTGCGTGAGCCGGACGAGGATCTCGGCGACGGCCTCCGGGTCGAAGGCGGGCGCGGCGCCGTCCCGCCGCGCGGCCCGCAGCCGGCCGGCGAGGTGCCGGCGGGCGGCGGCCAGCAGCGGGCCGGCCCGCTCGGTCGCGTGCGGGAGCAGCTCGGGCTCCAGCGTCAGCAGCCGGTGGACGAGCCGCTCCTCGCGGCCGATCCGCAGCGTGGCCACGAACCCCTCGACCAGCCGCTCCTCCAGCGTCGCGCAGCCGGCGACGGCCCGGTCGACCTCGGCGGCGAAGCGCCGGGCCTCGCGCGTCAGGACCTCGGAGACCAGCTCGTTCTTGCCGGGGAAGCGCCGGTAGATGGTGGCGCGGCCGAGCCCGGACGCGCGGGCGACATCGTCCATGGTCGTCCGGCGCAGCCCGCGGGTGGCGAAGAGCTCCAGCGCCGCGTCCAGGATCCGGTCCACCTGCGGGTTGGCGGCGTCTCCCCCGGCCGGGTCCGCGAGCAGGCCGCGCAGCAGGAGATCGTCGTCGGTCATGATGGGCCGACCATAGCGGTCCGGGCCCGGGGCCGCGCGCCCCGGGTCGGCGGCGCCCGCACGAGGCGCCTCCAGAAAGGACGTGACGTGCCCAGGACGAGCGACGGCAGCCCCGCCCCGCGGCCCCGCCGGGTCCGCAAGGAACCCGACGAGCGCCGGGACCAGATCCTCGCCTGCGCGCGGGCGCTGTTCAGCAGCCGCCCGTACGGGACGGTCTCCAACACCGAGATCGCCGCCGCGGCCGGGGTCAGCCGCGGGCTGCTGAACCACTACTTCGGCACCAAGCGCGAGCTGTACCTGGCGGCGGTGACGGAGATGATGAGCGTGCCGCCGATCCCGGCGCCGCGCTGCGCGGCGGGCGCGACCGTCCGCGAACGGGTCGGGCACAGCATCGACGCCTGGCTGGAGCTGCTCGACCGCAACCGGGAGACCTGGATCGCGGCGCTCGACATGAACTCCTCGGGCGGGGACGCCGAGCTCGACGCGATCCTGGAGGAGGCCAGGGACCGCGCGGTCGGGCACATGACCGAGGTGGTCGGGCTGACCGCGCTGTCGCGGGAGCACGCGGAGGTGCGGTCGGCGTTCCGCGCGTACTCCGGGATGGCGGAGGCCACCTCGCGGGAGTGGCTCAAGCAGGGCCGGCTGACGCGCGCCCAGGTGCACCTCCTGCTTCAGGAGGTGCTGCTGAACCTGGTCGAGGAGATCGTTCCGCGGCTGGTGGAGTCGGTACGGGACCGGCCGCCCTCGGACGGCTCAGAGTGACGGCAGCAGCGCCGCCGGGGTGATCGGCAGCTCGCGGACCCGGACGCCGGTGGCGTGGTGGACGGCGTTGGCGATCGCCGCCGCCGCGCCGACGATCCCGATCTCGCCGATGCCCTTGCCGCCGATCGGGTTGAGGTGCGGGTCGTCCTCCTCGATCCAGACCGCGTCCATGCCGGCCACGTCCGCGCACGCGGGCACGTGGTACTGGGCGAGGTCGTGGTTGAGGTAGTCGCCGAACTCCTCGTCCATCACGCTCCGCTCCATCAGCGCCATCCCGAGTCCCATCGTCATGCCGCCGAGGAACTGCGACCGCGCGGTCGTCGGGTTGACGATCCGGCCGGCCGCGAACACCCCGAGCATCCGCGGCACCCGGACCTCGCCGGTGTCGGCGTCCACCTCCACCTCGGCGAAGTGCGCCCCGAACGCGTGCCGGGCGTACTTCTCCTGCGCCTTGATCTCCTCGGTCGTGTCGGCCGACACCTCCGTGCCGGGCGGCGCGTCCCGTACGGCCTCGCAGGCGCGGACGACCGCCGTGCCCCAGCTGGCGGTGCCGGTCGAGCCGCCCGCGACCGACGCCCGCGGCAGGTCGCTGTCGCCGATCTCCACGGTCACCCGGGACGGCTCCACGCCCAGCGCCTCCGCCGCGATGATCGTCAGCGCGGTGCGGGCGCCGGTGCCGATGTCGGTGGCGGCGATCCGCACCGTGCAGCGCCCGTCCGGCTCGCGCCGCGCGGTGGCCCGGCACGGCGCCCGGTTCGCCGGGTACGTCGCGGACGCCACCCCCGTACCGCGCAGCTTGCGGCCGCGCCGCGCCATCGAGCGCGGCGCCGGGTCGCGCTCCGCCCAGCCGAACCGGGCGGCGCCCTCGCGCAGGCACCCGATCAGGTTGCGGGAGCTGAACGGCAGCCCGCTCTCCGGCTCGGCGTCCGGCTCGTTGCGGACGCGCAGCTCGATCGGGTCGACGCCGGCGGCGAACGCCAGCTCGTCCATCGCGCACTCCAGCGCGAACATCCCCGGCGTCTCCCCCGGCGCCCGCATCCACGACGGCGTCGGCACGTCCAGGGTGTTCAGCCGGTGCGCGGTCCGCAGGTTGGGCGCCCGGTACATGGTGCGGGCCGGCGTCCCGGCCTGCTCGGCGAACTCCCGGACGGTCGAGGTCTGCACGAGCACCTCGTGGATGAGCGTGCTGAGCCGGCCGTCCTCGTCCGCGCCCAGCCGCACCCGCTGGACGGTCGGCGACCGGTAGCCGGTGATCGCGAACATCTGCTGCCGCGTCACCGCGTACTTCACCGGCCGCCCGGCGGCCTTCGCCGCCATCGCCGCGAGCACGACGTTGGGACGCGGCGTCCCCTTGGACCCGAACCCGCCGCCCACATGGGACGCCACCACGCGGATCCGGGACGGGTCCAGCCCGAAGATCTCGGCGAGGGCCGCGTTCACGGACGAGGCGCCCTGGTTGGAGTCGTACACGACCAGGCGGTCGTCCTCCTCCCACAGCGCCAGCGTCGTGTGCGGCTCCATCGGGTTGTTGTGCTGCGCGGGCGTCCGGTACGTCGCGTCGATCTGCACCGCGCAGGTGGCGAGCGTGTCGTCCGGGCGGCCCTGCTCGGTGTCGGCCGGGAAGCCGGCGTTGACCTTCTCCGGCTTGTAGAGGGTCGGGTGGTCGCGGCGCATGCGCACGTCGTGCGGCTCGGGGGCGTACTCGACCCGGACCTTGCGGGCCGCCTCCTGCGCGGTCTCCAGGGTCTCGGCGACCACCGCGGCCACGAGCTGGCCCCGGTAGGAGACGCGGCGGGACTGGAACAGCGCCAGCTCGCCGTCCGTATCGGGCGGCAGCTCGGGCGCGTTCTCGCAGGACAGCACGGTCAGGACGCCGGGCTGTTCGAGCGCGGGCCCGGCGTCCACGGACCTGATCTCGCCCTTCCCGATGGTCGCGGGGACGGCGCACAGGTAGGCGGCGTTCGCCACCGGGTACTCGAACGCGTACCGGGCCCGCCCGGTGATCTTCTCCCGGGCCTCCACCCGTTCCATCGCCGTCATCGGCCCTCCCCCCGGTCCCCGGCGAGCTCCGTGATCTCCATCAGCGTCCGCACGATCAGGTTGCGCGCCAGCCGGACCTTGTAGGTGTTGTCGCGCAGCGGCTTGGCCGCCTCCAGCTCGGCCTCGGCGGCCCGGATGAACGCCTCCTCGGTCGCGGGGGCGCCGCGCAGCCGGTCCTCCATGCGCCAGGCCCGCCACGGCTGGTGGGCGACCCCGCCCAGCGCGACGCGGCTCTCCTGGACGGTGCCGTCGACCACGTCCAGCGCGGCGGCGACGGAGACGAGCGCGAACGCGAACGAGGCCCGTTCGCGGACCTTCCGGTAGCGGGACGGCATGTCGAGCGGGCTCACCTCGACGCCCGTGATGAGCTCGCCCGGCTCCAGGGTGGTGTCGCGGTCCGGCTCGTTGCCGGGCAGGCGGTAGAGGGGCTCGGGGCCGCGTCCCACCAGCGGTACGACGCGCTGGCCCTCGCCGTTGCGGATCCGGACGCGCGCGTCCAGCGCCGCCAGCGCGACCGCCATGTCGGACGGGTGCGTGGCCACGCAGTCGTGCGAGTGCCCGAGGATCGCCAGATTGCTGTGGTCGCCCTCGATGGCGGGGCAGCCCGTGCCGGGACTCCTCTTGTTGCAGGGCTTGGTGACGTCCTGGAAATAGGGGCAGCGGGTGCGCTGCAGCAGGTTGCCGCCGACGGTGGCCATGTTTCGGATCTGCCCGGACGCCCCCGCGAGGACGGCCTGGGCGAGCATGGGGAAGCGCCTCCGCACGGCGTCGTGCGCGGCGAGGTCGCTGTTCCTGACGGCGGCGCCTATCGCGAGGCCGCCGTCCGGCTCCTCCTCGACGGTGTCGTACGGCAGGCGCGTGACGTCCACCAGCCGCTCGGGCTCGGCGACGCCCAACCGCATCAGGTCCACGAGGTTGGTGCCGCCGCCCAGGTAGGAGGCGTTCCCGGTGTGGCTCGCGAGCGCGTCCTGGGCGCTGGCGGCCCGCTCGTACGTGAACGGCCTCACGACCGCACCCCTTCCTGGGCCCCGGCCTGCCGGATCGCGGCGACGATGTTGGCGTACGCGCCGCACCGGCACAGGTTGCCGCTCATGCGCTCGCGGATCTCGGCGTCGGTCAGCGCGGGCCGCCCGGCGAGGTCGCCGGTCACCGCGCTGGGCCGGCCGTCGGCGATCTCGCCGAGCATCCCGGCCGCCGAGCACAGCTGCCCGGGCGTGCAGTAGCCGCACTGGAACGCGTCGCACTCGACGAACGCCTCCTGGAGCGGCGCGAGCTCGTCCGGCCCGCCCGGCGCCAGCCCCTCCACGGTGACGACGTCCGCGCCGTCGTGCGCGACGGCCAGCGCCAGGCAGGCGTTCGCGCGGCGCCCGTCCAGCAGGACCGTGCAGGCGCCGCACTGGCCGTGGTCGCAGCCCTTCTTGGACCCGGTCAGCCCGAGTCGCTCGCGCAGCACGTCCAGGATCGACGCCCGCGTTTCGACGGTGATCCGCTGCTCGCTCCCGTTCACGAACAAGGTGATCTCGGCATGGGCGGGCCGCGCGGCCCCCGAGCCGTCAGCACTCTCCATGGACGCGTCCCTACCCGCGATCACGCGAGTGAGTCAGGCGCGTACCCGGAGTGGCGGAACGGGTGGCGGAACGGGTGTCGGAACGGGCCGCGGCGAACCGGGACGCGCCGGGCTCAGGTCGAGTCGGCGATGATCTCGGCTACCTGGCGCGCGGTCTCGGTCGGCAGCGGTGCGGGCAGGCCGCGCCAGCGGCGGGCGGCGAGCATCGCGGCGCCGGCGGCGCCGCCGGAGTACGCGGCGGCCGCGACCAGCGCGGCGGCCTCGGGCGGCAGCTTCTTCTCCAGCAGCAGGAGGTTGAGCCGGTACGTGGAGGCGGTGGCGAGCAGCCCCAGCGTCCCGGCGAGCGCGCCGAATCTGAGCGCGGGGAACCGCTGCCGCGCCTTCTCCCACATCTCCCGCTGCGCGGCGTCCACCACGGACCGTGCGACCACGAGATTCTGCTCCGTCGACTCGCTCATGACCGACCCTGCCATAAGCGCCCTTTACCCCCACCGAACGGACAAACACCTCCTTTCAGGTCATTCCGAAACCGCCGATTCCACTGCAACCTCGGACACCAATGTGTGAGATGGGTTACAAGTGACCGTGGGGGGTCTGTCACAGGAGGAGGCAGGAGTGGAGGTTTCCGACGGGCTGCTCGACGTCCGGATGCCCGAGGGCACCACGCCCACGCTCGCCAGGGCGCTCCGCAAGCACGTCCCGAAGATCGCGGCGGAGGCGGTGGCCGAGATCCAGCGCGAGGTGCCGCAGTACGCCCGCCCGCACGACGCCCGCTACTCCGAGGTGCTGGAGCAGGGCGTCGCCTGGGCGATCGGGCACTTCGTCGACCTGATGGCCGACCCGGAGACCTCGTCCGCCGAGATCGTGGAGTTCTTCCGGGGCGTCGGGGTCGGCGAGGCGCGCGAGGGCCGCGACCTGGAGTCCCTCCAGCGCGCCCTGCGCACCGGCGCCGGCGTCGCCGTCCGCCGGCTCACCGAGGCGTCCGAGCGCACCCCCCACCGCGTCACCGCCGCCATCATCGCCGAGGTCGCGCAGGCCGTCCTCGGCTACATCGACCGGCTGGTGGGCGTGGTCGCCGAAGGCCACGCCGAGGTGTCGGCCCGCGCCATCGGCGAGCGCCGCAACCGCCGCCGCGAGCTGCTCGAACTGCTCATCGGCGAACCGGCGCCGCGGCTCGCCGACCTCCGCGAGCCCGCCCGGCTGGCCGAGTGGCGGCTGCCCCGCACCGTCGCCGCGCTCGCGCTGGGCGAGCGGCGCCCCGACGTCCACCCGCCCGCCCTGCCGGACGAGATCCTCCCCGGCCTGCACCTGGACGAGCCGTGCCTGATCGTCCCCGATCCGGCCGGACCCGGCCGCGACCGGATGCTGCGCTCCGGGCTGCGCGACTGGATCGGCGCCCTCGGCCCCACCGTCGAGATCACCGAGCTGGCCAAGTCGCTGCGCTGGGCCCGCCAGGCGCTCGCCCTCGCCACCGCGTCCGTCATCGGCCACGACGGCCTCGTCCACGCCGACCGGCACATCCCGCTCCTGGTGATGACCCAGGACCGCGAACTCCTCGACCGCGCCGCCGCCCGCCGGCTGGAACCGCTGATGAAGCTGCGCCCGTCGCAGCGGCAGCGCCTCGCCGAGACCTTCCTGGCCTCGCTCGAGTGCGGCTTCAACGCCACCCAGGTCTCGGTACGCCTCCAGGTCCACGCCCAGACCATCCGCTACCGCCTCCGCCAGCTGGAGACGTTCTTCGGCGACGACATCTACGACCCCGCCCAGCGCCTGGAGTTCCACATGCTCCTGCACGCCTGGCTCGCCACCCGCCGGGGGCAGGTCTAGACCATTTTGCGTTAGAGGGCCGGTGATCCCGAAAATCTCCTTCTCCGGTCGATCACCGGAGCCCGAATCGATCGTTGAAGGAGGACGGCGGCAACCGTGAGCACTTCTCTGGCGAACCCCCGTCGTACCCGGCTCGTCTCCTGGCCCTCGCAGGGCGCGGAGACCTCGGACCAGGAGCAGCCGGCGACCACCGCCGAGCCGGCCCCGTCCGCGGCCGAGGAACAGAGCGCGGGGCAGTAGGCCGCGCTCAGCCGCCCAGGACATCGACGGTGAGCCTTCTCACGGTGGCCTCGTCCACCTCCACGCCCAGCCCCGGGCCGTCGGGGACGTGCGCCGTGCCGCCCTCGACCCGCACGGTCGAGGCGGCGTAGGGGGACTCCACGAACTGCCGGCCGTTCAGGTCGACGGGCGTGTCGATGCCGTACGCGGCGAACAGGTGCAGCGAGGCGGCCAGACCCAGGTCGGAGTCCGTCAGGCCGGAGCCCATCAGCTGGACTCCGGCGTCCTCGGCCAGCGCGCACAGCCGGCGCGAGAGGGTCGGGCCGCCGCTGCGCTGCACCTTGGCGATCGCGATGTCGATCGCGTCCAGCTTCACGAACGTGGCCAGGTCGGACGGGTGCCGCAGGCTCTCGTCCAGCGCGACCGGGACGGGGCAGTCCGCGCGCAGCCGGCGCAGCCCGGCGACGTCGTTCGCGGGCAGCGGCTGCTCGAACGCGGTGACGCCCAGCGGGCCCAGCCGGCGCGCCATGCGCAGGGCCGCGTGCGCCGTGTACCCCTGGTTGGCGTCCACCCACAGCGGGGCGTCCGGTCCGGCGTGCGCGCGGACGGCCTCGACCACGGCGGCGTCGGTCGCCTCGTCGTGCAGGCCGATCTTGACCTTGAACGCGCCGTACCCGAGGCCGCGCCCCTCGGCGACGCTGTCCCCCACTTCGGCGGGCGACTGGCCGGAGACGACCCACGCGAGTTCGATCCGGTCGGTACGCCGCGCACCCCACAGCACGCCGCAGGGGACGCCCGCGGCGCGGCCCAGGAGGTCGTTCAGCGCCATGTCGACGGCGCACTTGGCGAGCGGGGCGCCGATGCTGAAGCCGCGGTTGATCGTGCGGTCGAAGATCCGGGCGATGCCGTCCAGGTCCCAGGCCGGGCGGCCGAGGATCGCGGGGGCCAGGTAGCGGTCGATCGTGGTGACGATCGACTCGGCGGTCTCGTACGTCCAGGCGGGGATGGGCGTCGCCTCGCCCCAGCCGGTGGCGCCGCCGGCGTCCACCCGGACCAGGATCCGGATGCTGGGCCGGCCGGCGACGGCGACCGCTCCGCCGGCCACGCCGAACGAGCGGCGGGTCGGGAGGGCGACCGGGAAGGTCTGGACGCGTTCGATCTTCAGATCGCCGAGGTTCAACGCTTCCCCCTGGGAGCCGCGGTGCTGGTGCGGAGGACGACCTCGCCGGGCATGCGCTCGACGCGGCTGCGGCGCGCGGGGTCGCGGACGGCCAGTTCCATGACGCGCTCGCCCATCAGGTCCAGCGGGAGCGCGACGGTCGTGAGCGGCGGCGTGAGGTCGCGGACGATCGGTATGTCGTCGAAGCCCGCCAGCGACACCTCGTCCGGGACGCTCACGCCGTTGTCGCGGAACGCGGCGAGCGCGCCGATGGCCATCACGTCGGTCACGGCGAACACGCAGGTGGGGAGCTCGCCGCGGCGGATCAGCTCGGTGGCCGCCGCGTAGCCGCCGTCGCGGGTGAACGCGGCCTCGACGACGCGGCTGTCCGGCAGTTCCAGCCCGGCCTCGGCGACGGCCGCGGCGAAGCCGCCGAAGCGGTCGGCGACCGTGGTCAGCTCGCGCGGGCCGGTGAGGACGGCGAAGTCGCGGTGCCCGAGCTCCAGCAGGGACGCGGCGAGCGCGGCGGCGCCCTCGCGGTTCTGCGGCAGGACGGTGTCGACCTTGAGGCTGCGGTGCCGGCTGACGACGGCGACCCGGCCGCCGGCCCGCTGGTACGGCTCCAGCTCGGCGCTCATCGACCGCTCCCAGTCGCGGTCCTCGAAGCCGGAGCCGATCAGCAGGATGGCGCGGGCCCGCTGGGCGCGCAGCGTCGCGATGTACTCGATCTCCCGGGCCGGGTCGCGGAACGTGCTGGCCAGCATGACCATCAGGTCCCGGTCGGACGCGGCGCGCATCACGCCGCGGGCGACGCTGGCGAAGTAGGGGTCGCTGACATCGTGGCAGATCACCCCGATGACCTTGCTGGACGAGCTGGCGAGCGCCTGCGCATGGGCGTTGGGCGTGTACGCGAGGACGCCGGCGGCGGCCAGCACCTTCTCCCGTAGATCGGCTCTGACCTGCGCGGTCCCGTTCAGCACGCGCGACGCGGTGGCCAGCGAGACGCCGGCCCGGTGGGCGACGTCCTGGAGCGTCACGTGCTGCCGTTCCGGCTCGGTCATGGCGCCTCCCGGTGGGGGTTTTCCGTGTGCGACGGTACGCCGGTCGATATTGCCGCGCCTGACCTCTTGACCGGATCGTCCGCTGTTCTTACGGTCATAGCCATAGTAGCCGAGAAAGCGCTTTCAGAGAGCGCTTTCTGAGACCGCCATCGGAGGTCCCATGGTGACCACGCCCGCGTCAACGGCCGCACCCGTGAAGGGGGTGGCCGCCCGCGACGCGCCCGGCGCGGGCGAGCGCGTGCGGGACGCGCTCGAACGCACCTGGCGCCCCGTCGGCCTGCTGTTCGCCTGCCTCGCCGCCTGGTGGGGGGTCACCGCGGCCGGGCTGGTGGAGCCCTACCTCGTGCCGTCCCCCGGGACGACGCTGGGCGTGATGGGCGACAAGGCGTCCTACATCTGGCACCACACGTGGATCACCACGTACGAGACGCTGCTCGGCTTCGCGATCGCGGTCGTCGTCGGCATCGCCGCCGCGGTGATCATGGTGTACTCCACCACGGTCGAGAAGACCCTCTACCCCATCCTGCTGTTCGCGCAGGTCATCCCCAAGATCGCGATCGCCCCGCTGTTCGTGGTGTGGCTCGGCTTCGGGCTCGCGCCCAAGATCGTGGTGGCCGTGCTCATCGCGTTCTTCCCCGTGGTCATCTCGATGGTCACCGGGCTGAAGGCGGTGGACCCGGAGATGCTCCAGCTGTCCTCGACGATGGGCGCCGGGCCGATGCAGACGTTCGCGAAGATCCGGTTCCCGGCCTCGCTGCCGCACCTGTTCTCCGGGCTCAAGGTGGCCGTCACGCTGGCCGTCACCGGCGCCGTCGTCGGCGAGTTCGTCGGCGCCAACGAGGGCCTCGGGTACGTGATCCTGCAGGCCAACGGCAACCTCGACACCCCCATGCTGTTCGCCGGGCTGCTGGTCATGTCGCTGATCGGCGTCATCCTCTTCGTCCTGGTCGAACTGGCCGAACACCTCCTGCTGCCCTGGCACGCCAGCCGCCGCGGCGAGGCCGTGACCACCACCTACTAGCGGACACCCGCCCACCGGCGGGCCCACCCCCACGGAGACCCCATGAAACTCCGCACGTTCGCCATCGCCCTCGTCCCCGCGCTGGCCCTCACCGCGGCCGCCTGCGGCGGCGGCTCCGAGGAGACCACCAGCGCCTCCGGCAAGAAGCTCACCAAGGTCAGCCTGACCCTGAACTGGTACCCGTACGGCGAGCACGCGCCCTTCTACTACGGCGTGAAGCAGAAGATCTACGAGAAGCACGGCATCGACCTGGAGATCAAGGCCGGCCAGGGCTCGCAGAAGACCGTGCAGGCCACCGGCGCGGGGCAGACCGACTTCGGCTGGGCCGACACCCCGGCGCTGCTGGCCGCGGTCGACAAGGGCATGCCGATCAAGAGCATCGGCGTGTACCTCCAGACGACCCCCGCCTCGGTCCAGGCGTTCGAGACCACCGGGATCAAGACGCCGGCCGACCTCAAGGGCAAGAAGATCGCCGGTACGGCCGGGGACGCGCTGTCGCGCACGTTCCCCGTGTTCCTGAAGAAGAACGGGCTCGCCGAGACCGACGTCCGGATCCAGAACACCGACCCGGCGGGCAAGATGGCCGCCGTCATGTCGGGGCAGGCCGACGGCCTGGTCGGGTTCGCCAACGACCAGGGCCCGATCATGAAGGACAAGTCCAAGAAGGCCACCACCGCGCTGCGCTTCTCCGAGCACGGGCTGAACTTCTTCTCCAACGGCCTGATGGTCGGCGAGCGCAAGCTCAAGAGCGACGGCGACCTGGTCAAGCGGATGGTCGCGGCCACCAGCGAGTCCTGGACGGCCGCGCAGAAGGACGAGGCCGGCGCGGTCGCGTCGATGGCCGGGGCGTCCGACCAGCTGCCGCCCGTCCCGGTCGTCACCGAGCAGTTCAAGGCCACGCTCGGCCTGCTGCACACCGACGCCACCAAGGGCAAGGCGCCCGGTGTCAACACCGAGGCGGACTGGAAGACGACCATCGACGTCTTCCACCAGGCCGGCGTCATCAGCAAGGCCCAGGCGCCCGCCGAGTACTGGCAGGCCGACACCGCACCCCAGGGCTGACCTATGAGGATCATGAGCAAGCCGGAGACCGGGACCGCCGCGACCGCCGAGGGCGCCGCCGTCCGCCTGGACGACGTGGCCGTCCGATTCCGCAGCCGCAAGCGCGACGTCACCGCGCTGCACGAGGTGTCGCTGGACGTCGCCATGGGCGAGTTCGTGGCGATCGTGGGCCCGTCCGGCTGCGGCAAGTCCACGCTGCTGAAGCTGGTCGCGGGGCTACTCAAGCCCACGTCGGGCGACGTGCGGCTGCGCGGCGAGCGGGTGGCGGGGCCGCGGCACGACATCGGGTACGTGTTCCAGCGCGCGGCGCTGCTGGAGTGGCGCAGCGCCCGCAAGAACATCCTGCTCCAGGCGGAGATGCGCAAGATGCCGTCCGACCAGGCCGCGCGCCGCACCGCCGAGCTGATCGAGATGGCCGGCCTGTCCGGGTTCGAGGACGCGCTGCCGCACGAGCTGTCCGGCGGCATGCAGCAGCGGGTGGCGCTGTGCCGCGCGCTGCTGCACGAGCCGCCCGTCCTGCTGATGGACGAGCCGTTCGGCGCCCTGGACGCGCTGACCCGCGAGCAGCTCAACATCGAGCTCAACCGGATCTGGCGGGAGACCGGCACGACGGTCCTGCTGGTCACGCACTCGATCGCCGAGGCCGCGTACCTGGCGAACCGGGTGGTGGTGATGAGCGACCGGCCCGGCACCATCAGGGAGATCATCGAGGTCGACCTGCCGGCCGAGCGCAACTACGCCGAGACCGTCGACCACCCCGAGTTCTCCCGGGTCGCCGCCCGCATCCGGGGGCTGCTCGGGGCCGGCGCGGGCGCCGAGTAGCACCTCAGCAGCTTCGAGCCTTCGAGGCACACCTTTAAGGAAGGAACGGGATGGCACGCAGGTCCATCGGGATCGTCATGAACGGTGTCACCGGCCGCATGGGATACCGCCAGCATCTCCTCCGCTCGATCCTGGCGATCCGGGACGCCGGCGGGCTGCCGCTGGCCGACGGCACCGTCCTGTGGCCCGAGCCGGTGCTCGTCGGCCGCAGCGAGCAGAAGCTGCGCGACCTCGCCGAACGGCACGGGCTGGAGCACTGGACGACCGATCTGGCCGAGGCCCTGGAACGCTCCGACACCGAGATCTACTTCGACGCCCAGGTCACCTCGGCCCGGGAGACCGCGATCCGCGCGGCGATCGCGGCCGGGATGCACGTCTACACCGAGAAGCCGCTGGCGGAGGGCCTGGAGGAGGCCCTCGCGCTGGCCCGGCTCGCGGACGAGGCGGGCATCCGGCACGGGGTCGTCCAGGACAAGCTGTTCCTGCCGGGGCTGCGCAAGCTCCAGCGGCTGATGGACGGCGGGTTCTTCGGGCGGATCCTGTCGGTGCGCGGCGAGTTCGGGTACTGGGTGTTCGAGGGCGACTGGCAGGAGGCCCAGCGGCCGAGCTGGAACTACCGGGCCGAGGACGGCGGCGGGATCATCCTCGACATGTTCGCCCACTGGCGGTACGTGCTCGACGCGATCGCGCCGGTCCGGTCCGTGCAGGCGCTCGGCGCGACGCACATCCCGGAGCGGGTGGACGAGCACGGCAAGCCGTACGAGGCCACCGCCGACGACGCCGCGTACGGGATCTTCGAGCTGGAGGGCGGGATCGTCGCGCAGATCAACTCGTCCTGGACGACCCGCGTCTTCCGCGACGAGCTGGTGGAGTTCCAGGTGGACGGCACGGAGGGCTCGGCGGTGGCGGGGCTGCGGCGCTGCCGCGTCCAGCACCGCTCGATGACGCCCAAGCCCGTCTGGAACCCCGACCTGCCCGCCACCGAGGACTTCCGCGGCCAGTGGCAGGAGATCCCGGACAACGAGGAGTTCGACAACGGCTTCAAGGCGCAGTGGGAGATGTTCCTGCGGCACGTGTACGACGACGGCCCGTTCGCGTGGGACTTCTACGCGGGCGCGCGGGGCGTCCAGCTGGCCGAGCTGGGGCTGCGGGCGTGGCGCGAGGGCCGCCGGCTGGACGTGCCGGAGCTGGCCCGATGAAGGTCGTGCTCCCGTCCGCCGGGGGGCTCGTCCCGTACACGCTCGGCGAGCCGCGCGCGTTCGCGCGTCCCGCGGGGCCCGCCGCCTCGCGGGTGGCGTACGCGGCGGCCCATGTCGTGCCCGACCCGTTCGGGGAGTCGCTCGACTGGGACGCGACGCTGGCGTTCCGCGAGCACCTGTGGTCGTACGGGCTCGGCGTCGCCGAGGCGATGGACACGGCGCAGCGCGGGATGGGCCTGGACTGGGACGTCACGCGGGAGCTGATCCTGCGCAGCGGCGCGGCGGCCCGCGCCCGCGGCGGCCTCATCGCCTGCGGCGCGGGCACCGACCAGCTCCCGCCCGGCCCGGCGTCCCTGGACGCGATCGCGGCCGCGTACGAGGAGCAGCTCGCGGTCGTGTCCGAGGCCGGAGCCGTGCCGATCCTGATGGCCAGCCGCCAGCTGGCCGCCACCGCGGCCGGCCCCGACGACTACGCCAAGGTGTACGGGCGGCTCCTCTCCCAGCTGGAGCGGCCGGCGATCCTGCACTGGCTGGGCCCGATGTTCGATCCGGCGCTGGAGGGCTACTGGGGCACTCTGGAGCCGGACGGGGCGGCCGCCGCCGTGCTCGCCATCATCGGCGAGCACGCGGCGAAGGTGGACGGCATCAAGGTGTCCCTCCTGGACGCCGGCCGCGAGATCGACCTGCGCCGCCGGCTGCCGGACTCCGTACGCCTCTACACCGGGGACGACTTCAACTACCCCGACCTGATCCGCGACGACGGGCACGGCCACAGCGACGCGCTGCTCGGCGTCTTCGACCCGATCGCGCCCGCCGCGGCGGCGGCCCTGCACGCGCTGGACGCGGGCGACCTCGACGCGTACGAGGAGGCGTTCGCGCCGACGCTGCCACTGGCGCGGCACATCTTCGAGGCGCCGACGTACTACTACAAGACGGGCGTCGTGTTCCTGGCCTGGCTGTCCGGCCACCAGGACCACTTCCGGATGGTCGGCGGGCTGGAGAGCGCGCGGTCCGTGCCGCATCTGGTGCGCCTCTTCCAGCTGGCCGACGGCCTCTACCCGGACCCGGAACTGGCGGCCGCCCGGATGCGCGCCTGGCTGACCGTCCAGGGGGTGGCGCAGTGACCGCCGATCCGCGCTTCAGCCTGAACCAGTGGACGACCCGCCACTGGCCCCTGCCCGACCTCGTCTCCGGCTGCGTCTCGGCGGGCGTGCGCGGGGTGGGCCTGTGGCGGGAGCCGGTCGCCGAGTACGGGCTGGAGCGCACGGCCAAGCTCGTCCGCGACAGCGGCCTGAAGGTCACGTCCCTCTGCCGGGGCGGCTTCTTCCAGCAGGAGGGCGCTCTCGCCGAGAACAGGAGGGCCATCGAGGAGGCCGCGGCACTGGAGGCGCCCGCTCTGGTGCTGGTGAGCGGCGGCCTCCCGGACGGCTCCCGCGACATCGACGGCGCCCGTTCCCGGGTGGCCGACGCCCTGGCGGAGCTGGCGCCGTACGCGGGCGAGCACGGCGTCCAGCTGGCGATCGAGCCGCTGCACCCGATGTTCGCCTCGGACCGGTGCGTCGTCTCCACCCTCGGCCAGGCGCTCGACCTGGCCGCGCCCCACCCGGCCGGGCAGGTGGGCGTGGTCGTCGACACCTACCACCTCTGGTGGGACCCCGCCGCGTACGACGGCATCGCGCGGGCGGGCCGCGAGGGGCGCATCGCCGCCTTCCAGGTGGCGGACTGGACGACCCCGCTGCCCGAGGGCGTCCTCGTCGGGCGCGGCATGCTCGGCGACGGCTGCGTGGAGCTGCGCCGCTTCCGCGAGGCCGTAGAGGCCGCCGGCTACACAGGCCCGATCGAGGTGGAGATCTTCAACGAGGAGCTGTGGGCGATGCCCGGCCGGGACGCCCTCGCCCTCACCCTGTCCCGCTTCGCGGAGCACGTCCTGTGACCGGGCGGCGGCTGGCGAGAGCGCCGTGACCGGTGGCTGAGGGCACGGCGGACGGCGCGCCGCGCACGTGGCGGAGCTCGGCGGGCGCCTGGCTCGGCATCGGAACGGCACCGGGCACGCTCGTCCTGGGCGCGCAGGTCGGCGGCCGGCACGACGGCGCCCTGCCGCTGGTCGTGCTGGTCGCCGGCGGGCTCGTCATGGCGGCGCTGCTGGCCGCCCAGGGCGAGCGCGGCCTGCGGCCGCCGGCGGGCGAGAACGCCACGCTCGCCGAGCTGTCGCCGCGCTACCTGCCGCCCGCGACCGACCGCGCCGTGACCGGCCTGCTCGCGCTGGCCATGATCGGCTGGTTCGGCTTCAACGTCGGGCTGGGCGGCGGCGCGGTCGCCGCCCTGACCGGCATGCCCGACACGGCCGGCGTCCTGCTGCTCGCGGCGCCGATCGTCGCGGTGCTGCTGGCGGGCGGCGGGCGCTGGAACGCCGTCGCGCTCATCACCACGCTCACCGCCATCGCGCTGGTCGCCGTGGTGGCCGTCCGGCTGGCGCCGGACTCGCCGCCGGTCGCCGCCGTACCGGACGGCGGGCCGCTGCTGCTGGTCGCCGACCTGGCCGGGTACATCGGGTACGTCTCGGTCTTCGCCGTGCGCGCGCCCGACTTCACCGCCGGGCTGCGCGGCCGGTACGACCTGTGGTGGTGCGTCGGCCTCCTGGTCGTCCCCGCGCTCGCCGCCACCGTCGTCGGCGCCGGGGTGGCCACGTCCAGCGGCTCGACCGACGTGGTGGCGGTGCTGGCCGGGCCGGACGGGCTGCCGGTCGCCAACCTGTTCGTCGCCGCGTCGGTGATCGCGCCGACGCTGGCGGCGGTGCACTCGGGCGTCTTCGCGGTGCGCCGCTTCGCGCCGCGGCTGCCGGACGCGGCGGCGGTTCTCGTCCTCGCCGTCCCCGGAACGGTCCTGGCCGCTACCCGCGTGGACCGGCTCATGCTCGCCTGGCTCACGCTGCTGGCGGCCGTGCTGCCGGCCCTGATCCCGCCGATGACCGCCGAGGCCGTGCGCCGCCGCCGCGCGGCCCGCCGGCGGGCGGACGTCCGGGCGGC
>NZ_JBEZWH010000019.1:0-14743 GCF_040703975.1 Spirillospora sp. NPDC029432
GCCACGGCCACCGCCACCGCCGCCGCGACCCCGCGGGGCGGCCTGCGGGGGCCGGCCGCGCCGCCCGCGGCCGCCGTGCGGCTCGGCGCCGCGCCGGTCCGCCTCGTACGGGTCGTGCGGGTCGTGCGGGTCGTGCGGGCCGGCGCCGTACGGGTCGGCGCCGTACGGATCCGAGCCGTACGGGTCTGAGAAGAGGTCCAAGTCGTTCATGAGCTTCCCCGGACGATCTCGCCTGGGGCCCGCCCCGTCAACCTCTCCCCGTCCAATGCCGCCTGGAGCAGCACCGCCGCGGCGGCCTGGTCCACGACCCGGCGCCGGGCCTGGCCGTGGACTCCCTTCGCCCGCAGGCCGCTCTCGGCCGTGACCGTGGTGAGCCTCTCGTCGTACAAGCGAACCGCCTCGGGGGGTAGCAGGCCCGCCAGCCGGGCCGCGAACTTGCGCGCCGCCTCCGCCGCCGGGCCCTCCCGGCCCGACAGCGAGGTCGGCAGTCCCACGATCACCTCGACGGCCTCGTGCTCGCCCGCGAGCGCCACCAGCCGGTCGAGGTCCCCCTTGCCCCGCTTCACCGTCTCCAGCGGGGAGGCGAGGATGCCGGCGGGGTCGCTGCGCGCGACCCCGATCCGGACGGTCCCCACGTCGATCCCGAGCCGGACGCCGTTCCTCATCGGCCCGCCCCGCCCGCCGTCCCCGCCGGGCCGGTCCTCACGCGGCCCCTACCGCTCGTTCCACGGCGGCGACCGCGTCGCCCGCGGCCCCCGCGTCGGCGCCGCCCCCCTGGGCGAGGTCGTCCTTGCCGCCCCCGCCGCCGCCGAGGGTCTTGGCGGCCACGCCGACCAGGGCCCCGGCCTTGAGACCGCGCTCGCGGGCGCCCTCGGTGACCGCGATGACGACGACCGGGCGGTCCTTGGGAACGCCGACCACCATCACCACGGCGGGCCGGGCCGCCAGCCGGCCGCGGACGTCGACCGCCAGCTTGCGCAGGTCGTCGGCGCCGGTGCCGTCGGGGGCGCGGTGCCCCACGAACGCGATGCCGTTCACGTCCGCGGCGCCGTCGGCCAGCGCGCCGGCGATCGCCAGGACCTGCTGGGAGCGCAGCCGCTCCAGCTCCTTCTCGGCGTCGCGCAGCCGCGCGACCACGCCGGAGATCCGCTCGGGGAGCTCCTCCTTGCGCGCCTTCATCTGCTCCGACAGCTGGTTGACCAGCACGCTCTCCTTGGCCAGGAAGCGGAACGCGTCGATGCCGACCAGCGCCTCGACGCGGCGGACGCCGGCGCCGATGGAGGACTCGCCCAGCACCTTGACCAGGCCGAGCTGGCCGGAGCTGGCGACGTGGGTGCCGCCGCACAGCTCGCGGGAGTAGTCGCCGACCTCGACGACGCGGACCTCGTCGCCGTACTTCTCGCCGAACAGCGCCAGCGCGCCCATGGCGCGGGCCTCGTCGATCGAGGTGTGGAACGCCCGCACGTCCAGGTCGTTGATCAGGACGTCGTTGACCTCGTCCTCGACGTCGCGCAGCACGCTGACCGGGACGGCGCCGGAGGCGGTGAAGTCGAACCGGAAGCGGCCGGGCGAGTTCTCCGAGCCCGCCTGCGCCGCCGACTCGCCCAGCGCCCGCCGGAACCCGGCGTGCACCATGTGGGTCGCGGTGTGCGAGCGGGAGATCGCGTGCCGCCGGGTGACGTCGATCTCGGCCTGCGCGGTGTCGCCGGTGCGCGCCTCGCCGGCGCGGACCCGGCCGCGGTGCACGATCAGCCCCGGCAGCGGCGACTGCACGTCGGTGATCTCGATCTCGGCGCCGTTGCCGGTGCGGATCACGCCGTGGTCGGCGAGCTGGCCGCCGCCCTCGGCGTAGAACGGGGTGCGGTCGAGCACGACCTCGACCTCGGCGCCCTCCCCCGCGGCCGCCACGTTCGCGCCGTTGACCAGCAGCCCGGCCACCCGGCCCTCGCCCAGCACGTCGGTGTAGCCGATGAAGTCGACCTTGCCGCCGGCACCGCTGAGCAGCTCGTCCAGCACCGAGACGTCGAGGTTGCCGGTCTTCTTCTCGCGCGCGTCCTTCTTGGCGCGGTCGCGCTGCTCGGCCATCAGCCGGCGGAAGCCGTCCTCGTCGACCTGGAGGCCCTGCTCGGAGGCCATCTCCAGGGTGAGGTCGATCGGGAAGCCGTAGGTGTCGTGCAGCTTGAACGCCTGGTCGCCCGCCAGCGCGGTACGGCCCGCCTTGCGGGTGTCGGTCACCGCCTGGTCGAAGATCGCGGTGCCGGTGCGCAGGGTCTGGAGGAACGAGTCCTCCTCCGCGTCGATCACCGTGTGGATGTTGGCGGCGGTGCGGACCAGCTCCGGGTACTGCTCGCCCATCGCGGCCACCGCGACCGCGGTCAGCTCGTGCATGAGCCCGGCGTCCTCGCCGCCGAGCAGCCGCAGGTTGCGGATCGAGCGGCGCAGGATGCGGCGCAGCACGTACCCGCGGCCCTCGTTGCCGGGCCGGATGCCGTCGGCGACCATCATCGTGCCGCTGCGCACGTGGTCGGCGATGACCCGCAGCGACACGTCCGCGCGCTGGTCGCGGCCGTACCGGGCGCCGGTCAGCTCGGCCGCGCGGTCGAGGACCTTCCACAGCGTGTCGGTCTCGTAGATGTTGTCGACGCCCTGGAGGATGGCGGCCATCCGCTCCAGGCCCATGCCGGTGTCGATGTTCTTGGCCGGCAGGTCGCCCTCGATGTCGAAGTCCACCTTGGTGCGGACCTCACTGAGCTGCGACTGCATGAAGACGAGGTTCCAGACCTCCAGGTAGCGGTCCTCGTCGACGACCGGGCCGCCCTCGCGCCCGTACTCGGGGCCGCGGTCGTAGTAGATCTCCGAGCAGGGCCCGCCGGGGCCGGGCACGCCCATGTGCCAGTAGTTGTCGGCCAGCCCGCGGCGCTGGATGCGCTCCTCGGGGACGCCGACCTTGTCCCGCCAGATGCCGGCGGCCTCGTCGTCATCGGTGTAGACGGTGACCCACAGCTTCTCCTCGGGGAAGCCGAACCCCCCGTCGGCCTGGGGCCGGGTGAGCAGCTCCCAGGCGAAGGGGATGGCCCCCTCCTTGAAGTAGTCGCCGATGGAGAAGTTCCCCAGCATCTGGAAGAACGTGGCGTGCCGGGTGGTCTTGCCGACCTCCTCGATGTCCGGGGTCCGCACGCACTTCTGCGCGCTGGTCATCCGGACGGCCGGCGGGGTGCGCTGGCCGAGGAAGTACGGCTTGAACGGGACCATCCCGGCGTTCACCAGAAGCAGGGTGGGGTCCTCGGCGATCAGGCCGGCCGACGGCACCACGGTGTGCCCGCGCTCTTCGAAGAAACCGAGGAAGCGGCGTGCGACCTCTGCCGACTCCATGATCAGTGGCCATCCTTGTCGTCGTCGATGATCGTGTAACGCGCCTTCAGGACCCGGCGGCGCGGGCCCTCGAGCTCCGGCGGGGCCTGGTCCATGGCCACGGCCTCGCGGAGTTCGATCTCCCGCGTCCGCATCTCGGTACGGACGTCCTGGGCGAAAAGTTTCAACCGGTCGCCCGCGCCGTGCCCGGCGGTGACGGCGCGGGCCGCCACGCCCTCGGGCGACCAGGTGCGCGCGAAGCGCTCCACCCGGCGCTTGACCCGGTGCGTGGCGTAGACCCCGGCGCCGGCGCCCACGCCGAGCCAGAAGAGCCTCTTCATTGTGCCTCGCTTCGGCCGGTGCTCACCGGCGCCCCTTGCCCGCGGATCGGTTGCCTCCGGACCGGCCGCCTCCGGACCGGCTCTGCAGCTGGGGACGGGAGGCGCCGGCGCCCTCGCGGGCCTTCGCCTCCTCCGCCCGGTTGCCCAGAGCCTTGCGGACGCCGTACGAGAACGCCGCCGCCTTCACCAGCGGGCCGCCCACGACCGAGGTCATCACGGTGGTGACCGCGGAGACGTTCTGGGTGACGCCGGCGACCTGCTTGGTGATGACGTCGGTGCGGCCGAGCTGCTCGTTGGCGCGGTTGACCGTGCGGGTCATGTCCTCCATCAGGGGCCCGGCGCGGTCGCCCAGGTCGGAGACGAACTCGCTCGCCTCCTTGAGCAGGCGGGCCAGCTTGAGGAGGGTGAGAGCGAGGAACGCGACCAGCACCGCCCAGAACACGGCCACGATGAGGCCCGCTAGCTGTCCACCAGTAAGCATCAGGGTTTCCGTTCGCTGCGTTCGGCTCGGGTCCGGGCCGGGGGCTCCGCCGCGGCGCCGGCGCCCGGTCCGGGCTCGGTCTGGAGAGACCTTACCGTGGGTACCGGCCGGAACCGTGCGGGTCGGACGGCCCGCCCGTCCTCCGGGGGCGGGCCCGCCGCCGTGGCGGGAACCCCCGGGACCCGAGGTCTTCCGGGCAATCTACCGGGCACGGCCGCCCGATGCCGGGAGCACCGGCCGCGAAGATCGGATTCGCCCGTCCCGGCCGGTGATCTCGGGCCTTCCCGTCAGTCCTTCCCGTCAGTCCTTCCCGTCGCCCGTACCCCGCAGGACCGAGCGGATGCGCGCCAGCACCTCGGTGAAGCGCGCCTCCGCGCCGTGCCGGGTCGGCTTGTAGTAGCGGCGGCCGTGCACGGCATCGGGCGCGTACTGCTGCCGGACGACCCCGCCGGGGTGGTCGTGGGCGTACTTGTAGCCCTTCCCGTGCCCGAGCTGGGCGGCGCCCTTGTAGTGGGCCTCGCGAAGGTGCCCGGGGACGGGGCCGGCGGCGCCCTTCTTCACGTCCGTGATGGCCGCGTTCACGGCCACGACCACCGCGTTGGACTTGGGCGCCAGGGAGAGGTGGATCACCGCCTGGGCGAGGTTGATGCGGGCCTCGGGCAGCCCGACGTACTCCACCGCCTGCGCCGCCGCCGTCGCGGTCTGCAGCGCGGTCGGGTCGGCCATCCCGATGTCCTCGCTGGCGTGCACGATCAGCCGGCGGGCGATGAACCGGGGGTCCTCGCCGGCCTCGATCATGCGGGCCAGGTAGTGCAGCGCGGCGTCGACGTCGCTGCCCCGGATGCTCTTGATGAACGCGCTGATGACGTCGTAGTGCTGGTCGCCCTCGCGGTCGTAGCGGACGGCGGCCCGGTCGACCGCCTTCTCCAGCACGTCCACGTCGATCGCCGCGCCCTCGTCCACGACCAGCGCGGCCGCCTCCAGGTAGGTGAGGGTGCGGCGGGCGTCGCCGCCGGCCAGCCGGATCAGGTGGTCCTCGGCCGCCGTGTCCATCGTGATCGTCCCGCCGAGGCCGCGCTCGTCGGCCAGCGCCCGCCGGACGACCTCGCGCAGGTCGTCCTCGCCGAGCGGCTCCAGGGTCAGCAGCAGCGAGCGGGACAGCAGCGGGCTGATCACCGAGAAGAACGGGTTCTCCGTGGTGGCGCCGATGAAGGAGACCCAGCGGTTCTCCACGGCGGGCAGCAGCGCGTCCTGCTGGGCCTTGTTGAAGCGGTGCACCTCGTCGACGAACAGCACGGTCTGCCGGCCGGTCATGCCCAGCTCGCGGCGGGCCAGGTCGATCTCGGCGCGGACCCGCTTGACGCCGTCGCTGACCGCGGAGATCTCCACGAAGCGGCGCCGGGTGGCGTGGCTGACCACGGTGGCCAGGGTGGTCTTGCCGGTGCCGGGCGGTCCCCACAGCACCAGCGACATCGGGACGTCGCGGTCGACGAGCTGGCGGATCGGGGTGCCCGGGCCGAGCAGGTGCTGCTGGCCGACGACCTCGTCCAGGCCGCGCGGCCGCATCCGCACGGCCAGCGGCTCCTCGGCCCCTCCCCTGGACGCGCCCGCCGCCGCGGAGGCCGCGGCCGGGGCGGTATCCCCCGCGGGTTCCGCTCCCGGCGCCTCGAACAGTCCCTCCGGCTGCCCCGGATCCACACTGCTGGTCACGCTCCGACACTATCTCGCTCTCCGGACATCCCCGGCGCTCCCCGGCGCGGTTAAGATCTGCCCCGGAGGAGGAATCGCAGCGTGACGATGGGCCGTACGACCCCGCGTCCGCGCCATGGGCCCGCCGGGCTGCTCATGGCGCTGTTCGTCGTGGCCGGGCTCGTCTTCAGCTACGGGCTGGGCCACGGGCCGCCGCGCGAGGTGTGCACCGCCCACCTCGTCCACGTCCCGGCCGGCGTCGCCGCGGCGACGCCGGACGCGGGCGCCGCGTCCCCCTCGTCCACCGCCGCCCCCGCGTACAGCGCGCCGGTCGATCTTCCACCGCTCAGCCCCATGGACGCGACCTGCCTGTGCATGGCCGTCCTGGCGGGCCTGCTGGTTCTGGCGCTGGCAGCCAAGCCGCGCCGGTCGGGGCGGTCGCTGCCGCGCCGTACGGGCTGGTTCCTGCCGCCGCCGGTGCGCGCGGCGCTCCTCTCCCCCTCGCTCGCCTCTCTGCAGGTGCTCAGGCTGTGACGGGCCGGGCCGCACGGCCCTGACCGCACGCCTTTTCCGAGCACGTACGGCCCGAGAGGGAGCTTCACCATGTCCAAAAGCGCCCGCAACCGCGCGCAGCGCAACCGGAAGAACGTCCTGACCAAGCGCGAGGTCCCCTGGGGAGGCATCGCGTTCTTCACCGTCATCGGCCTGGTGGCGGCCGTGGCGATCGGCTACGCGTTCCTGCAGAGCCGCCCCGCCGACGCCGCCATCGCCGGCCTGATCGAGAAGGACGGCCTGGGCCAGGACCACACGACGGGGACCGTACGGTACGAGTCGAGCCCGCCCATGGGCGGCGACCACGACCCCATGTGGCAGAACTGCGACGCCCGCGTCTACGACAAGCAGCTCCGCAACGAGAACGCCGTCCACTCGCTGGAGCACGGCGCGGTCTGGATCACGTACCGGCCCGGCCTGGCGGCCGACCAGATCGAGCGGCTGAGCGGCAAGATCGAGAACACCGACTACTCGATGATGAGCCCGTACGCCGGCCAGGACGCGCCGATCATCATGACGGCGTGGGGCAAGCAGCTGAAGCTGCAGGACGCCTCCGACGCGCGCGTGGACGCCTTCCTGCGCGCGTTCGTGAAGGGCCCGCAGACGCTGGAGCCGGGTGCCGCGTGCAGCGGCGCCAAGGACGCGGCGTGACCGACGGGAGCACCGGCTCGCGGGGGCGGCGTCCGACCGCCGCCCTCGCGGCGCTCGTCCTGGCCGTCGCCGGGCTCCTGGCGGCCTGGCAGGGGCTGCGGCCGGACCGGCCGGGCGGCGGCGGGCCCGAGGCGGGGTTCGCGCGGGACATGAGCGTCCACCACGCCCAGGCGGTGCGGATGTCGTTCCTGGTCCGGGACGGTTCCGAGGACGAGCGCGTCCGGCTGCTGGCGTACGACGTCATCAACACCCAGTCGGCGCAGATCGGCATGATGACGGCCTGGCTGGACGAGTGGGGGGCGCCGAAGGCGGATCCGGCGGGCCGGATGCGGTGGATGGCGGGCCACGGCGGGCACGGCGGCGGCCGGGCCGGGTCCGGCGGCGGCGCGGCGGCGATGCCGGGAATGGCCACGCGGGACCAGCTCGCGCGGCTGGAGAAGGCCTCGGGCCGGGACGCCGAGGTGCGCTACCTCCAGCTCATGATCGCCCACCACCGGGGCGGCGTGGCGATGGCCGAGGCGGTGCTGGCGCGCACCGATCACCCGCGGGTGCGCCGGCTGGCCCGGACCATGGTGGACGGGCAGCGGTCAGAGATCACCCTGATGACCGACATGCTGCGCGAACGGGGCATCCGGGCCTAACATCCCATACCGCTTGACAGCGAACGCCGATCGCGGGTCACTGGCCACCATGGCTCCGACACTCAGCGGCTACCGGCGGGCACTGGATCTCTTCGAGGACAGGGTGGGCGGTGTGCCCGGCGACCGCTGGTCGGCGCCCTCGCCATGCGACCGCTGGACGGCCCGCGAGGTCGCCGGGCACATGATCAGTGGCCAGTACGCGATCCTGGCGCTGGCCACCGGATGGCCGGCGCCGGACGCGGGCGGCGCCGGCGCGGGAGGCGTGGACGTGGGCGCCGGCGGCCGGCCGGGCGAGTTCGCCACCGGCGACGTCCTGTCGGCCTGGCACACCGCCCGCAAGGAGTGCGACGCGGCGCTCACCCCGGAGGCGCTGCGCCGCCCCATCCCGTTCGGGGCGCTGGGCGAGCTGCCGCTGATCGACTTCCTGGGCGCGTACGTGCTGGAGCCGCTCGTGCACGCCTGGGACCTGGCCCGCGCCACCGGCCAGCCGGACCGCCTCGACCAGGACCTGGTGCACCACGCGTTCGCGACGGCGCACGTGGTGGCCGCCGGCCTGCGCGCCGCCGGCCGGCTCGGGCCCGCGCTGCCCCCGCCACCGCGCGCGGACGAGCAGACCCGGCTGCTGGCCTTCCTCGGCCGCGCGGCCGGGGAGCCTGCGGGCTAGCGAGGGGCTAGCGGGGGACGGGCGGGAGCGCGGGGAACGCGCGTCGGGAGCCGGTGGTCAGGAGAACTCGGCGAGGGTGCGCTCGGCCTCTTCCAGCCAGGCGCGGCGCGCGGTCAGCGCCTCCTCGGCGTCCTTGACGGCCTTCTCCCGGCCGGCGTCGCGCGCCTTGGCCAGGTCCTTCTCCAGCCGCTCGATCGAGCCGCGCAGCTGCGCCACCGTGGCCTCGGCGCGCGCCCGCGCCTCGGGGTTGGTGCGCCGCCACTCGTTCTCCTCGGCGCCCCGGACGGTCTCCTCGATCTTGCGGAGCCGGCCCTCCAAGCGGTCGCGCTGGTCGCGCGGCACCGGGCCGGCGGCCTCCCAGCGCTCCTGGATCGCGCGCAGCGCCTGCCGGGCCTGCCGGACGTCGCGGACGGGCAGCAGCCGCTCCGCCTCGGCGAGGATCTTCTCCTTCTCGTCGGCGTGCACCCGCAGCTCCGCGTCGCGCTCGGCGAACGCTGCGGCGCGGGCCGCGAAGAAGACGTCCTGGGCGCCCTTGAACCGGGCCCACAGGTCCTCCTCGGCGTCCCGGGAGGCGCGCCCGGCCAGCTTCCAGCGGCGCATCAGGTCGCGGTAGGCGGCCGCGGTCTCGCCCCAGTCGGTCGAGCCGGTCATCTCCTCGGCCTCGGCGACCAGGCGCTCCTTCTCCCGGCGGGCCTCCTCGCGCTGGTCGTCGAGGGTGGCGAAGTAGACCTTGCGGCGCTTGGTGAAGGCGTTGCGGGCGGCCGACAGCCGCTTCCACAGGGCGGTCTCGGTCGGCCGGTCGATCCGGTCGGCCGCCTTCCACTCCTCGACCAGCCGGCGCAGCCGCTCGCCGCCGTTCTTCCAGTGCGTCTCCTCGGCGGCGATCCGCTCGGCCTCGGCGACGATCCGCTCCTTGATCTCGCGGGCCTCGTGCCGGGCGTGCTCGCGCTGGGCCTTGACCTCCTCGCGCTTGCGGCCGACCAGGTCGGTCAGGCCGTCCAGCCGGCGGACCAGGCTGTCCAGGTCGCCGACCGCGTGCGCGTCGGTCACCGCCTCGCGCAGCCGGGCGATGCTCTGCTGGGCCTGGGCCGGCTGCAGGCCGGTGGTGCGCAGCCGCTGCTCCAGCAGCCCGATCTCGGTGACCAGCGCGTCGTACTTGCGCTTGAAGTAGGCCAGGGCCTCCTCGGGTGCACCGGCCTGCCAGGAACCCACGACGCGCTCGCCGTCGGACGTCTTCACGTAGACGGTGCCGTCCTCGTCCACCCGGCCCCAGGGATCGGTCGCGCTGGACACGCTTGCCTCCTGAATCGCGGGCCCGATCGTGCTCACGACCATCGGGCCCTCCACACCTTAGTATCCCGTTCGCCTATTTCCCGGCGATCGCGACGCTCTGGATCTCGACCTTCTTCTTCGGCTTCCCCGTGCCGTCCTCGCCGGGCTTGTCCACCCCGGCCTTGGCGACCTTCTCCAGGACGTCCAGGCCCGAGGTGATCTTCCCGAACACCGAGTAGCTCGGCGGCAGCTGCGAGTCCCCGTACACCAGGAAGAACTGGCTGCCGTTGGTGCCCTCGCCGGCGTTGGCCATGGCGACCGTGCCCTTGGGGTACTTGGCGCCCTCGAGGTTCTCGTCGGCGAACTGGTAGCCCGGGCCGCCCTGCCCGGTGCCCGTCGGGTCGCCGCACTGCAGCATCTTCAGGCCCTCGCTGGTGGACAGCCGGTGGCACTCGGTGCCGTCGAAGTACTTCTTGCCCGCCAGGAACGCGAAGGAGTTGGTGGTGCAGGGCGCCTTGGCGCCGTCGAGGGTGAGCCCGACGGTCCCCTGGCTCGTCTTGAGCGTCGTCTGCACCGGCCCCTTGTGCGCGGGCTTGGCCGGGGGCGTGCCGAGGTCCTTGGGCGCGCCCTTGTCGTCGGCCGCCTTGTTGTAGGTGCAGTCGCCGGCGGCCTTGGCCTGGGGCTCGGCCTGCTTCTCGTCGTCGCCGGTGAGCACCATGAAGCCGCCGGCGCCCCCCGCGATCACCGCGACCGCGGCCACCGAGCCGAAGATCCGGATGCGGCGGGCGCGCGCCTGCTGCGCCCGGCGGCGCGCCTCCTGCCGCTCGTAGCGCTGCCGCGCGAGTTCCTTCTTGCGGTCTTTACCCGCCACGTGCCTTGCCTCCGGTGTGATCAGGGGAACGTGCAGCGCATAGTAGCGGTCCCCGGAGACCGCCGGGTCCCCCGCCGACGGGCGGGACCGGCGGCCGGGCGCGGCCGGTGCGCCACCGCGCGCCGACACGGCGATCGGCCGATCTCGTTCGCGGTGGCCATGGCCGCGCCGGTACGCTCGGAAGCCACCGCGCGGATGGCCGGGTGTGGCCCGGCCGCGGCGCGAAGGACCGCAATCTCCAGGGACACGTTCCAGGAAACGTTCAGGGACATCTTCCAGGGACATATCCAGCGAAACCGGCCCCACAGGGCCTGAAGGAAGGACGACCGTGCTCGTCGCCGGGTTCCCAGCCGGATCGTTCGCCGCCAACTGCTACATCGTGGCGCCCGCCGCGGGCGAGGAATGCGTGATCATCGATCCGGGGCAGGAGGCCGAGGCCGGGATCGACGAGATCCTGCGCGAGCACCGGCTCAAGCCGGTCGCGGTGCTGCTCACCCACGGCCATCTCGACCACGTGTGGTCGGTCGCGCCGGTCTGCGGCGCCAAGGACGTCCCGGCCTACATCCACCCCGACGACCGCGACCTGCTCACCGACCCGGCCAAGGGCCTGTCCCTGCAGCCCGGCCAGGAGCTGTTCGGCGGGCTGACGCTGAGCGAGCCGGACGACGTCAAGGAACTGGCGGACGGCGCCGCGCTGGAGCTGGCCGGGCTGGAGTTCACCGTCGACCACGCCCCGGGCCATACCAAGGGGTCGGTGACGTTCCGCACGCCGCCGGCGGGGGAGGTCCCGGACGTGATGTTCACCGGGGACCTGCTGTTCGCGGGCTCGATCGGGCGCACCGACCTGCCGGGCGGATCGTACGAGGAGATCCTCGCCAGCCTGTCGCGGGTGTGCCTGGGCATGCCCGACGAGACGGCCGTCCTGCCCGGCCACGGCCCGCAGACCACGATCGGCCGCGAGCGCGCCACCAATCCGTTCCTCGCCGACCTGACGGAGGGAACCGGGGGGTCGTCCCCCCGGAAGACCGCGCGCCCCGGTCCTGACAAGGGATTCTGAGCAGAGAGATCATGAGTTCGAGCTTTCAGGCCCCCAAGGGGGTCAGTGAATACGTACCGCCGCGCGCGGACCTGTTCTCGGCCATCCGCCAGGCGTTCGCCGAGCAGGCCCGGCTGGCCGGGTACGGCTACCTGGAGCTGGCGGTCTTCGAGGACACCAACCTCTTCAGGCGCGGCGTCGGGGAGTCCACCGACGTCGTCAGCAAGGAGATGTACACCTTCGAGGACCGCGGCGGCCGCTCGCTGACGCTGCGTCCGGAGTTCACCGCCACGGTGCTGCGCTCGGTGCTGGAGAACGGCCTGCACAAGCAGGGCGGGCTGCCGGTCAAGGTCTGGGCGACCGGCCCGGCGTTCCGCGCCGAGCGGCCCCAGCAGGGCCGCTACCGGCAGTTCTACCAGCTCGACCTGGAGGCGATCGGCAGCGAGGACCCGCAGGTCGACGCCGAGACCATCGCGATCGCGGCGAACTGGTACCGCTCGCTGGGCCTGACGCGGGTGCGGCTGCTGCTGAACTCGCTGGGCTGCCGCGAGTGCCGGCCCGCGTACCGGGCCCGGCTGCAGGAGTTCCTGCGCGGGCTGGACCTGGACGAGCCCACCCGGGCCCGGATCGAGATCAATCCGCTGCGGGTCCTGGACGACAAGCGGCCGGATGTGGTCGCGCAGCTCGCCGGCGCCCCGCTGATGGCCGACCACCTGTGCGGCGACTGCAAGGCCCACCACGACCGGGTCCGGGAGCTGCTGGCCGATCTGGGCATCGCCTGGGAGGACACGCCCCGGCTGGTCCGCGGGCTGGACTACTACACCCGTACCACCTACGAGTTCGACCACCCGCTGCTGGGCTCGCAGTCCGGCATCGGCGGCGGCGGCCGCTACGACGGGCTCTCCGAGGACATCGGCGGCCCGCCGCTGCCGGGCATCGGGTTCGGCCTCGGCCTGGACCGGACGATCCTGGCGCTGGAGGCCGAGGGGGCCGAGTTCGCCGCCCCGCCGCGCTGCGAGGTGTTCGGCGTCGCCCTCGGCGAGACCGCCGAGCGGAAGGTCTTCGCGCTGGTCGACGAGCTGCGCAAGGCGGGGATCGCGGCCGACATGGCGTACGGGGGCAAGAAGCTGAAGGGCGCCATGAAGGACGCCGACCGGTCCGGGGCCCGGTACGCGGTGATCCTCGGCGAGCGAGATATCGCCGCCGGGTCCGCGCAGGTGAAGGACCTGGAGGGCGGCGACCAGGCCGCCGTGCCGCTCCCCGAGATCGTTACCACGTTGAAGGAAAGGCTTTCGAGATGATCCGCTCGCATGAGGCGGGGACGCTCCGCAAGGAGCACGCCGGCCGGCAGGTCACGCTGGCCGGCTGGGTGGGGCGCCGGCGCGACCACGGCGGCGTCACGTTCATCGACCTGCGCGACGCCTCCGGCACCGCGCAGGTGGTGTTCCGCGAGGAGGACACCGCGCACGACCTGCGCGGCGAGTTCTGCGTCAAGATCACCGGCGAGGTGCGGGTGCGGCCCGCGGGGAACGAGAACCCCGAGCTGCCCACCGGCGACATCGAGGTCGCGGCCACCGACATCCAGGTGCTGAGCGAGGCCGCGCCGCTGCCGTTCCCGATCGAGGGCGACGTCAACGTCAACGAGGAGGTCCGGCTCAAGTACCGGTACCTCGACATCCGCCGCGAGGCCGTCGCCCGCGCCATGCGGGTGCGGTCCGAGGCGTCCTTCCTGGCGCACGAGGTCATGCGCGAGCACGGCTTCGTCAACGTCGAGACGCCGACGCTGACCCGGTCCACGCCCGAGGGCGCCCGCGACTTCCTGGTGCCGGTGCGGCTCAAGCCCGGCCACTGGTACGCGCTGCCGCAGTCCCCGCAGCTGTTCAAGCAGCTGCTCATGGTGGGCGGCCTGGAGCGCTACTACCAGATCGCCCGCTGCTACCGGGACGAGGACTTCCGCGCCGACCGGCAGCCGGAGTTCACCCAGATCGACATCGAGATGTCGTTCGTCGAGCAGGACGACGTGCTGCGGGTCGCCGAGGACCTGGTGCGGCGGCTGTGGAAGGAGATCGCCGGGTACGAGATCCCGGAGATCCCCCACATCACCTACGCCGACGCCATGGCCCGCTACGGCTCCGACAAGCCCGACCTGCGCTTCGGCAACGAGCTCACCGAGATGACGGAGTACTTCTCCGGTACCTCGTTCCGCGTCTTCCAGGCCCCGTACGTCGGCGCCGTCGTCATGCCGGGCGGGGCGTCCCAGACCCGCAAGGAGCTGGACGCCTGGCAGGACTGGGCCAAGGCGCGCGGCGCGAAGGGCCTGGCGTACGTCCTCGTCCAGGAGGACGGCTCGCTCGGCGGCCCCGTCGCCAAGAACCTGTCCGACGAGGAGAAGGCCGGGCTCGCCGCCGAGGTCGGCGCCGCCCCCGGCGACGCGATCTTCTTCGGGGCCGGGAGGCCGCACGCGACGCGCGAGCTGCTCGGCGCCGCCCGGCTGGAGATCGGCCGCCGCCGCGGGCTGATCGACGAGTCGGCCTGGGCGTTCTGCTGGGTCGTCGACGCGCCGATCTTCGAGCCCGCCGAGAACGACAAGGGCGAGCAGGTCGGCTGGACGTCGGTGCACCACCCGTTCACCGCGCCCAAGCCCGAGTACGCCGACGACTTCCAGGACCGGCCCGGCGAGGCCCTCGCGAACGCCTACGACATCGTCTGCAACGGCAACGAGATCGGCGGCGGCTCGATCCGTATCCACCGTGCCGAGATGCAGCAGCGCGTCTTCGACGTGCTGGGGCTGTCGAAGGAGGAGGCCGAGTCCAAGTTCGGCTTCCTGCTGGAGGCGTTCAAGTTCGGCCCGCCGCCGCACGGCGGCATCGCGTTCGGCTGGGACCGCATGATCATGCTGCTGGCGGGCCAGGACTCGATCCGCGACGTGATCGCCTTCCCGAAGGCCGCGTCCGGGTACGACCCGCTGACGGCCGCGCCGACCCCGATCACCCCGCAGCAGCGCAGGGAGGCGGGCGTCGACGTGAAGCCGGAGCGGAGGAAGCCCGAGCAGGAGGCCGCGGAGGGCGCCGCCCCGCAGGAGTGACCACCGCGTTCGCGAGAAGGGGCGGCCCCGCGGGGGGCGGGGCCAGTCGCGGGGGAGGGGGGGGGAGCGGCCCGGGGGCCGGGGGAGGCGGGTGTGCGCGGATAGGCCG
>NZ_JBEZWH010000019.1:14753-128673 GCF_040703975.1 Spirillospora sp. NPDC029432
GCTGGCGTCCCCCGGGGGTGGGGGGTCGGGGCGGCCCCGGGGGGGGCCCCCCCTTCTCGCGGGTACGGGGCGTTCAGCGGCCGGTGCCGCTGGTGACGCGGTAGACGTCGTAGACGCCGTCGATGGAGCGGACGGCCTTCAGGACGTGCCCGAGATGCTTCGGGTCGCCCATCTCGAAGGTGAAGCGGCTGACGGCCACCCGGTCGCGGGTCGTGGTGACCGACGCGGACAGGATGTTGACGTGCTGGTCGGACAGCACGCGGGTCACGTCCGACAGCAGCCGGGGCCGGTCGAGCGCCTCGACCTGGATCGCCACCAGGAAGACCGAGTCCTCCCCCGGCGACCACTTGACGTCGATGAGCCGGTCGGGCTGCGTCTTCAGGCTCGCCACGTTGGCGCAGTCGGCGCGGTGCACCGAGACCCCGTGCCCGCGCGTGACGAACCCGACGATGTCGTCGCCCGGAACCGGCGTGCAACATCGCGACAGCCGCACCCACACGTCCGGGTCGCCCGCCACGACCACGCCCGGGTCCCCGGTCGTCCGGGTGCGCTTGCGCTTGGTCGGCAGCGCGATCTCGGCCAGGTCCTCCTCGGCGCTCTCCACCCCGCCGAGGGCCTCCACCAGGCGCTGCACGACGTGCTGGGCGGAGACGTGCCCCTCGCCGACCGCCGCGTACAGCGACGAGACGTCCGGGTAGCGCATGTCGCGGGCCAGCGCCAGCAGCGCCTCGCCCGACATCATCCGCTGGAGCGGCATGTTCTGCTTGCGCATCGCGCGGGCGATGGAGTCCTTGCCGGACTCGATCGCGGTGTCCCGGCGCTCCTTGGAGAACCAGTGCTTGATCTTGTTGCGGGCGCGGGCGCTCTTGACGAAGTTGAGCCAGTCGCGGCTCGGCCCGGCGTCCTGCGACTTGGAGGTGAACACCTCCACGGCGTCGCCGTTGTCGAGCGCGGACTCCAGCGGCACGAGCCGCCCGTTCACCCGGGCGCCGATGCAGCGGTGCCCGACCTCGGTGTGGATCGCGTACGCGAAGTCGACCGGCGTCGCCCCCTGCGGCAGGGCGATCACATCCCCCTTGGGGGTGAAGACGAAGACCTCGGAGACCGACAGGTCGAACCGCAGCGACTCCAGGAACTCGGCCGGGTCGGCGGTCTCCTTCTGCCAGTCCAGCAGCTGCCGCAGCCACTGCATGTCGCCGGCCTTGCGGCCGCCGACGGTCTCCTCCTTGTACTTCCAGTGGGCCGCGACGCCGTACTCGGCCCGCCGGTGCATGCCCCAGGTGCGGATCTGCAGCTCGACCGGCTTGCCCTCGGGGCCGATGACGGTCGTGTGCAGCGACTGGTACATGTTGAACTTGGGCATCGCGATGTAGTCCTTGAACCGGCCGGGGACCGGGTTCCATCGCGCGTGGATCGAGCCGAGGGCGGCGTAGCAGTCGCGGACGCTGTCGACCAGGACCCGGATGCCCACCAGGTCGTAGATGTCGTCGAAGGAGACGTCCCGGGCGATCATCTTCTGGTAGATCGAGTAGTAGTGCTTGGGCCGTCCCGTCACGCTGGCCTTGATCTTGGCCTCGCGCAGGTCGGTGGAGACGTTCTCGATCACGTCCTGGAGGAAGTCGTCCCGCCGCGGCGCGCGCTCGGCCACCAGGCGGGCGATCTCGTCGAACCGCTTGGGGTAGAGCGTGGCGAACGACAGGTCCTCCAGCTCCCACTTCAGCGTGTTCATGCCCAGCCGGTGCGCCAGCGGGGCGAAGACCTCCAGGGTCTCGCGGGCCTTCTTCTCCTGCTTGTGCCGCGGCATGTAGCGCAGCGTGCGCATGTTGTGCAGCCGGTCGGCGAGCTTGATCACCAGCACCCGGATGTCGCGGGACATCGCCACGACCATCTTGCGGACGGTCTCGGCCTCGGCCGCGTCGCCGTACTTGACCTTGTCGAGCTTGGTCACCCCGTCGACCAGGGCGGCGATCTCGTCGCCGAAGTCGGCGCGCAGCTCGTCCAGCGTGTACGGGGTGTCCTCGACGGTGTCGTGCAGCAGCGCCGCGCAGATCGTCTCGGTGTTCATGCCGAGCTCGGCGAGGATGGCCGACACCGCGAGCGGGTGGGTGATGTACGGGTCGCCGCTCTTGCGCTTCTGGTCGCGGTGGTAGTGGGCGGCGACGTCGTACGCGCGCTCGATCAGCCGCAGGTCCGCCTTGGGATGGGTGTTGCGGACCGTCTTGTTCAGTGGTTCGAGTACGGGGTTCATCGTGGGGCCGCGCTGTGCTCCGAGCCGGGCGAGCCTGCGGCGCACCCGAGCGGCGGACGGCGGGATCGTGGGCGGTGCAGCAGGTCCACCTTTGGCGCTGTGTCCACTCTTGGCGGTGTGTCCACTTTTGGAAGGGCGCTCGCCGGCGGGGCCGGTCTTCACGGGCCGGCCGGGCCCCGGCCGCGCCTCCGCGGCGGTCTCGACGCGGCCGGGCCCGGGCGCGGCCGTTCCGGGTTTCTCCGGTCCGGGTTTCTCCTGACCGGAAGTCTCGGGCTCGGGTGTCTCTGGCTCGGCGGTCTCGGGCGTGCGAGCGGGCGGGGCGGGCGGGCGTTCCGCCGCCCCGGCCCCGGCCGTACGGGACTCCCGTTCGGCCTCGGGCTTCGTCGCCTGGCCTTTCGCGGTGTCGGTCACCGCGTCGGTCGATACCACCTCACCGGGCACCCAGCCTCCTCAAACTCGGGACGCCATACCCTCCTCGACCCGCGGGATGCGCCCGTTTCCCCACCGGACCCGATGCCGCCAGTCTATCGGCACCTATTTCGTACTAGACCGTAACCAGGGAATGGACGTCCAGATTCCCCAGGCGGTCGCGCCCGTGCAGGAACGACAGCTCCATCAGCACCGAGATCCCCACGACCTCGCCGCCGGCCCGGCGGACCAGCTCGGCCGCGGCCCTGGCGGTGCCGCCCGTGGCCAGGACGTCGTCGACGATCAGCACCCGCTCGCCGGGACCGAAGGCGTCCACGTGCATCTCGATGGTCTCGGTCCCGTACTCGAGATCATAGGTCTCCTCGTACGCCCGCGACGGGAGCTTTCCCTTTTTCCGCACCGGGACGAACCCGGCGCCGAAGTGGTAGGCGACCGGGGCGGCCAGGATGAAGCCGCGCGCCTCGATCCCGACGATCTTGTCCACGGTGCCCCGGCCGTGGTGGTTGACGATCGAGTCGACCACCCCGGCGAAGGCCACATGGTCGGCCAGCAGCGGGGTGATGTCCTTGAAGACCACCCCGGGCTTGGGGTAGTCGGCCACGTCGCGGATCCGGTCCTGGATCAGCTTGTCGAGGTCCACGTGCGTTCTCTCCCTGATCATGCGTCGGCCGTGCCCACGCCCGGAAGGGGTGGGCACGGCCGGCGTCGTTCGTCTCGCCTGTCCCGGTGGTCGGGGCTACTTGCCCCGGCGCTGCTGCCGGGTGCCCCGCTTGGGCTGCTGGCGCGGCCCGCTCTGGACGACCTTGCGCACGGTCACCGTGGCGCGGACGTCGTCCCCGGCATCCTTGGCCGGGCCCTTCGGCGAAGCCCCCGGGTCATCGCCCTTGGCGACCTCGTCGTCGAACGGGACGTCGGACGGCGGGTCGCCGTCGCCGTCCCCGGCGGGCACCATCGCCTTGGCGGCCTTGGCCTGCCGCTTGGCGCTGTTCTTGCGGCGCTCGATGTTGGCCCGCAGCTCCTGGTACTTCGGCTCGCGCTCCTTGAGCTGGACCAGCAGCGGCGTGGCCACGCAGATCGAGGAGTACGTACCGACGATCATGCCGACGAACAGGGCCAGCGACAGGTCCTTGAGCGTACCCGCGCCGAAGAGCGTCGTGCCGATGAACAGGATGGCCGCCACCGGCAGGATCGCCACGAGCGAGGTGTTCAGCGAGCGGACCAGGGTGCTGCTGAGCGCCTGGTTGGCCGCCTGGCTGTAGGTGATCTTGGAGGTCGGGCCGAGCGGCTTGGTGACCTCCTTGATCATGTCGAACACCACGACGGCGTCGTACAGCGAGTACCCGAGGATGGTCAGGAAGCCGAGCAGCGTCGCGGGCGTGACCTCGAAACCCGACCAGGCGTAGATGCCGGCCGTGATGACCAGGTCGTGCACGAGGGCGACCACCGCCGCGAACGCCATCCGCCACTCGAACGCCACCGACAGGTAGGCGATGATCAAGATCATGAAGACGATCAGCGCCTGCCAGGCCTTCGCGGAGACCTCACCGCCCCACGAGGCCCCCACCACCTGGGTGCTGACCTTCTGGGCCGGGACGTCCAGCTCCTCGGCGACGTTGTTCTTGACGTCGGTCACCTTCGCCGAGCTCAGGCTCTCGGTGGTCACCCGCCAGCCGTCGCCGGCCTTCTGGACGATCGCCTGGTGCGCCCCGCCGCCCGTGACGGCGCCGCGCACCTGCTCAATCGAGGCGCTCGGGGCACTGAAGGTGAAGACCGAGCCGCCCTTGAACTCGACGCCGAGGTTCAGCCCCTGGAACACCAGCCCGGCGATCGAGAACACCAGCAGCAGGCCCGAGATGGAGTACCAGACCTTGGGCCGGCCGACGATGTCGGCACTGATCTCGCCCCGGTAGACCCGCGAGACGATCGCGCGCAACCCCAGCATCAGGCCTCCTGGCTCTTCGGGCTCTTCGGGCTCTTCGGGCGGGCGACGGCGGCGGCGGTGTCGGCCGCCGCCTTGTGCAGGCGCTTCGGGTCGAGGCCGGACAGGGGATGCCCCCGGCCGAAGAACCTCGTCCGGGACAGCAGCCCGACCAGCGGCTTGGTGAAGAAGAACACCACGACCACGTCGATCAGCGTCGTCAGGCCCATCGCGAACGCGAAGCCCCGGACCCCGCCGACGGCGAGGAAGTACAGCACCAGCGCGGCCATGAACGTCACCGCGTCGGCGACCAGGATCGTGCGCCGCGCCCGCTTCCACGCCACCTCGATCGAGGGCCGCAGCGTCCGGCCCGCGCGCAGCTCGTCACGCAGCCGCTCGAAGTAGACGATGAACGAGTCGGCCGTGATGCCGATCGAGACGATCAGGCCGATGATGTGCGGCAGCGAGAGCCTGAACCCCATGTTCTCGCCCAGGATCACCACCGACACGTACGTGATCCCGGACGCCACCAGCAGGCTGGACACCGCCACCAGCCCCAGGCCCCGGTAGTACAGCAGGCAGTAGAGCACCACCAGCACCAGCCCGATCGCACCGGCGATCATGCCGCCGCGCAGCTGGTCGGAGCCCAGCGTGGAGGACACCTCGTCGATCGAGCTCTGCGTGAACTCCAGCGGCAGCGCGCCGTACTTCAGCACGTTGGCCAGGTCGGTGGCGTAGGTCTGGGTGAAGCTCTCCGGCGGCCCGTCGATCTGGGCGGTGCCGCCGGTGATCGCGCCGCGGCTGATGCTCGGCGCCGACACGACCTGGCCGTCCAGGACGATCGCGACCTGCGAGCGCGGGGAGCCCGGGTTCTGCTGGTACGCGCGGTACGCGTCGGTGGTGACCTCGCCGAACTGCCTGCCGCCCTGGGACTTGAACTTCATGCTGACCCACCAGCTGCTCTGCCCCTGGGTCGCGTCCGGCGGCATCGCGCTGGCGTCGGAGACCTGCTCGCCCAGGACCCGGACCGGGCCCAGGATGTACTTGGCGACCTGGCCGTTCTCCTCCTTCTGGTCGCACGCCGCCACCCACTTGCGGTTGGCGTCGTTCGACCCGGGGACGCGCTTGTCGGGCACGTAGCAGTTGAGCGCCTCGAACTGCTTGATGACCTCCTTGTCATCGATGCCCGAGTAGTCGGCCCCCGCGGCGTCGGGGGAGGTCAGGTCCGTGGGCAGGCCGGACGGCAGGCCCGACGGCGTGGCGGACGGCTTGGGCGACGGCGGGTCGCCGGAGCCGGAGGCGGACGGCGTCGGCGTGGGCGCGGCGGCGAGCGCCTCCGACAGGGCCCGGCCGCGCGGCGTCGTCGACGCGGTGGGCGACGGCGAGGGCGTCTTGCCCTCTTCCTTGTCCTTGCCGTTCTTGTCCTTGTCGCCCTTGGCGGTGGGCGTCGCGGACGGGCTGGGCGAGGCGGCGCCGGCCGGCTTGCCGTCGGCCACCGTGTACACCTGCCGGAACTGCAGCTTCGCGGTGGTGCCGATGAGCTGGACCACCCGGTCCTGCCCCTCGCCCGGCACGTTGACCACGATGTTGCTGCTGCCCTGCTTGGCCACCTCGGCGTCCGAGACGCCCAGGCCGTTGACCCGCTGGGTCATGATCTTGACGGCCTGATCCATCTGGGCCGCGGGCGGCGTCCGCCCGCCGGCCGTCTTGGCGGTGAGCGTGACCGTGGTCCCGCCGGCCAGATCCAGCCCCAGCTTGGGGGTGGGCTGGCCCTGCAGGAACATCACCCCCGTGAGTGCCGCCATGACCACGAACAGCGCGAGGAGGGTGCGCCCTGGTTTGGGAACGTTGCTGCGAGGCGGAGCCACTGGTCGATTAACTTCCCGTCGTCAATGGTTGAGGGGCCGGATCAGTCCGAGGACTTCTTCGCCCCCTTGCCGACCGCGGTGGCGCCCGCCGACTCCGCGTCGTCGGCGTCGTCGGTGGCGTCGGCGTCCTTCTCGGCCTTCTCGGCCTTCGTGTCGGCCTTGCCGTCGGCCTTCGTGCCGGACTTGGTGAGGTCGGCCTTGGCCGGGGCCTCGTCCTCGGTGAGGTCCTCGTCGTCCTCGTCCTCGGTGAGGTCGACCTCCTCGGCCGCCTTCTCACCGTCGACGACCTGCATCACGGCCGCCTTGACGAACCGCGCCTCCACGCCCGGGGCGATCTCCAGCACGAGGCCGTCGTCGTCCACCGCGACCACGTTGGCGTACATCCCGCTGGTCGTCATGATCCGCGCGCCGGGGACCAGATTGCTCTGCATCTGCATCTGTTCCTTGCGCCGCTTGCTCTGCGGGCGGATCAGCAGGAAGTAGAAGACCAGGGGAACGGCCAGCAGAAGCAGGAGGTTGAACGCTCCGCTGCCGCCCTGCTGTGCCGCAATAATCATGTCGCTGCCCATCACTGGGGCGTCCTTCCGATGTGGTTTGCCCAGCCTGTCGCCTGAAAGGCGGTGTCCGGTGGTGCGGCCGGCCGGGCGCGGGTGACCAGGTCCCGGAGTCTAGAGAGTACGCCAGACACCGGCAACGACGTGACGATCGGGAGCCGGATGAAGTTCCCAAGCCGTTACGGGTCGCACGTCAGTTCGTGATCACTATTCGGGCTGATCGGCGTCGTCGTCCAGTTCGAACAGCGTACCGGCCATCGGGGCCGATGCGGGCGGGGTGAGCCCGAGGTGCGCCCACGCCGCCGGCGTGGCGATCCGGCCGCGCGGCGTGCGGGCCAGCAGACCCTGCCTGACCAGGAAGGGCTCGGCCACGACCTCCACCGTCTCGGGCTCCTCCCCCACCGACACCGCCAGCGTGGACAGCCCGACCGGCCCCCCGCCGAACTTGCGCATCAGCGAGCTCAGGACGGCCCTGTCCAGCCGGTCGAGGCCGCGCTCGTCCACCTCGTACAGGCTCAGCGCCGCACGGGCCAGCTCCTGGTCGACCGACCCGTCGGACCGCACCTCGGCGTAGTCGCGCACCCGGCGCAGCAGCCGGTTCGCGATCCGCGGCGTGCCCCGGGACCGCCCGGCCACCTCGGCCGCGCCGTCGTCGGTGATCTCCACGTCCAGCAGCCGCGCGGACCGCCGGACGATGACCTCCAGCTCGGCGGGCTCGTAGAAGTCCATGTGCGCCACGAACCCGAACCGGTCGCGCAGCGGCCCCGGCAGCATCCCCGCCCGCGTGGTCGCGCCCACCAGCGTGAACGGCGCGATGTCCAGCGGGATCGCGGTCGCCCCGGGCCCCTTCCCGACGACCACGTCGACGCGGAAGTCCTCCATGGCCATGTACAGCATCTCTTCGGCCGGCCGCGCCATCCGGTGGATCTCGTCCAGGAAGAGGACCTCGCCCTCGGCCAGCGTGGACAGCACGGCCGCCAGGTCCCCGGCCCGCTCGATCGCCGGCCCGGACGAGATCCGCAGCGGCTGCCCCAGCTCGGCGGCGATGATCATGGCGAGCGTCGTCTTCCCCAGCCCGGGCCCGCCCGACAGCAGCACGTGGTCGGGCGTGCGGCCGCGCCGCAGCGCGCTGTGCAGGACCAGCGAGAGCTGCTCGCGCACCCGCTCCTGGCCGATGAAGTCGTCCAGCTTCTTGGGCCGCAGCGCGGCCTCGATCACCGACTCCTCGGGCCCGTCGGCGTCCGCGGAGACGAGTCGTTCGTCAGCGTTCATTGCCTCGCCTCCGCTCGGCGGCGCGCGGCCGCTCGACGCGGCGGCTTCCCTCGTCGCTCCGGTCGCAGGCTCCCTGCGCTCCTCGGTCCGGCCGCCGCGCGGCCGCGCGCGTCCATCACTTGCTCAGCTTCTTGAGGGCGGACTTGAGCAGGGCGGCCACCGGCGGCGGGTCGCCGCCGCCGAGGTCGGCGGCGACGGCGTCGACGGCCGCGTCGGCGTCCCTGGCCGACCAGCCGAGATTGATCAGGCCCATCTGGACCTGGTCGCGCCACGCCTCGGCCTTGACCGGGGCCCGGACGTCGGCGCCGCCGCCGACCGGGCCGCCGAGGCGGTCCTTCAGCTCCAGGACGATCCGCTGCGCGCCCTTCTTCCCGATCCCCGGCACCTTGGTCAGCGCGTTGAGGTCCTCGGAGGCCACCGCCGCGCGCAGCGCGTCGGGCGTGTGGACGGCCAGCATCGCCAGCGCCAGCCGGGGCCCGACGCCGCTGGCGGTCTGGAGCAGCTCGAACACCTGCCGCTCGTCGTCGTCGGCGAACCCGAACAGCGTGAGGGAGTCCTCCCGGACGACCAGGGACGTCGGGACCCGCGCCTCCTCGCCCACTCTCAGCCCGGCGAGCGTGGCCGGGGTGCACTGCACCGCCATCCCGACCCCGTGCACGTCGATCACGGCGCCGTCCGGCCCCGCGGCGGCCACCCGCCCGCTGACGAAGGCGATCACAGTCCCACTCCCCTGGTCCTCGTCCGTGCCGCCGCGATCCGGGCCTGCGCGCCGCCCCGCCACACGTGGCAGATCGCCAGCGCGAGCGCGTCGGCCGCGTCCGCCGGCTTCGGCGCGGCGTCCAGCCGCAGCAGCCGGGTCACCATCTTCGTCACCTGCGCCTTGTCGGCGCGCCCGTTCCCGGTCACCGCCGCCTTGGCCTCGCTGGGCGTGTGCATCGCCACCGGCAGCCCGCGCCGCGCCGCGATCAGCATGGCGACCCCGGCGGCCTGCGCGGTGCCCATCACGGTACGCACGTTGTGCTGCGAGAACACGCGTTCCACGGCCACCGCGTCGGGGCGGAACTCCTCCATGAGCGCCTCGATGCCGGTCTCGATCCCCAGCAGGCGGGCCGCGATCTCGTCGTCGGGGCTGGTCCGTACGACGGTCACGTGGACGAGCCGCAGCGGCTTGCCCGGAGAGCCGTCGACCACGCCGACCCCGCACCTGGTGAGCCCGGGGTCCACCCCCATCACCCGCACGCGCGCTCCTTCGATCATCTGTTCGGCACGCGCCACGCTATCGAACCGGCCCGACATCCGCCGCTCCCGCGCGCACGTGTCGGATTGATCAGAAGAAGTCGATCAGAAGAAGTCGAGCGCGAACGGGTCGGCCGCGAACACCGCGTCCAGTTCGGGGGCGTCGCCGTCCAGCAGCCCGGCGGCCCGCAGGGTGGACGCGGGAACGCCCGCGTACAGGGCGGCCAGTCCCCCGGCCCGCAGCCGGACGGCTCCCGGCTCCGCGGCGGCCCGCTCCAGCCGGCCCTCGCCGCCCTTGACGATCAGCCGCCACGCGCCCGCGTTGGCGCTCAGCTGGGCGTCCTCGACGATCAGGGGCACCTCGGCGCTCACTCCCGCCGGAAAGCCCCTGTCCTGGATCGCCTTGGGCGCGTCCACCGTCCGGAGCATCCAGCGGTCCCGGTGGACCTCCTCGCTCTGGCGCTCCCGCAGCATCCAGAACACCGGGTCGTGCGGGGCCACGTCCGCGTGCACGGTCCGCGCGACCGACGACCCGGAGCCGACCAGCGCCCAGAGGCCCCGCGACGTCCGCTCGGAGGCCGCGACGAGCTTCTTGACCTCCAGGGAGCCGTTGCCCTCGCCCCAGCGGTAGTGAAGGAAGCCGTCCCCGGCCAGGTAGAAGTAGTCGGATCCGGCCAGCGTGCCCCGCCACCGCTCCTCGTCCCAGCCCACCGGCCCGCAGTGCCCCGCGTCCCGGTGCACCCGCCCGATCGTCCGGACGACCTCGGCCGCGTCGGCCGGCCCGGCGCGCCGCACCTCGACGGGCTCCGCCCGCACCGTCCGCAGGGCCTCGGCCGGCAGTGCGGCCTTGTGCAGCGCGCCCGCGTGCTCCCAGCCCAGCGAACGGTAGAGCGGGGTCGTGGCCGGATAGAGCATCGACAGCGCGTATCCGAGCGCGGCGCAGCGTTCCAGCACCCCGGTCATCAGCGCGCGGCCGATCCCCCGTCCCCGCGCGTCCGGCGCCACGGCGACCCCGCCGATGCCGCCCATGGAGACGGGCCGGCCGTACCACCACTGCGTCATGTCGTGGATCAGCGCCGTGCCGACCAGCCGGTCGCCCTCGAAGACGCCGAACTGCCGCCCGGCCGCCGTCGCCGGGCGCACCCGCTCGGCGGTGCTCTCCCAGTGCGCCTCCGTGCGCCGCCCGAAAGCCTGCTCCAGCAGGTCGCGCACGGCGGGCCACTGCCCCTCGTCCAACACCCGGATCTCCATGATCCCGACCGTACGGCCGCCGGATGGCCACCGCAACGCCGTCGAGCCCCTGGCCAGGGCATCGTGCGGGGCGCTCGTGCGGGACATCGGGGCGGGAGCTTCCGCCGGGCCCTCCGCTGTGGTGGTCTTGCGGCATCGGCGGCGACCCGGAGGAGGTCCGTGGTGGGCAAGGTGGTTCTCGACGTGTCGGTGTCGCTGGACGGGTTCAGCGCGGGGCCGAACGTCCGGGCGGACGAGCCCATGGGCGACGGCGGCGAGGCGCTGCACGCGTGGATGGGCTGGGACGGCCCGGGCGGCGAGGTCGACGCGGCCGTGCGGCGGGAGGTGGACGCGGGGGTCGGGGCCGCCGTCATCGGGCGGCGCACGTTCGACCTGGGGCTGGAGCCGTGGGGCGGTACGCCGTGGGCCGGTGTGCCGGCGTTCGTCGTCACGCACCGGCGCCGCGACGATCTCGCGGGCGGGAACGGCGGCGTCTTCGCCTTCGACGGGCTGGAGGGCGCGGTCCGGCGGGCCAGGGAGGCCGCGGGCGCCAAGGACACCGTGGTGATGGGCGCCGACGTGGCCGGGCAGGCGCTCCGGGCGGGGCTGCTGGACGAGCTGTACGTCCACCTCGTGCCGCTGCTGCTGGGCGCGGGCACGCCCTTCCTCGGCGGGGAGCGCGCCGGCCTCGTCCCGGTGGGCGGGCCGCTCGCCGGGAGCGTCACGCACCTGCGCTACCGGGTGGCCTAGCGGCGGCCCGCCGTCCGGTGCGGGCGGCGGGCCGGGCGGCGGGCCGGGCGGCGGTGCGGGTCAGGCGTCGATCTTCTCCATGACCTCGTCGGAGACGTCGAAGTTCGCGTAGACGTCCTGGACGTCGTCGGAGTCCTCCAGGGCCTCGATGAGGCGGAAGACCTTCTTGGCGTTGTCCTCATCCAGGGGCACCGAGACGCTGGGGAGCCAGCTGGAGTCGGCGGACTCGTAGTCGATGCCGGCCTCCTGGAGGGCCGAGCGGACGGGGATGAGGTCGCCGGCCTCGCAGACGATCTCGAAGTTCTCGCCCAGGTCGTTGACCTCTTCGGCGCCGGCGTCCAGGACGGCCATCATGACGTCGTCCTCGCTGGTGCCGGCCTTGGGGACGATGATGACGCCCTTGCGGTTGAACAGGTACGCCACCGAGCCCGGGTCGGCCAGAGAGCCGCCGTTGCGGGTGAGGGCGACGCGGACCTCGGACGCGGCGCGGTTGCGGTTGTCGGTCAGGCACTCGACCAGGACCGCGACGCCGCCGGGGGCGTAGCCCTCGTAGGTGATGTTCTGCCAGTCGGCGCCGCCGGCCTCTTCGCCCGCGCCGCGCTTGCGGGCGCGCTCGATGTTGTCGTTGGGAACCGAGTTCTTCTTCGCCTTGTAGATGGCGTCGTAGAGCGTCGGGTTGGCGTCGGGGTCACCGCCGCCGGTACGCGCCGCGACCTCGATGTTCTTGATCAGCTTGGCGAAGAGCTTGCCCCGCTTGGCGTCGAGGGCCGCCTTCTTGTGCTTGGTGGTCGCCCATTTGGAATGGCCGGACATTCTTTACTCCTCCTCCATCGCCCGGCGCACCAGATCGGCGAAGTAGTGGTGCACGCGGTGGTCGCCCGTCAACTCCGGGTGGAACGCGGTCGCCAACAGGCGTCCCTGCCGGACGGCGACGATCCTACCGATGTTCGGGCCGCTCTCGGCGCGGCCGAGCACCTCGACGCCGTCGCCGACCGACTCGACCCACGGCGCGCGGATGAAGACCGCGTCGAACTCGCCGATGCCGTCGAGCGGCACCCGGGCCTCGAACGAGTCGACCTGGCGGCCGAAGGCGTTGCGGCGGACGGTCATGTCGACGCCGCCGATGGTCTCCTGGCCGGCCGCGCCGTCCCGGATCCGGTCCGCGAGCATGATCATACCGGCGCAGGAGCCGTACGCGGGCATGCCCGCCTCGATCCGCTTGCGCAGGGGCTCCAGCAGCTCGAACGAGCGGGCCAGCCGCCACATGGCGGTGGACTCGCCGCCCGGGATGACGAGCGCGGAGACGCTCTCGAGCTCTTCGGCGCGGCGTACGGGAAGGGTCCGCGCGCCGGCTCCCTCCAGGGCCCGGGCGTGCTCGCGCACGTCGCCCTGCAGGGCGAGAACACCGATCGTGGGCACAGCGGTCACGGAAAAGCCTTTCGGGGAGTGGTCGTACCGACCGTACAACGTGCGGGCGACCGGCGGTTCTTCCCCTCGGCTCCGTCAGCAGAGCTTGAAGCGGCGCAGCGGCAGTTCGAGGGGGAGGAAGCCGTCGGCGCCGCGGTCGGCGATGCCGCGGCCGAACATGTGGGCGCCCGCGAGCGCGAGGCCGAACTCCTCGGGGTCGAACGGCAGCGGGACGTCCGGGACGCCCTCGTCGATGGCCTTCCAGTACGGGCCCTCGGCCGGCAGCCGCTCGCCCTGGTCGACGACCACGCCGTCCTCGCCGGTCACGAAGACGTCCCGGCGGAGCTCGCCGGCGTCGTACCAGCGGAACCAGCAGCCGGAGATCACGCTGTGCAGGACGAGGACGCCGCAGCGGGAGCCGGGCAGCGCGGCGGCGGCGGTGTCGGCGATCCGGCGGGCGTCGTCGTCGAGGCAGAACAGGCGCCGGTCGCACAGCAGCAGGGCGCGGTCGAAGACGCCGACGAACAGCTCGTCCTCGTACGGCCAGAGCGCGAAGTCCAGGACGGTGTCGCCGGTCTCGGTGAGGGTCGCGGCCGGGTAGAGGCCGCGGGCGATGCTGGCCGCGGCGGCCGGATCGGGGTCGGGGTCGAGGCCGGGCCGGAACACCTCGGCGGGCTCACCGGCGCTCGCACAGGCCAGCGCGACCGACCACCCCATGAACGTTCCTCCCGCCCCTGAAGACCGCCCGGCCAGCGTAAACCCTGGGGCGCGGGATGGGGAGGGGCCGCCGTAAGTAACCGGCCGGTCACCCCGCACGCCCGTCCGGAAAGGCCGGGCGTGCGGGTCCGTTACCCGCCTGCGGCTAGATCACCAGCCGCGGCCGGCGAACTTCTGGTCCTCGCCCAGGGAGGCGACGTTGATGCCGACCATGGCGTCGCCGAGGCCGCGGGAGACCTTGGCGATCACGTCGGGGTCGTCGTGGAAGGTGGTGGCCTTCACGATCGCCTCGGCGCGCTGCGCCGGGTTGCCGGACTTGAAGATGCCGGAGCCGACGAACACGCCCTCGGCGCCCAGCTGCATCATCATCGCGGCGTCGGCCGGGGTGGCGATGCCGCCGGCGGTGAACAGCACCACGGGCAGCTTCCCGGCCTGCGCGACCTCCTTGACCAGCTCGTACGGGGCCTGGAGCTCCTTGGCGGCCACGTACAGCTCGTCCTCGGGCAGGTTCTGGAGCCGCTTGATCTCCCCACGGATCTTGCGCATGTGGGTGGTGGCGTTGGAGACGTCACCGGTGCCGGCCTCGCCCTTGGAGCGGATCATCGCCGCGCCCTCGGTGATCCGGCGCAGCGCCTCGCCGAGGTTGGTGGCCCCGCACACGAACGGGACGGTGAACGCCCACTTGTCGATGTGGTTCTCGTAGTCGGCCGGGGTGAGCACCTCGGACTCGTCGATGTAGTCGACGCCGAGCGCCTGGAGCACGCGGGCCTCGACGAAGTGGCCGATGCGGGCCTTGGCCATGACCGGGATGGAGACGGCCTCGATGATCCCGTCGATCATGTCGGGGTCGCTCATCCGGGAGATGCCGCCCTCGGCGCGGATGTCGGCGGGCACCCGCTCCAGCGCCATCACCGCGACGGCGCCGGCGTCTTCGGCGATCTTCGCCTGGTCGGGGGTGACGACGTCCATGATCACGCCGCCCTTGAGCATCTCCGCCATGCCGCGCTTGACCCGGGCGGTCCCGGTGGCGGGAGTGTCGGTGGCGGAGCTGGCTGTGTTGGACACGGGTCTTCCTCACGTGAACGGACGGCAAGTCGTTTCCATGATATTGCCTGCTCCGTCCGGTCTTGGACCCGGCAGAGTGTCAGCGGCCGGGCCGCCGGTTTTACGGGATGCGGGGCTCGCCGTCGTTCACCAGGACCATCCAGACCTGGCCCTTGGCGAACGTCATCGGCTCGCCCGCGGCGGTGGTGAACGTGGTCCCCTCGTCCTCGGCCGGGCGGGACCAGCGGGCGTCGTAGGCCTTGCCGTCGCGCAGGACGAGGGCGCGCCCCGTCCCGGTCGTCTTGATCTCCGGCGTGTAGTTGCCGAGGAAGTCGTGGAACTTCGAGCGAGTGGTCTTGGCGTACTGGATCACGACGGTCTGCCCGCCGAGCACCCCGCCCTCGGCGGCCGTGTTGGTGCGCCCGTTGTGGGCCGACAGCCAGCGCTTCTGCTTGGCCGACCAGGTGAACGACATCCGCGTGGAGGGCCAGCGGGCGGTGAAGGTCTTGGTGGGCCTGCCGCCCTGGGGCGCGGGCCCGAACCGGAACCCGACGTCGCGCGGCCCTTCGGCCTTGGGAGCCTGCTTGAGCAGGGACTTCGGGCTGGCGTAGAGGTTGTACGGGATGGGTTTGGGGCCCGCCCTGAAGTAGGCCGAACCGGCGCTCTCCTGGGAGATGTCGTACAGCGGGGCCTGCTTGATGTACTTCTTCATCTTGCTCTGCACGCCGGAGAACGCGAACGCCGGCTTCCCGAACTGCGGCAGGATGTGCAGGTCGGAGATCCGCGCGGACCGGACGGGCCCGACCCGCGGGGGCAGCTTGGACGAGTACACGGCCATCAGCCGGGTCTCGCCGCCCTCGACCTGCTCCACGTACACGATGTCGGCCGACCGCACCCCGGTCTGCGGCAGCGCGGGCCGCGTGTTCTCGATCTTCACGGCCAGCACGGGGTTGTCCACCCCGCTGCGGCCGCCGGTGAACGGATGCGTGGCGGGCGCGGAGGGCTTGCCGCCCTCACCTCCCTCGGCGTTGGGGGGCGCGGCCGTCTCCGCGCCGCCACCGCCCGAGCACGCCGTCAGTGCCGCGCCGAGTGCGACGGCCCCGAAACCGGCGGCCGTACGACCCCGAACCCCAGCAACACCCACGATTCTGCCTCCCAATGGCGGATCTGCCCGAGGGTAGCGAATACGAATGAGAGCTTTGTCGGGTTCAACCCCGGGGCCCGGCCGCGCGCCTCAGCCGCGCAGCGCCTCCGGCGGGTCGTCGTCGATCTCGAAGAAGCCGGGCAGCGGCGCCCGGCCCGCCAGCGGCAGCACGCGGATCAGCAGCTTGCGGCGCGCGATGCGGGCGGCCGAGACGGCGTCGTTGTAGAACCGGCGGGCGTAGACGACCTTGGCCGCGGCCGAGGCCATCTCGTCCAGCACCGGCTGCCCGTCGCCCTTGACCTTCAGGGTCTCGGTGAAGTCGGGCTGGTCGACCACCGCGCGCAGCGCCCGGGACAGGTCGCTCTCGGCGAACTCGCGGCCGTCGGCGTCGGCGGTGCGGGCCTCGTGCGCGGCGGTGGCCAGCACCAGGCTGGTGGCCGGGTCCAGCTGCCGGGACGCGGCCATCTCCAGCGCGACCGCGGCCCGCCGGACCAGCGCGGCGTCCAGCGCGGCGCGGGCCGTCTCGACGCGGACGTGCAGCCGGTCCAGCCGCGTCGCGCGCCAGGAGACGTACACGCCGACCAGGAAGACGACCGCGATCCAGAACAGGACATCGATGATCCAGTCGGGGAACAACATGCTGTGCCGTACGCCTCTCAGGCTCCGCGGCCGGACTCGACGACACCGGCGCCGTCGAGCGCGACGGTCTCGTACACCCGCAGCACGTCGCGGGCCACCGCCGACCAGTCATAGGAACGGACGGCCGCGCGCGCCTCGGCCGACAGCTGCTTGCGCCGGGCCGGGTCGTCGAGCAGCTCGCCGGCCGCCGCGGCCAGCGCCTCATGGTCGCCGACCGGGAACAGCGCGCCGGCCCGGCCGCCGCGCAGCACCCGGTCGAACGCCTCGATGTTGCTGGCCAGGATCGGCGCGCCCGCCGACATCGCCTCGGCCAGCACGATCCCGAAGCTCTCCCCGCCCAGGTTGGGGGCCACGAACACGTCCACCGAGTGGTACGCGCGGACCTTGTCCTCCTCGCTGACCAGGCCGAGCATGACCACCCGGTCGCGCAGCTCGGGCGAGACCTTGGCCACCACGTCGTCGGCGTCGCCCGGCCCGGCGACCAGCAGCCGCAGGCCGGGACGCTCGCGGCCGAGGATCTCGAAGGCGCGCAGCAGCACCGGCAGGCCCTTGCGCTGCTCGTCCATCCGGCCGAGGAAGCCCAGCGCGCCGCCGGTGCCGTTCCCGGCGGCGGCGTCGCCGTCGCCGCGGCCGGGCCAGCCGGGCAGCGGCTCGGCCATCGCGTACCGCTCGGTGGCCACGCCGTTGGGGATCAGCACCGCGTCGCCGCCCAAGTGCTCCACCAGCGTCTTGCGGGCCGCCTCCGACACCGCGATACGGCCGGTGATCTTCTCCAGCGCGCTCTGCAGGATCGGCGCGGTGACCGAGACGAGCCGGGAGCGCTCGTACGAGGCGTGGAACGTGCCCACGATCGGCCCGTCGGCGGCCCAGCAGGCCAGGATGCCCAGTGACGGCGCGGCCGGCTCGTGGACGTGCAGGACGTCGAAGCGGCCCTCGTTGATCCACCGCCGGACCCGGTTGGCCGACAGGAACCCGAACGAGACCCGCCCGACCGACCCGTTGTAGGGCACCGGCACGCCGCGGCCCGTGGGGACCACGTACGGCGGCAGCTCGGCGTCGTCGTCGGCCGGGGCGATCACCGACACGTGGTGGCCGAGCTCGATCAGCGCCTCGGCCAGGTCGCGGATGTGCTGCTGGACGCCGCCCGGGACCTCCCAGTCGTACGGGCAGACGATGCCGATCCTCACCGCGCCGTTCCTTCCGGGCCGTTCCGGCCGTTCCGGCGCTCCTCCGGCAGGTCCTCCACCCAGACCTTCTGGAGCATGTGCCAGTCTTCCGGATGCGCCGCGATGCCCTCCTCGAAGGCACGGGCGAGCTGCTGAGTCATGGCCGCGATCTTCTCCTGTCTGGCGCCCCCGTCAGGAACCGGGATCTCGTCGTGTACCCGCGCCGCCCAGTACTCGCCTTCGTACCACAAGGTGACCGGGATGAGCGCGGCGCTGGTCTGGATCGCCAGCGCCGCCGACACCGCCGGCATCCGGGCGGTGGCGCCGAAGAACTCCACGTCGATCCCGCTGTCGGTGAGGTCCCGGTCGACGACCAGGCACACCGGGCGGCCGGCGCGCAGCCGCTGGGCGAGGCGGCCGTAAGCGGACGCGCCCTTGTGGGCCAGTACCTCCATTCCCAGGCTCTCACGAAACGCGACGAACCTGTCGAATAGGGACTCCGGCTTGAGCCTTTCGGCCACGGTCGTAAAGGGGTGCCCCTGGTAGACCAGCCAGGCCCCGGCCTGCTCGTAGTTGCCCATGTGGGGCAGGGCGAGGATCACCCCGCGCCCCGAATCGAGGTTGGCGAAGATCTTCTCGTGCCCGGTGACGCGCATCCGGCCGACGATGCGGTCGCGGTCGTACTCGGGCAGCCGGAAGACCTCCAGCCAGTACCGGAAGTACGAGCGCAGCACCTTCTTGCTCAGGACGCGGACCTCGTCGTCGACGGCGTCCTTGCCCAGCACCCGGCACAGGTTCCTCTCCAGCTGCCGCACGCCCGACGTGTGCCGCTGCCAGGTGCGGTCGGCCAGCGCGGTGAACGCGGCGCGCGCGGCGCGCTCGGGCATCTTGCGCACGACCGTCCAGCCGAGGGCGTAGGCGGCGTCCATCACCTCGTCCCGCGCCGCCGCGATCCGGGGAGGCCGGGGCGGGCGGGGCGGCCGGATGCCGGGGGTCACGCGCGGCGCTCCGCGCGGCGCCTGAGCCGGCCGGCCGGCCCGCCGCCGCCCTTGCGGCCCTTGGGCACGGTCTTGGGCTCCACCCGCGGCGCGGGCCCGGCGGCCTCGGCAGGCCCGGCCGCGCCGGGCGACTCGGGCGACTCGGGCGACTCGGCGCCGCCGTCGGGCCGGGCGTCCGCGGTGCCGCCGGCCTCCGGCCCGGCGGTGCCGGGCGCGGTGGCGGCGGGCTCGGCGAGGGCCTGCGCCCGCACGGTCGCGAACCGCTGCCCGACGGTGACCGTGCTCAGCACCGCCAGCACCCACAGCGCCGCCGCCAGGATGTACGGCACGCCCAGCCCGGCGAACCCTGCCGCCACCAGCGCCACGATCAGCCGCTCCGAACGCTCGGCGATCCCGACGTCGCAGGTGTAGCCCAGCCCCTCGGCACGGGCCTTGGCGTACGACACCACGACACCGGCGACCAGGCAGTACAGCGCGACCCCGGCCAGTCCCTCCTGGCCGTCCCGGTAGAGCCCGATCATCAGCCCGGAGAAGATCGCCGCGTCCGCGACCCGGTCCATCGTGGAGTCCAGGAACGCGCCCCAGCGGGAGATCTTGCCGGTGACCCGGGCGACGGCCCCGTCCAGCATATCGAACAGCACGAACGCAGTGATCACCATCGTGCCCCAGAAGAACTCGCCCCGGGGGAAGAAGCCCAGCGCGCCGGCCAGCACGCCGATCGTCCCGACGACGGTGATGGCGTTGGGCGAGACCCCGGTCCGCGCGACGGTCTGGCCGATGGGGGTCAGAACGCGTCCCAGCGCGGGCCGCAGTTTGTTGAGCATCGCGTCCGATCCTGTGGTGTCGAGGTCGTGGCCCCGCGCCGAGAGGCCCGGCACGGTGCCGCGCCGGGCTCGGGGGGCCGCGCAGCGCGGGCCCAATCGTAGTGCTGCCGCCCGGTACGGCGGGTCGAGGCGGCGCGCCGCGGCTGTCCGCGCGGGAAGAGATGACCAGCGTTTGCCGTCCGCCCCTTGTGATCCGGGCCGACACGGGAAAAGGTGTTGACACGGGTGTGACGTCGGTCACGCACGTCGGACGGTGGCCTGGCGCCGCACTCGGCCGACAGGACCCTGGCCCGCACCGGCGGGCCGGGCCCTCAGCCGCACGCGGCCCCGCGCGGGCCCGTCCTAGGAGGTAAGAGCCATGGCGGACAAGGGAGGCCATCCGGGAGGCCACGGCAGGGCACCGGAGGCCGGCCGGCCCGACAAGGTGCGCAACGTCGCGCTGGTCGGCCATTCGGGGGCGGGGAAGACCACGCTGGTGGAGGCGCTGCTGGCCGCGACCGGCACCGTCCAGCGGCGCGGCCGGGTCGAGGACGGCACCACGGTCAGCGACTTCGACGAGGTCGAGGTGCGCCAGCAGCGCTCGGTCAACCTGTCGCTGGCCCCGCTCGTGCACGGCGACATCAAGGTCAACCTGATCGACACCCCCGGCTACGCCGACTTCGTCGGCGATCTGCGGGCCGGGCTGCGAGCCGCCGACGCGGCGCTGTTCGTCGTCTCGGCGGTGGACGGCATCGACGGCCTCACCCGCATGCTGTGGGAGGAGTGCGCGGCGGTGAACATGCCCCGCGCGGTCGTCATCACCAAGATCGACCAGCAGCGCGGCGACTTCGACGACGTGCTGCTGACCTGCCAGGACGCCTTCGGCGAGGGCGTGCTCCCCTGCTACTTCCCGATCGGCTCGGGGGACGCCCCGGAGGGGCTGATCGGGCTGCTGACCCAGCGCTGCATGGACTACTCCACCGGCGCCCGGGTCGAGTGCGAGCCGGACGCCCGCTACGTGGACCAGATCGAGGAGCAGCGCGCCGCGCTGATCGAGGGGATCATCCAGGAGAGCGAGGACGAGGGCCTCATGGACCGGTACCTCGCCGGTGAGGACATCCCCGTCAAGTCGCTCATCGAGGACCTGGAGACGGCCGTGGCGCGCGGCAGCTTCTACCCGGTCCTCGCCACCTCCGTGCCGCACGGCGACCACCCCGGCCCGGTCATCGGGATGATGGAGCTGCTGGAGGTCATCACCGAGGCGTTCCCGTCCCCGCCCGAGCACGGCATCCCGCCGGTCACCGGCGTGAACGGCGGCCCGCCCAGGAAGATCGCGTGCGATCCCGAGGGCCCGCTGGTCGCCGAGGTCGTCAAGACCACCTCCGACCCGTACGTCGGGCGCATCTCGCTGGTCCGGGTGTTCTCGGGCACGCTGCGCCCCGACTCGACCGTGCACGTCTCCGGGCACGGCCTGGAGGACCGCGGCCACGAGGACCACGACGTCGACGAGCGGGTCGGCGCGCTCACCTCCCCCTTGGGCAAGACGCAGCGGACGCTGGCGTCGTGCCAGGCCGGCGACATCTGCGCGGTCGCCAAGCTCAGCCGGGCCGAGACGGGCGACACGCTGTCGGACCCCGGCGCCCCGCTGCTGATGGCGCCCTGGTCGATGCCCGACCCGCTGCTGCCGGTCGCCATCCGGGCCCGGTCCAAGGCCGACGAGGACAAGCTGGGACAGGCGCTGGGCCGGCTGGTCGCCGAGGACCCGACGCTGCGGCTGGAGAACAACTCCGAGACCCGCCAGCTGGTGCTGTGGTGCATGGGCGAGGCGCACGCCGACGTGCTGATCGAGCGGCTGCGCACCCGGTACGGAGTGGAGGTCGAGCGGGTCGAACTGCGCGTCCCGCTGCGCGAGACGTTCGGCGGCACCGCCAAGGGCCTGGGCCGGCACGTCAAGCAGAGCGGCGGGCACGGCCAGTACGGCATCTGCCACATCGAGGTGGAGCCGCTGGCCTCCGGCGAGGGCTTCGAGTTCGTCGACCGGATCGTCGGCGGCGTGGTGCCGCGCCAGTTCATCCCGTCGGTCGAGAAGGGCGTCCGGCAGCAGATGGCGCGGGGGGTGTCGGCCGGGTACCCGCTGGTCGACATCAGGGTCACGCTGCACGACGGCAAGGCGCACTCGGTCGACTCCTCCGACATGGCCTTCCAGGCGGCGGGCGCGCTCGGGCTCAAGGACGCGGCGGCCAAGGTGCCGATCCTGCTGCTGGAGCCGGTCGACGAGGTCGCGGTGCTGATCGCCGACGACTACGTGGGCGCGGTGATGTCCGATCTGACCTCGCGCCGCGGCCGGGTGCTCGGCTCGGAGTCGGTGCCGGGCGGCCGCACCATGATCAAGGCGGAGGTGCCGCAGCTGGAGATCATCCGGTACGCGATCGACCTGCGCTCGCTGTCGCAGGGCACCGGCTCGTTCAGCCGGGTGTTCCTGCGGTACGAGCCGCTGCCGTCCCACCTGTCGGACAAGGTGGCCGCCGCCTCCAGGGACGACTGACGCGCGGGCCCTGCGCCGGGCGGCCCGCGGGGGCGCTCCCCTCCGGGCCGCCGGCCGTCAGCGCGCCCCGGGCCTGCGGTCGGCGGGCAGCGCGCACGCGGGCGTGGCGCCGGGCAGGCGACCGCGGTTGTTCGCCACCAGGCGGTAGACGCCGTGCGCGATCCAGCGGAACGGCGGCACCCGCAGGACCAGGCCCAGCGGCCGCCACACCCCGCCGGCGTCGATCAGCAGCGCCGCCGCGGCCTGCGCCCCGCCCAGGGCGCGCCGGCCGCGGCCCACCCAGACGACCTCGCGCGCCGCCCGCTCGGGCGTCGTGCCGAGCGCCGCCAGGTCCGCGGCCTGGTACGGCACCAGCTCGGCCGAGGTGGGGATCCGGCGCTCGATGAACCGCACCGACGCGGTGCAGAAGCCGCAGTCGCCGTCGTACAGCAGGACCGGCCGTTCGCGAGAAGTCACGTCCGGTTCCTGCCCGGGGACCGCGCCCCTAGTCGCCACCGGCCGTCACCGATCGTCCCCGGCGGCCGGCCACGCGTCGGCGAGGAGCTTGCGGGTGTCGCGCAGGAGCTGCGGGAGCACCTTGGTGTGGCCGACGACCGGCATGAAGTTGGTGTCGCCGCCCCAGCGCGGCACGACGTGCTGGTGCAGGTGCGCGGCGATCCCGGCGCCCGCGACCTGGCCGAGGTTCATGCCGACGTTGAAGCCCTGGGCGCCGCTGGCCCGGCGCAGCGCCGTCAGCGCGCGGCGGGTCAGCTCCGCCAGCTCGCCGTACTCCGCCGGGTCGAGCCCCGTGTAGTCGGCCACGTGCCGGTACGGGACGACCATGAGGTGGCCGGAGTTGTACGGGTAGAGGTTGAGCACCGCGTACACCCGCTCGCCGCGGGCCACGATCAGGCCGTCCTCGTCGGTCATCGCGGGGATCTCGCAGAACGGGCAGCCGTCCTCCGCCCCGGCGCCGGTGGGCTTGCCCTCGCCCTTGATGTAGGCCATCCGGTGCGGGGTCCACAGCCGCTGGAAGTTGTCCGGCGTGCCCGCACCTCCCCGTTCCTCCTCGTACCGAGGCGCGTCCTCGCGCGCCTCCGGCGTCACAGGCTCCTCCGGCTCTAGGCTCAAGGCGGCGCTCTCCTCTTGTTCGCGGCCCGATCGGCGTTCACGGCCTGACCAGCAGCATAGAGAGGAAGCCCGGCGGGGCTGCAGCCGGGATCCCCCGGTCCCGCGGCCGTACCGGGCGGCAGTACCGGATTTCACCGGAGTTCACCGGACATGGCGGGCGGCCCGGGCGCCGCCGCGGCACCATGGACGGCACGTCCAGCGTGGGGAGCCGATCGATGACCGACCTCGACAAGGGATTTCCGGGCGGCGGCGGCGCGGAGCCGCCGCGTCTCGAGGCCGGGTCCATGCCGTTCTTCCCCGCGCCTCCGGCGCCGGCGGGCGGCGCGCCGCTCCCGCCCGTGCCCGCGGCTCCGCCCGCCGACGCCGCCACCCCGGTCGTGAAGGGACGCGTCACCATCGAGGACCAGGTGATCGAGAAGATCGCGGTGCTGGCGGCGCTGGAGGTGGACGGGGTCGCGGACGCGGCCGCCCGCGCCTCCTGGACCGGTTCGGGCGCTTTGGGCGGTTCGGGCGGTGCGGGCGAGGCGGGCGGCCCGGCCTCGCTCCCCGCCGCGTCCGGCCGGCCGCTCGGGGAACCGCACCCGCACGGCCACGAGGTCTCCCTCGAACTCGGCCTCACCGTCGCGTACGGCTGCCCGGTGATGGACGTGGCCAGGCAGGTCAGGGCCGATGTCGCCCGGATGGCCGGCAGGATGCTGGGCGTGCGCGTGGTCGCGGTCGACATCTCCGTCGAGGACGTCCGGCCGCCTGCTGCCAGAAACGCAGCGAACACCCGGTAACCCTTTTCTCCCGGAGCGTCCCGTGACAGCGGTGGCCTCGCCTGCCACGGAACGTTCCACCGGCATCGCCCGCTGCCGCGGCCTACTGAAAGAAACGGCGATTCTTTTCTTTCGGCCGGTTTTGTCACCGCCGAGCGGGATACTTCAAGGACAGCACGGCCCGGACCCCCACCGCTCAGGAGGTCGTCATGGCGCAGGACGCGCACGGTGACGGCCGCTGCGGTCAGGACGGCGCCGGATGCGGCCGGCGCGGGCGCCCGGCCGCCCTCCCGGAGCCCTGGCTGCGCGAGTGGCGGGCGTACCGGGCCGCGCTCCGCGGATCCGCCCTGTCGCCGGGCAGCCGCCAGGTCTACACCTCGCGGGTCCGCGGCTACCTGGCCTGGCTCGCCGCCGGAGCGCGGACCGGCGGCCCGGACGGCGGGGCCGGCGAGCCCCTCAGCGACCCCGCCGACCGCGACCTCGCCGTCGCCGGCTTCAGCGACCACCTGCGCGCCGCGCACGGCTGCAAGCCGGGCACGATCAACAACTACCTGGCGGCGATCGACCACTACTACACCTTCCACCGCGGCCTGGGGCACGTGCGCGCCGTCCGGGAGCGGCTGCCCAACCGCCCGCCGGCGGTCCTCGACGCCCGGCTGCGCGGCCGCTTCCACGCGGCGGCGCGGCGGCTGCGCTCGTCCCGGGACGCGGCGATCTGCCTGCTGCTGGTCCATTCGGGCATGAGCGTCGCCGAGCTGGCGGCGCTGGACGTCGAGGACGTCGTCCGCGGCTCGCGGCGCTGGCACCTGGTCATGCGGGACGGCCGCGGCAACGTCCGGCGCATGGTCACGCTGCCCTACGGCGAGGTGCACGACACCCTGCGCCGCTGGCTGCGCGTCCGCCCCTCCCTGCTCGGCCGCGATCCCGACGAGTCCGCGCTCTTCGTCGGCCGGCGCGGCGAACGGCTGGCCGAGCGCACGGTGCGCAGCATCGTCACGACCACCGCCGCCGACGCCGGCCTGCCGATCACGCCGAGGCAGCTGCGGGTCCCGGCCGGGTTCGTCGCGCCGGGCTCGGACGCGCCGACGCTCCCGGTGACCACGCCCGCGCGCCGGTCCCGCACCGCGCCGGCGGGTGCCGGCGAACCGGCCGCGACCGCGGACGGCGCCGCCCACGGCGTGATCGAGAGCGTCGAGCGGCGGCGGCGCGCGGCCGAGCAGGCGACCGTCCGGCTGGCCCGCAACCTGCTGAACAACGCGCAGCTCCAGGACCAGGCCGCCGACGCCTTCGCCCATCTCGCCGAGATCCGCCCGGAGAACCGGGCGCTCTACCGGCGGAAGTCCACGACGGCCCGGGCGGCGGCCGCCGAGTCGCGCCGCCTGGCCGCGTACTACGCCGGCCGGTCCGGCCCCGCGCGCGCGGGCGCGGACTCCCCTCCGCGCGATCCCCGCGGGTCGCCGGTCCCACGATCTCGGGCGGTGAATCCCCCCCTCACCGCCTGAGAGCGCCGGCGGGGCGCCCCCTCCGAGCGTGTGGATCCGCCCCCCGAATCCACGCTCCTCACGCGCCCCGCCGGCGCCCTAGCCCGGCGGACGCCGGCCGCGCTCATCCCCCGGCCCCGGGCGGGCCCGCGCCCGCCCCGTCCGCACCCGCCGGCGGCGCCGCGGCCCCGTGGGGAACGGTGTGGTTGGCGATCAGGATCACGCCCTGGGCGGCGCCCTTGTCGCTCAGCTGCGACGTCTCGATCCACAGGCGCACCGAGCGGCCGCGCCGGTTGATCGCGTCCACCGTGGTGCCCGCCCGGCCGGTACGGCCCGGCTCCAGCGACCGGTGCACCAGCGGCGCGATCTCCCGCACCGGCAGCCCGATGTCCAGGCCGAGCAGGTGCTGGCCGTTCGCCTCGTCCGCGCGCAGCCCCCACAGCTCCTCGGCGCCCTGGCTCCAGACGGTGACCCGCAGCTGGTCGTCCACCACGATCACCGCCGTGCCGAGGCTCTGCAGCACCGAGGCCAGGAAGGCGTTGGCGGCGTCCAGCTCGCCGGTCCGGAACCGCAGCGCGTCGTTGATCTCCTGGAGCTCCTCGTTCGTGGACTGGAGCTCCTCGTTCATCGTCTCCAGCTCCTCGTTGGTGCTCTGGAGCTCCTCGTTGGTCGACTGGAGCTCCTCGTTGGTGGTCTCCAGCTCCTCGTTCAGGGACTGCAGCTCCTGGTAGGCGCGCTCCAGCTCCTCGTTCGCGTGCTCCAGCTCGTCGTGCAGCCGGCTATAGCGGGTGACGTCGTTGAAGCTGATCCCGACGCCGATCAGCCCGTGCGCGGTGTCGTAGAGGGGCCCGACCACCACGTCGAGCACGCACACCTCCGCCGCCGAGGAGCGCTGCCACTCCACGTGCTGGAGCTCGACCGGCCGCAGCTCCTGCTTGACCCGCTCGATGATCGAGCGGAGCTCGACCGGGCGGAAGGACACCTCCAGGTCCTGGAACGGCCGCCCCACGTCCATCGCGTGCAGCTGGAACAGGGCCTCCGCCTGGGTGTTCGCCACGACCAGGTTGTCCTCGGTGTCCAGGGCCAGCTGCGCCACCGGCCCCGCGGCCAGGGCGGCGGAACGGATCTGGGCGGTGCGCGCGGCGTTCGCGCCGGTGGCGTCGTCCAGCGTCAGCCTCGGCGGCCGCGCCCTGCGCGGCAGCTTGTGGAACAGGCGCTTGCGCAGGTCGACGGGCTCGAACCAGTCGCCGTGGTTGAGCAGCATCTCGGCCTTGCCGAGGAAGATGTAGCCCGAGTCGTTCAGGGCGAAGTGGAGCCGGCGCAGGATGCCGGCCTGCGTCTCGGCGTTGAAGTACATCAGCGTGTTGCGGACGACCAGCAGGTCCACCCGCGAGATCGGGGCGTCCTTGGTCAGGTCGTTGCGGCCGAAGATGACCTGGCGGCGCAGGTCGCGGCGGAACACGTAGCTGGACTGGAGCGGCTCGAAGTACCTGGCGCGCAGCTCGGGCGGGACGTCGCGGACCTTGCGCTCGGTGTACGCGCCGGCCCGCGCGGCCTGCAGCGCGGCCTCGTCCAGGTCGGTGGCGTAGATCTTGACGCGGTCGCGGAAGCCGTCCACGCCGAGCGCCTCGGCCAGCACCATCGCCAGCGTGTAGGCCTCCTCGCCGGTCGAGCAGCCGGCGCTCCACACCCGGATCGGCCTGGCCGGCGGGCCGGTCTTGACCAGATCCGGCACCACCCGCTCCGCCAGCGCCTCCCACGCCGGGGCGTCGCGGAAGAACCCGGTGACGTTGATCAGCAGGTTGTCGAACAGCGCGGCGTACTCCTCCGGCTGGGCCTCGAGGAAGTCCCGGTACTCGCCGAACGTCCCCAGGCCGACCGCGACCATGCGGCGGCCGATGCGCCGCATCAGGGTCGAGCGCTTGTAGCCGCTGAAGTCGAAGCCGCGGTTCTCCTTCAGCATGGCGAGGAGCTCCTCCAGCTCGCGGGGGTCCTCGCCGTCGCCCGTGATTGTCACCACGGAACGAGCCTAATGGCCACGGCCCCGAACCGGCGGCCCGGGAACGGGCGAGGTCAGCCCGGTTCCGGGCCGGTCCCGGACGCCTCCGCCTCGCCCCGGTCCCCCATCTCGACGATCAGCCGCCGGATCGTCGACAGGGCGCGCTCGCTCTCCTCCCCCATCTCGGCGAACTTGCGGGCCGAGATGTGGTGCCCCCGCCCGGCCGCCTCCCGCTCCAGGCGGAGGTTGAGCCGGCGGCGCTCCTCCAGCTGCCGGGCGGCCTGCTCCAGCGCCCACTCGGCCTGGTGCGCCTGGCCGTCGAGCAGGCTGCGGCCCGTCCAGGCGTGCCCGACGACGCATTCGTACCGCCCGGGCTCGTGCGGCCGCCGCCGGCCGAGGAAGATCGGGCCGCCGCATTCGGGGCAGCTCACCCCCTCGGGTTCCGGTCTCCCGGGCTTGAAGGCGGCCGGGAACTCGGGCAGCAGCCAGGCGACGCGGCGTTCCAGCTCGGCGTCCCGCGCCGGTTCGGGGAGCTCCTCGCCGCCGTACTCGCGGGCCTCCTGCTCGATCCGCACGGCCAGTTCGGCCAGCGGGAGCGCGGGCGCGTCCGGCACGGCCTCCAGCGCGGCGTCGGGCATCCCGCTGAACGGCGCCTCGGCGGGCTCCTGGACCAGCACCAGGCCGCCGTGCCGCCGTACGGCCGCGCCGCCCGCCGCGCCGTCGTCGAGGGCGCCGCTGAGCACCACGGCGGTGACCCGCGGGCCGGCCGCCAGCGCCGCGCTGAACAGCAGCGAGTCGGCCGCGGGCCGGTGCCCGTTCTGCCGGGGCCCGGTGGACAGCCGCATGGTGTCGCCCAGCAGGAGCAGGTGGCGGTTGGGCGGGGCCACGTAGACGCGGCCTTGGGTCAGGTCGCCGCCGTCCTCGGCGTACGACACCGGCAGCGCGGACGGCCGCTGCAGCACCCGCGGGAGCGTGCCGCCCCCGTACGGCGACACGTGCAGGACCACGAGGATCGCCGCCGGAAGGTCGGCGGGCAGCCGCGCCAGCAGATCGCGGAGTGCGCCGATGCCGCCCGCGGAGGCCACGGCCACGACGACGTCGCGGCCCTTCGGGGCATTCACACCCGCGTCCTGCCCGGACACGGGGCGTTCACTCCCGTCACGCCCCCGGGATTGTCCCGCCGCTCCCCCGCGCGGGCCCCCGCGGCAGGCCCGTCAGCCCGCGACGCGCGCGTAGCAGGTCTGCATCGAGACCCCGACCGACACGGTGGTGACCTTCACCCGCTCGACCGTCTCGGCCCGGACGCCCGCGAATCGGAAGGTGTGCGTACGGCCGGCCTTGGCGGTGTCCTGCTGGGACACCGGGGACCGCCCGGTCATCGACACCTCGGCCCGGACCAGCCCGCTGGCCGAGGCCCGGACGGCGACCTCCAGGGCGTCGCCGGTGGCCGCGGGCCGGTAGACGGCCGTGCCGGCCGGGCACCAGGTGGTCGTGCCGCCGCCCTGGCCGGGCAGCGTCGGCCCGCCGCCCTGGTTACCGCCCTGGTCGCGGCCGGTGCCGCCGCCCTGCTCCGGCCGGGTCTGCGGCTCGGTGGCGCCCGGGACGCCGGGGACGCCGGTCGCGCCGCCCCCCGGCACGCCCGGCGCGGTCGTCGCGGTGCCCGCCGCGGCCTGGTCGCCCGCCGCGGTGCCGCCCTTCCGGTCCTGGCCCATCAGGGGGTAGAGCAGCACCGCGACGGCGGCCGCCACGAGCAGCATCGCGCCGCCGTACCCGGCGCCGCGGAGCCAGGCCGGGCCCTTGCGGGCCGGCCCGGCGACCGGCCTGCTCCTCGTCTTCATCTCCCCACCGTCCCAGATGCCGCGGCCGACGCGTACCGGACCCCGATTCCCGGTCCCCGGATCCTCAGACCTGGATCCGGGCCTCGACGGCCTTGACGATCTCGTCGACCGCCTCGCCGATCGGGATGCCGTTGCGCTGCTCGCCGCCGCGGTACCGGAACGACACCGCGTCCCTGGCCACGTCGTCGTCGCCGGCCAGCAGCATGTACGGGACCTTCTGCTTCTGCGCGTTGCGGATCTTCTTCTGCATCCGGTCGGCGGAGGCGTCGACCTCCACCCGGATCCCCTTGGCGCGCAGCGCGTCCGCGACCCGCTCCAGGTGCGGGACGTGCGCCTCGCCGATCGGGATGCCGACCACCTGCACCGGCGCCAGCCACGGCGGCATCGCGCCCGCGTAGTGCTCCAGCAGCACGCCGAAGAACCGCTCGATCGACCCGAACAGCGCCCGGTGGATCATCACCGGCTGCTGCCGGGTGCCGTCGGCGGCCTGGTACTCCAGCTCGAACCGCTTGGGCTGGTTGAAGTCGACCTGGATGGTCGACAGCTGCCAGGTGCGGCCGATCGCGTCCTTGGCCTGGACGGAGATCTTCGGGCCGTAGAACGCCGCGCCGCCCGGGTCGGCGACGAGGTCGAGCCCGGACTCGTCGGCGGCCTCCTGGAGCGCGGCGGTGGCCTCGTCCCAGTCCTCCTGGGTGCCGATGAACTTGTCGGAGTCGTCGCGGGTGGACAGCTCCAGGTAGAACTCGTTCAGGCCGTAGTCGCGCAGCAGGTCGAGCACGAAGGTGAGCAGGCTCTTCAGCTCGCCGACCATCTGCTCGCGGGTGCAGTAGATGTGCGCGTCGTCCTGGGTCATGCCGCGCACCCGGGTGAGGCCGTGCACCACGCCGGACTTCTCGAACCGGTAGACGCTGCCGAACTCGAACAGCCGCAGCGGCAGCTCCCGGTACGACCGCCCGCGCGCCCCGAAGATCAGGTTGTGCATCGGGCAGTTCATCGGCTTGAGGTAGTAGTCGCCCCCGTCCACCTCCATGGGCGGGAACATGTCGTCCTTGTACCAGCCGAGGTGCCCGGAGACCTCGTACAGGGTGCCCTTGGTGATGTGCGGGGTGTTGACGAACTCGTACCCGGCCTCCTCGTGCCGGATCCGCGAGTACTCCTCCATCACCTTGCGGATCACGCCGCCCTTGGGGTGGAAGACCGCCAGCCCGCTGCCGATCTCCTTGGGGAACGAGAACAGGTCCAGCTCGGCGCCGAGGCGGCGGTGGTCGCGCTTCTCGGCCTCCTCCAGGAACTTCAGGTACTCGTCCTGCTTCTCGCGGGACTCCCAGGCGGTGCCGTAGATGCGCTGGAGCTGCGGGTTCTTCTCGCTGCCGCGCCAGTACGCGCCGCCCGCCCGCATCAGCTTGAACGCGGGGATCACGCGGGTGGACGGCAGGTGCGGCCCCCGGCACAGGTCCTTCCAGCACAGCTCGCCGGACTTGGCGTCGAGGTTGTCGTAGATGGTCAGCTCGCCGCCGCCGACCTCGACGTCGGCGCCCTCGGCCGCGTCGGCGACCTCGCCGGAGCCGCCCTTGAGGCCGATCAGCTCCAGCTTGTACGGCTCGGCGGCCAGCTCCGCGCGCGCCTCGTCGTCGGAGACGGCCCGGCGGGAGAACCGCTGGCCCTGCTTGACGATCTCGCGCATCCGCTTCTCGACGCGCTTGAGGTCGTCGGGGGTGAACGGGCTCTCGACGTCGAAGTCGTAGTAGAAGCCGTTCTCCACCGGCGGGCCGATGCCGAGCTTCGCCTCGGGGAACAGCTCCTGGACGGCCTGCGCCATCACGTGCGCGGCCGAGTGCCGCATGATCGCCCGCCCGTCGTCCGAGCCGATCTCCACGGGCTCGACGACGTCGCCGTCGCGGACCTCGTAGGCCAGGTCGCGCAGCTCACCGCCGACCCGGGCGGCGATCACGGTCCGGCCGTCGGCGCCGAGCGCCTCGCCGGCGGTCGAGCCGGCGGCCACCGCCCGCTCGCTTCCGTCGAGGGTGATGCGCAGCTCAGGCACGGTGGACACGGGCACTCCTCGCGATGGTGAAGATGGTGGAACGGGGCCGGTTCCCCGGACGGGGACTCCCCTTGCGGCCGCTCCGTTTGCGGCTTCCGATGCTATCGAGTCCGGCCGGTCGCCGGACGCATCACGGTCCATGGTCGTTCTCCTCTCGGGCCGGCAGGCCCGCGCCGGGAACGGCCCCGCGGCTGCCCCGCCAACGCGAAGAGGCCCCGGGATCGCTCCCGGGGCCTCGCCGCTCTGGTCAGGACAGGCGGCCGTCGCGCCGGGAGATCCCCGGCGTCGTCGTCGGACACTGCGCGTCGAAGCACTGTGCGTGCCGCGCGCGTACGGCTGCCATGGCGCCCATGCTAGCTCACGCGCGCGCGGCCCGCGCGCCGCCGCCGCGGCCCCTCCAGCGTGTCCATGTCCTCCAGCTCGCGGCCCTTGGTCTCCGGTACGGCGCGCATCACGAACAGGAACGCCAGCGCGGCGAAGACGGTGTAGATGCCGTACGCCAGCCCGAGCGACACCCCGGACAGGCCGGGGAACGTGGTGGTGATCGCCCAGTTGGCGAGCCACTGGGCGGCGGCGGCCACGGCCAGCGCCGAGGCGCGGATGAAGTTGCTGAACATCTCGCCCAGCATCACCCACACCACCGGGCCCCAGGTGGCGGCGAACGACACCACGTAGAGGTTGGCCGCCACGAGCGCGACCGGCCCGCCCACGTCGCCGAGCGAGGGCTCTCCGTCCACCACCGGCGCGGTGGCGAAGCAGGCGGTCATGACGCCGAGGGTGACCGTCATCCCGGCCGCTCCGGCGAGCAGCAGCGGGCGCCGGCCGACCTTGTCCACCAGCGCGATCGCCACCAGCGTGGCGGCCACGTTCACCAGCGAGTTGATCACGGAGGTGAGCATCGCGTCGTTCTCGCTGAACCCGACCGCCTGCCACAGCTCGGTCGAGTAGTAGAAGATCACGTTGATGCCGACGAACTGCTGGAAGACCGACAGCAGGATGCCCACCCACACGATCGGCAGCAGCCCGAAGCGGCTGCCGCGCAGGTCGCCCAGGCGCACCGGCCGGTCCCGGGCCAGCGACCGGCGGATCTCGTCGATCTTGGTATCCACCTCGCGCGGGTCCATCACCCGGGCCAGCGCCTCGCGGGCGGCGGCCGGCCGCCGCTTCTTGACCAGGTAGCGCGGCGACTCGGGGATGGTCATGGCGATCACTCCCCAGATCACGGCCGGCACCGCCGCGCTGGCGAACATCCACCGCCAGGCGGTGCCGCCCCACGGGAACTCGCCGGACGCGCCGCCGTCCGACACCCGCGCGATCACGTAGTCGACCACAAGCGCCGCGAAGATGCCCAGCACGATCGCCATCTGCTGGAGGGAGCCGAGCCGCCCGCGCAGGTCGGCGGGCGCGATCTCGGCGATGTACGCGGGCGCGATCACCGACGCGGCGCCGATCGCCAGCCCGCCGACGAACCGCCAGAGGGTCAGGTCCCAGGCGGCGAACGCCAGCGCCGAGCCCACCGAGCTGATCACGAACAGCAGGGCCGACACCAGCATCACCCGGACGCGGCCCATCCGGTCGGCGAGCGGCCCGGCGAACCAGGCGCCGGCCGCGCACCCCAGCAGGGCCGACGACACCACCAGCCCGACGGCCACCGAGCCCAGGTGGAACTGGGACTCCACCGCCCCGACCGCGCCGTTGATCACCGAGGAGTCGTAGCCGAAGAGGAAGCCGCCGAGGGCGGCGGCGCCCGCCAGCAGCACCGCCGTCGCCGCCGTGTGCCCGTGCTCCTCCGTGCCCGCCTTCCGCCCCGCCGTCGCCCCGCTCTCTCCAGGCGTCCCTTGATCAGCCATGGGGCTGCTCTTCCCGGAGAAAGGGACATTAAGCCGGTCCGGCGCCCCGCCCTCAGTCGCGGACCGCGACGCCGATGATGTGCGGCGCCGACGGGTTCGGCACCCGGGAGGCGGGGAAGTCGAAGCGCCGCTCGCTCCTGACCGTGAACCCCGAGCGCTCGATCAGGTCGCCGGTGGGGCGGGAGACGTGGCAGCCGGCCGCCACGTACGGCCACAGCACGTCGGTGTACTTCTGGAAGATCGCCTGCCGCGGCGACCGGGACCGCACGTGCTCGTAGAAGCGCAGCTCGCCGCCGGGGCGCAGGACGCGCCGCAGCTCGGCCAGCACCCGGACCGGGTCGCGCACCGAGCACAGCACCAGCGAGGCCACGGCCACGTCGAACGAGGCGTCCGGCAGGTCGAGGTCCTCGGCGAGGCCGGCCCGGACCGCCACCGGGACCGGGGCCCCGGCGGCGGCCGCGACCGCGCGGGCGCGCAGCGTCGGCTCCGGCTCGATCGCGACCACCTCGGTCACGCCGCCCGGGTAGTGGGCGAAGTTGGCGCCGTGCCCGGCGCCCACCTCCAGCGCCCGCCCGCGCGCGCCGGCGAGCAGCTCGGCGCGGTGGGCGGCGCCGCCGGCCCGCGCGGCGGCGGCGTCCAGCCGGGGGTAGAGCCGGGCGAAGATCGGATGCCTGTGATCACCGGTCATCCCGGCAGTGTCGCACCCGCACCCCCCGCCGGCGCCAGGGCCCGCGGGCCCGCCGCGCGGCGGCGCAGCTCGGGGAGCACGCCCTCGCCGAACCAGTACGCCTCCTCCAGGTGCGGGTAGCCGGACAGGATGAACTCCTCGATGCCGAGCGCCGCGTACTCCTCGATGAGGTCGGCGACCTCGGCGTGGCTGCCCACCAGCGCGGTGCCGGCGCCGCCGCGCACCAGGCCGACGCCCGACCACAGGCCGGGGTGGATCTCCAGGTCGCGTTCGGAGCCGCCGCCGCGGTACGACTCGTGCAGCGCGCGCATGCGGCGCTGCCCGACCGAGTCGCTGGCGGCCAGCGCCTGCTGGGCCTTGGCGATGTGGGCCGGGTCCACGCCGTCCAGCAGCCGCCGCGCCTCGGCCCAGGCGGCCTCGGAGGTGTCGCGGCTGATGGTGTGCAGCCGGATCCCGAAGCGCAGCGCGCGGCCCTCGGCCGCGGCCAGCCCGCGCATCCAGGCGATCTTCTCGGCGACCTGGTCCGGGGGCTCGCCCCAGGTCAGGTACGTGTCGACGTGCCGGGCCGCGACGGGCCCGGCGGCCGGTGAGGAGCCGCCGAAGTAGATCTCCGGCAGCGGGTCCGGCGGCCGGGAGACCAGCGCGCCCTCGACGTCGTAGTGCTCGCCCTTGAAGTCGAACGGCTCGCCGGTCCACGCGCCCCGCACGACCTCCAGGAACTCGCCGGTACGGGCGTACCGGTCGGCGTGCGCCAGGTGGTCGCCGAAGCGGCGCTGCTCGGCGGACTCGCCGCCGGTGACCACGTTCAGCAGCAGCCGCCCGCCGGAGATCCGCTGGTAGGTGGCGGCCATCTGGGCGGCCAGCGTCGGCGAGACGAAGCCGGGACGGAAGGCCACCAGGAACTTCAGCCGGGACGTCTCGCGCAGCAGCGCGGCGGTGACGAGCCAGGCGTCCTCGCACCAGGTGCCGGTCGGGGTGAGCACGGCCTCGAAGCCGAGCTGCTCTGCGGATCTGGCGATCTGGGCGAGGTAGTCGATGTCCGGCGGCCGGACCACGTCGGCGGTGCCGGGGCGCTCGGCTGGCCGGCCTACGCCGGCCGGGACGCTGTGGCCGCCGCCGATCAGGGCGCGGCTGTCGCCGGTGGTGGGCAGGAACCAGTGGAAGCGCGGGGTACTCGGGGAACTCGGGGAACCAGGAGAATCGGTCACTTGTTCTCGACCTCGATGTCGTTGAAGCGGCGGTCGACGAACTTCGCGATGTCGACCGATCCGGGGATGAGCTTCTCGTCGCGGAAGGCGTCGGCCACCAGCTGCTCGTTGCGGACCAGGGCGTCGTCCACCTTGATCAGGCGGGCGGCGCGGCGGCGGGCGGCCTCCTCGGCGACCGCCAGCGGCAGCCCGGTGTCGCGGGACCAGACGGCGCCCCAGCCCTTGACGTTGGCGTTCGCCCAGACCAGGGCGCGCCGCTGCCGGGTGAGGTAGTCGCGCAGCGCGGCGACCTTGGCCTTGTCCTCCAGCGCCTTCTCCGCGGCGACGATCAGGTTGTAGCCGGTGGTGTAGCCGCGGCCGTCGACGAGGACGCGGGCGCCGGCCTGGGTCTGCCCCTGGGCGGTGTACGGGTCCCAGATCGCCCAGGCGTCCAGGCCGCCGCGGCTGAGCGCGGCCATGGCGTCGGGCGGGGCGAGGTACTGGGGCTGGATGTCCGCGAAGCCGAGTCCGGCCTTCTTGAGGACGGTCAGCAGGTGGTAGTGGGCGGAGCTGCCCTTGGCCACCCCGATCCGCTTGCCCTTCAGGTCGGCGGGCGTGCGGATCGGCGAGTCCTTCGGGACGAGCACGGCCTGGCCGGTCAGCCCGATGTCGGCGGCGGCCACGATCTTGATGTCGGAGCCGGCCGCGGCGGCGAAGACCGGCGGGGTGTTGCCGACCGCGCCGAAGTCCAGCGCCCCGGCGTGCACCGCCTCCAGCAGCGGCGGGCCGGAGGTGAACTGGTTCCAGGTGACCTTGTACGGGAGGCCGTCCAGCTCGCCGGCGGCGCCGAGGAGGGCCTGCTGGCCGCCCTTCTGGTCGCCGATCCGCAGCGTGACCTTGGACAGGTCCACCGAGCCGTCGGGGCGGACCGCGGCGTTCGGCGCGTCCGCTCCGCCGCAGCCGGCCGCCGCCGCGGTGAGCACGAGCGCGGCCGCGCCCGCCAGGAGTGTCCGGAGTGTCCGGAGCCGTCTGAGGGTCATGTCGTTCCTTCGGGGGTGACGCCGAGCCGGTCGAGCAGGGTCGCGCGCAGGGCGGTGAGGTCGGGATGGTCGCGGTGGCGGGGGCGCGGGAGCTCCACCCGGGACTCGTGCGCGATGCGGCCGCCGTCGAGGACGAGCACCCGGTCGGCCAGCAGCAGCGCCTCGTCCACGTCGTGGGTGACCAGGAGGATCCCGGGCCCGTGCCGCTCCCACAGGTCCAGGACGAGCCGGTGCATGGTGATGCGGGTGAGGGCGTCCAGGGCGCTGAACGGCTCGTCCAGCAGGAGCAGGCCGGGCTCGCGGACGAGGGCGCGGGCCAGGGAGGCGCGCTGGGCCTCGCCGCCGGACAGCGTGAGCGGCCAGGCCCCGCCGCGTTCGGCGAGGCCGACCTCGTCCAGGGCCTTCGCGGCGGCGGCGCGCGGGTCGGGGTCGTCCAGGCCGAGCGCGACGTTCGCCCAGACGCGCTTCCAGGGGATGAGGCGGGGCTCCTGGAACGCCACCGCGGTGGTGCCGTTCACGGTGAGCCCGCCGCGCTGGGCGCGCGGGACGTCGCGGTCCAGCCCGGCCAGCGCGCGCAGCAGCGTGGACTTGCCCGAGCCGCTGCGGCCGAGCAGGGCCACGAACTCGCCGCGGCGGATGGTGAGCCGGACCGCGTCGAGCACGGTGCGGTCGCCGAACCGGCGGGTCAGCCCGGCCACCTCCGCGACGGCCTCAGTGCCGGTCTCAGTGCCGACCTCGGTGCCGGTCTCGGTCAGATCGGGAAGCCCTTGCGCCATGTCAGCGCCCTCCTCTCCAGCAGGCGGACCAGGGCGTCGGTGAGCAGGCCGAGCGCCGCGTACACGACCAGGCCGAGCACGACGATGTCGGTGCGCAGGAACTCGCGGGCGTTGTTGATCATGAAGCCGAGGCCGGAGGCGGCGTTGACCTGCTCGGCCACGATCAGCGCGAGCCAGGCGGCGCCCAGGCTCTGCCGGAGGCCGACCAGCGCCTGCGGCAGCGCGCCCGGCAGCACGACGTGCCGGATCAGCGTGGGCCGGCCGAGCCGCAGCGTCTGCGCGACCTCGGCGAGCCTGCCGTCGACGCCGCGGATCCCGGCGAAGGTGTTGAGGTAGAGCGGGAAGGCGACGCCGAGCGCGACCAGCGCGACCTTGGGCGCCTCGCCGATCCCGAACCACAGGATGAACAGCGGGATCAGCCCGAAGTGCGGCAGGGCGCGGAGCATCTGCATGATCGGGTCGGCGGCGTTCTCGCCGACCCGGCTGAGCCCGGCGGCCAGCGCGAGGCCGACGCCGGCGGCGGCGCCGATCAGGAAGCCCAGCACGGCGCGCTGGACCGACACGCCGACCGCGTCGAGCAGCGTGCCGTCGCGGACGAGTTCGGCGCCGGTCGCGGCGACCGTGGCCGGGGCGGGGAGGAGGCGTTCGGGCAGCAGCCCGGTCGAGGAGGCGAGCTGCCACAGCACCAGCAGCGCCAGCGGGCTGACGGCCCGGGCGAGCGCGGCGCGCGGCGGCCGCACGGAGGCGATTCCCGACCTGGACCGGGCCCGTGGGCGCGGCAGGTCGAGCGAGGACGTGGACACGGCTGAGGTGACCCTTCGCGAGCGTTCGGGGAGGACGGACTGCGCGCGGGCCGGCGTTGCGGCCCGCCTAGGCGGGCCGACACAGGCAGCTGGCCTGCCGGCGGAGGTCGACGTGCAGGCGCGCGACGAGAAGGGCGGGACGGTCGTTCACGGTCCTCACCCTGGCCGATATTTCCTATCAAGTCAATCTGAAATACCGGTTTAGTGGTCTATTGGCCGGTCTCCATCGCCCGTCACGGGCTGCTACCCAGGGTGCGGTCCGGATCTGGCTCCCCCGGGTCACGTCCCCGGCCGGGCTCGCGCCTTAGGCTCACCAGTGCGATGAACGAACCGTCCCGTGCCAAGTGGCACGACTCGCTGCACGACCACGACCGGCACGACCACGCGCGGCTCCTCCAGGGGATCCGGTCCGCGCTGCTGCCCGGCCCGCACGACCCGCACGTGACGATGCTGCCCGAGCGGATGTGGCTGCGGATCCCGCTGCTGCTGCTACTGCTGGGGATGACGATCGGCTTCACCGCGGGCTCCATCGCGATCCCGATCGAGGTCGACCACCGCTCGCCCGGGATCAGCGCCGTGCTCGGGGTGCTCCAGGCGGCCCCCCTGATGCTGGCCGTGCGCCGCCCGCTGGCCGCCTGGCGGCTGTCGGCCGGCGGATTCCTGCTGGGCGCGCTGCTGGTGCGCGGCGTGGGCTTCTGGCCGTGGCCGGTGACCGCGTTCCTCGCGCTGCTGGTGATCCTGTTCTTCGTCGCGCTCGCCTGCGACCGGGAGACGCTGATCGGCGTCGGCGCGGTCACCATCGCGGGCGTGCTAGGCCCGGCCGTGCTGCTCGGCATGCCGGGCTGGTTCGGCGCGATCCTGGCCGGGATCGTGCTGGTCGTGCTGGCGTTCGGGGACGCGATCGGCGGCCGCCGCACCGCCGAGGCGATCGTCCGCGAGCAGGAGGAGCTGCGCCGCCAGGACCTGGCCCGGCAGGCCGTCCTGGAGGAGCGCGCCCGGATCGCGCGGGAGCTGCACGACGTGGTCGCCCACCACATGTCGGTGATCGCGATGCAGGCCGAGGCCGCCCCGTACAAGATCCCCGACCTGCCGGACGCGGCCCGCCAGACGTTCGGCGTGGTCCGCGACGCCGCCCGCGAGGCGCTCACCGAGACCCGCCGGGTGGTGGGCCTGCTGCGGTCCGACGACGAGGGCGCCGAGCGGGCCCCGCAGCCGGGCCTGGACCGGCTGGACGACCTGGTCGCCGCCGCCCGCGGCGCCGGGCTCAAGGTCGGCGTCACCATGATCGGAGTACCGCGGCCGCTGGCCGTCGGGGTGGACCTGTCGGCGTTCCGGATCGTCCAGGAGTCGCTGAGCAACGCCACCCGCTACGCGCCCGGCTCCCGGGTGCAGATAGAGATCCGGTACGGCCCGGACTCGCTGCGCGTCAGCGTGGTCGACGACGGCCCGCGCGGCACCCCCGAGGAGTCGCACGGCGGCGGGCACGGCCTGGTCGGCATGCGCGAGCGGGTGGTGATGCTCGACGGGACGCTGACCGCCGGCGCCCGCGAGCGCGGCGGCTGGGAGGTCGTGGCGGACGTCCCGTACGGAGATCCCGACTAATCTTCCCCTGTGACGATTCGGGTGCTGATCGCCGACGACCAGGTGATGATCCGCGACGGGCTGGCCGCGCTGCTGTCCTCAGATCCGGAGATCGAGGTGATCGGCCAGGCCGGCAACGGCCTGGAGGCCGTGGAGATGGCCAGGAAGCTCGACCCCGACGTCATCGTGATGGACATCCGGATGCCCGAGATGGACGGGCTGGCCGCCACCGCCGAGCTGGTCGGCGAGCCGCCCGCCGACGACGTCGACCCGGCCGGGATCCGGCCCAAGGTGCTGGTGCTGACGACGTTCGACCTCGACGAGTACGTCTACGAGGCGCTCGGCGCGGGCGCCAGCGGCTTCCTGCTCAAGGACGCCTCGGCCGCCGACCTGGTCAGCGGGGTGCGGGTGGTGGCCGCCGGGGACGCCCTGCTGGCCCCCTCGATCACCCGCCGGCTGATCGGCGACTTCGCCCGGCGCCGCCGCCACCAGCGGCCCAGCCCCGCCGCGACCTCCTCGCTGACCCCGCGCGAGCTGGACGTGCTGCGCCTGATCGCGCGGGGCCTGTCGAACGCCGAGATCGCCGCCGAGCTGGTGCTGGCCGAGCAGACCGTCAAGACCCACGTCGGCCACGTGCTGACCAAGCTCGCGCTGCGGGACCGCACCCAGGCCGTCGTGTACGCCTACGAGAACGGCCTGGTCGGCTGACCGCCGGCCGGCGGGGCGGCCGGGCCCGTCAGCGGGACGGGTCGAGGACGAGCTTGCCGGTGGTCCGGCGGGCGCGCAGGTCCTCGTGCGCCCGGCGGGCCTCGCTCAGGCCGTACTCGCCGCCGGAGACCACCCGCAGCCTGCCGTCGGCGGCCAGCGCGAACAGCTCGTTCAGCGCGGTGCCCATGACGTCGCCGGGCAGCTGGAACACGTGCGCCAGCCACATCCCGGCGATGGTGGTGGAGTGCGCCATCAGGGTGCCGGGCTGGACGGGCGAGGGCGCCTGGCGGGAGGCCATCCCGTAGAAGCCGAGCCGCCCGAACGGGGCGAGCGCCTTGAGGCTCTGGTCGGTGACGGTGCCGCCGGTCATCTCCAGCACCACGTCGACCCGGCGGCCCTCGTTGGCGTCGATCAGCGCGGCCTTCATGTCGGGCTCGTTCGCGTCCACGGCGACGTCGGCGCCGAGCTCCAGCGCCAGCTCCCGCTTCTCCTTGGACGAGGCGGTCGCGATGACGCGGCCCGCGCCCCACTGCTTGGCGAGCTGGACGGCCAGCGTCCCGACCCCGCCGGCGGCGGCGTGCACGACGACCGACTCCCCCGGCGCCAGGTGCGTGCTGCGGCGCAGCAGCAGCCACGCCGACGCGCCCTGGATCACCATGCCGAGCGCGGTGACGTCGTCCACGGCGTCGGGGACGTCCCAGGCCATCGCCTCGGGCGCCAGGGCCTTCTCCGCGTACCCGCCGGTGCCGAGCAGGGCGACCACCCGGCGGCCGTCCGGGGTGCGGCCGACGGCCTCGCCGCCCGGCACCAGCGGCAGCGTGGAGCGCGACAGGTAGCTGTCCTCGGCCTGGTGGGTGTCGGCGTAGTTGATCCCCGCCCGGGACACGTCGATGAGCAGCCGCCCCGGGCCCGGTTCCGGGTCGGGCAGCTCGGTGACGTTCAGGACCTCGGGGCCGCCGAACTCGGTGATCTGGATAGCGCGCATGTCCTCTGCCTCCTGTGTTTCCTGGGAATCAGCGCGGGCCGGGCACGCCGCGGAACTTGAACGGGCCGCTCTCGCGCCCCGGGACGACGAACCACGCCTCTCCCGCGTCGTCCCCGTCCAGGATCGCCATGAACGCCTCGACGACCTTCTCGACCTCCAGGATCGGGAAGCCCGTCTCGGCCAGGTGGTCCTTGATCCCGCCGAGGATGTCGGTGTCGGCGAACGAGGGGCACAGGGCGTTCACCCGGATCCCCTCGGGCGCGTGCGCGGGGCCGAGGGCGCGGACGAGCCCGACCACGGCGGCCTTGTTGGCGCCGTAGATGGGGTCGAACGGGGTGGCGGTCAGGCCGGCCATGCTCGCGGTGGCGATGATGTCGCCGCCGCCGCGGGCGCGCAGCGCGGGGAGCGCGGCGTGCACGCCGTACACGACGCCGTCGAGGTTGATCGCCATCGCGCGGCGGTAGAGCGCCGGGTCGAAGTCGCCGTCCAGGCCGGTGCCGGTGGACACGCCCGCGTTGAGGAAGGCCAGGTCGAGCCCGCCGTAGGCGTCCACCGCCGCGGCGACGGCCGCCGTGCTGTCGGCCGGCTCGCGGACGTCGCAGCGGACGAAGCGGCCGCCGAGCTCCGCGGCCAGCGCGCCGCCGCGCTCCTCGTCGATGTCGGCGAGCACCACCCGCGCGCCCCGCCCGGCCAGCCGGCGCGCCACGGCCGCGCCGATGCCGTTGGATCCGCCGGTGATCAGTGCGACTTTGCCGGCCCCGTCGAAAGCCACCATGTGAGCGCCTCCCAAAGTAACTGACTCGTCAGTTACTCTAGCGGAATGGACTTCGGTTTGAGCGGGCGGGCCCAGGACTACCTCGGCCGCCTCCAGGACTTCATGGACTCCCACGTCTACCCCGCCGAGCCCCTCTACGCCGAGCAGCGCCGCGGGCTGCGGGCCGCCGGCCAGGAGCACACCGTCCCGCCGGTGGTGGAGGAGCTCAAGGTCGAGGCGCGCAAGCGCGGCCTGTGGAACCTCTTCCTGCCCGGCAGCGAGGACCCGGCGCACGGCCTGTCGGTCACCGACTACGCCTCGCTGGCCGAGGTCACCGGCCGCTCGCCGAACCTCGCGCCCGAGGCGACCAACTGCGCGGCGCCCGACACCGGCAACATGGAGGTGCTGCACCTGTTCGGCACGCCCGAGCAGAAGGAGCGCTGGCTCAGGCCGCTGCTGGACGGCGAGATCCGCTCGGCGTTCGGGATGACCGAGCCGGACGTGGCCAGCTCCGACGCCCGCAACATCGCCACCCGGATCGAGCGCGACGGCGACCACTACGTCATCAACGGCCGCAAGTGGTGGATCAGCGGCTCGGCCGACCCGCGCTGCAAGATCATGATCCTGATGGGCAAGACCGACCCGGACGCCCACCCGTACCAGCAGCAGTCCATGGTCCTGGTGCCGCTGGACGCGCCCGGCGTGGAGATCGTCCGGCCGCTGCCCGTGTTCGGCTACTCCGACCAGCACGGCCACTGCGAGATCACGCTGACCGACGTGCGGGTGCCGGTGGAGAACCTGATCGGCGAGGAGGGCGGCGGCTTCGCCATCGCGCAGGCCCGGCTCGGCCCCGGCCGCATCCACCACTGCATGCGCGCCATCGGCATGGCCGAGCGGGCGCTGGAGCTGATGTGCGAGCGCGCCGCGTCCCGCGTCGCGTTCGGCAAGGAGCTGGCCCGGCAGGGCGTGGTGCAGCAGCAGATCGCCGAGTCCCGGATGGCGATCGAGCAGGCCCGGCTGCTCACCCTCAAGACCGCGTGGCTGATCGACAAGCACGGCCCCAAGGGCGCCCGCGCCGAGGTCGCGGCGATCAAGGTGATCGCGCCGCGGGTGGCGCTGGAGGTCGTGGACCGCGCGATCCAGGTGCACGGCGGCGCCGGCGTCAGCGACGACACGCCGCTGGCCGCGATGTGGGCGGGGCTGCGCACGCTGCGGCTGGCCGACGGGCCCGACGAGGTCCACGTGCGGTCCGTGGCCCGCACCGAGCTGGGCAAGTACCTCGGGAAATGACGAACGAGACGGGGGAGGCCGTTCCGGGCGTGCGGCGCAGGATGCCGCACGCCCGGCGGCGGGAGCAGCTGCTCGGGGTGGCGCTGGCCGAGTTCGGCCGCCGGGGCTACCACCTCACGCAGATGGAGCACGTGGCCGCGGCCGCGCAGGTCTCCAAGGCGCTGCTCTACCAGCACTTCACCTCCAAGGAGGACCTGTTCGTCGAGGTGAGCGAGGCGATCGTCGCCGAGCTGACCGGGCGGCTCAACGCCGAGGTGCTCAAGCAGCAGGACTCGATGGAGGGCATCCGCGCGATGGTGCGGGTGCTGTTCGACTACGCCACCGAGGAGCCGGACGCCTGGGCGCTGGTGATCCGGCACCTGGACAAGCCCGAGGTCGGGCTGGGCCTGCGCGAGCTGCGCGAACGGCTCGGCACCGCGTTCGCCGACCTGCTGCTGCGGCGCCGCCGCGCCGATCCGGCGCTGTCGCCAGCGGCGCTGGCCGCCAACGAGCGGCGGGCCCGGCTGCTGGTGCCGCTCATGTACGGGTCGATGCTGTCGATGGTGTCGTGGTGGCTGGAGCACCCCGACACCGCGCGGGAGCGGGCCGAGCAGATGGCGGTCGAGTTCGTCTGGCTGGGGCTCGACCGGCTGCGCTCCGGGGAGCGCCTGCCGGCTCCGCCCTCGTAACGATTTCGACTCGGCCGGTTCCGCGTACCGCCATCTGGACGCGACTATGGACAGGTGGCAGCCGACGGGAGTGGCGCGACTTCCAATGATGTCCGTATCGCGGACCGGCTCGCCCGCTGGCCGGGGGTGAGCCGGGAGCGGGCGGAGTGCGGCACCGGCACCGCCCTCGCGGCGGGCGGTGTCCAGATCGTGCACCTGCACGGCGGCGCGGTGGCCGAGCTGCGGCTGACCCGGCCCGTCATCGGCCGGCTCGGCGAGGTCCTCGCCGACTCCGGGCGGGTGGCGTTCATCCCCGGCGGCGAATGGGTCGCGGTACGCCTGGACACCGACTCCGACCTGGCCATGGTCGCCTCGCTGGCGAGCGTGGCGATCAAGGCGGGGAGCGCGCCGGGCGCCGTGCCGCGCCCCGGGGCGCCGTGCAGCGCCGCGGCCGGCGGCATCGCGCCGGACCGGCTGGCCGCCCTCGTCACCGCGGGTGGCGGTTCGCCCATGCCGCTGAGCCAGTTCCGCCTCATGCACCGCACGGGCCCGCCGCCCGCCGCGGACGGGCGGCGCAGCGCCGGGTAGCGGCCGGTCCGGTCGAGCATCGGCACCGGGTCGCGGCCGGTCGGGGTCCCCTGCGATCAGCCGAGGAGTTCCTCCAGGGCCACGGCGGCGCGGTGGCAGTCGTGGAACGTGGAGTACAGCGGCACCGGCGCGAGGCGGACGATGTCGGGCTCCCGGGCATCGGCCATCACGCCGGCCGACTCCGCGAGGCGCTCGGTGAGCCCGCCCGCGTCGGCGACGCGGATCGACAGCTGGCAGCCGCGCGCCGCCGGATCGTCCGGGGTGACGACCGCCAGCCCGGGAACGGCCGCCAGCCGTCCCGCCAGGTACGCGGTGAGCCGCTCGCTCTTGGCGCGCAGCGCGGCCATGCCCGTCCGGTCGAACAGCTCCAGCGACGCCAGCACCGGCGCCAGCGCGAGGATCGGCGGGTTGGACAGCTGCCAGGCGTCGGCCGAGGCGGGCGGCGCGATGCGCGGCTCCATCCGGAACCGCGTCGCCGGATCCGTTCCCCACCAGCCCGACAGCCTCGGCAGGCCCGCGTCGCGGACGTGCCGCTCGTGGACGAAGCAGCCGGCGACCGCGCCCGGCCCGCTGTTGAGGTACTTGTAGGTGCACCAGGCCGCGAAGTCGACGTCCCAGTCGTGCAGGCGCAGCGGGACGTTGCCGGCCGCGTGCGCCAGGTCCCAGCCGACGACGGCGCCGGCGGCGCGGCCAGCCTTGGTGATCGGCTCCATGTCCATCAGCTGGCCGGTCAGGTAGTTGACCCCGCCGAGCAGCACCAGCGCGACCCGCCCGCCCTCGCCTTCGAGGTACGCGACGACGTCCTCGGTGCGCAGGTGCTCCTCGCCCGCGCGCGGCCGCAGCCGCACGACGGCCGCCTCCGGGTCCAGGCCGTGGTGGACGGCCTGGCTGTACACCGCGTACGAGTCGGACGGGAACGCGGTGTCCTCGATGACGATCCGGGTGCGCTCCCCCGCCGGCCGGTAGAACGTCGCCATCATCAGGTGCAGGTTGACCGTCAGCGAGTTCATCGCGACGACCTCGTGCGGCAGCGCCCCCACCAGGCGCGCGGCGGGCTCGCGGGCCTGCTCGTGGTAGTCCACCCAGGGGCGGCGGCCGCGGGTGTGGCCCTCGACGGCCAGCCGGGACCAGTCCGCCAGCTCCTCCTCCAGGTAGCGGGCGACGCTCCGGGGCTGGAGGCCGAGGGAGTTGCCGGCGAAGTAGGCGGCCTCCGCGTACGCGCCGCCCGGCGCGGGCGGCACGTGGAACTCGCCGCGCAGCGCCGGCAGCGGGTCGGCGGCGTCGAGCCGCCGCGCCTCCTCCTCCGCCTCCTCCGTTCCGCGGGTACGGTCCACGCTCACTCCTCTGACAGCCCGAAGAAGCGGCGCGCGTTGCCGCCGAGGATGGCCGCGCGGTCGGCGGCGCCCAGCTCCGCGCACGCCCGTACGGTCGAGCCCGGCTCCAGCTCGCCGAGCGGGAACGGGAAGTCGGTGCCGAGCATCACCCGGTCCGCGCCCATCACCTCGACCAGCAGCCGCAGCGCCCGCGGGTCGAACACGGCCGAGTCGACGAAGAACCGGCCGGTGTACGCCGACGGCGGCCGCGGCGAGTCCGCGCGGACGATGTCGCGGTTGTGCCAGGCGTTGTCGGCGCGTCCCAGCATGAACGCGAAGCTGCCGCCGCCGTGGCAGAAGCACAGCCGCAGCGACTCCGGGATCCGCTCGAACGCCCCGGACAGGATCAGCGACAGGATCGACAGCTGCGTCTCGGCGCCCATCCCGACCAGCCACGGCAGCATGTACCGGCCGGCCATCCGGTCCCCGCCGAGCATGTCCCACGGGTGCATCAGCACCGGCATGCCCTCCGCGGCGCAGTGCGCGAGGAACGCGACGATCCCGTCGTCGTCGGGGTAGCGGGCGCCGACGTGGTTGCCGATGTGCACGCCCCGGTGGCCCGCCGCGGCGGCCTTGGTGACGGCCGCGCAGGCCAGGTCGAGGTCCTGCAGCGGGACCTGGCACAGCGGCAGCAGCCGGTCCGGGGCCTCCCCGCAGTATTCGAGGATCCGCTGGTTGACCAGCTCGCACCACTCGGCGGCGCGGGCGGGCTCCGCCGCGTACCCGAACATCAGCGGGGTCGACGAGACCGCCTGCACGTCCACGCCGGTGCGGTCCATCGCGGCGACCCGGGCCGCCGCGTCCCACAGCTCGGCGCGGACCGGCCGGTACTCGGCGTCGCCGCTCATCATCATCCCGGCGCCGCCGCCGTCCTCGCGCAGCCACGGCTCCCCCGCGCCCGCCAGCACGCGCGCCTCGTCCCTGGACACGCGCGGGAACACGTGCGCGTGGACGTCGATCACGCTCACCGGCGTACCTCGGTCGCCGGGCGCATGTCCTCCGGCCACAGCTTCCCGGGGTGCACCGCGCCGCAGTGGCCGCACGTGCGGTCACCGTCGTAGAAGGCCTGGAACACCGGCGGCAGGTCGTCGACGATCGAGCGCACCTGGAGGTCGGCGCGGTGCACCAGCCGGTGGCAGTTCACGCAGTACCACTCGAACGCCTCGCGGGTGCCCTCGGGCCGCGCGATCTCCACGACCAGCCCGATGCTGCCCTCCTCGGGCCGCTGCGGGGAGTGCCGGACGTGCGGCGGCAGCAGGAAGACGTCGCCCTCGTTGATCTGCACGTCGACCGGCGGCTTGCCCTCCTCCTCCATGACGCGCAGCACCATGTTGCCCTTGAGCTGGTAGAAGTACTCCTCCGCCGGGTCGTCGTGGAAGTCGGTGCGCTGGTTGGGCCCGCCGATCACCATCACGATCAGCCCGGAGTCCTGCCAGACCTGCACGTTGCCGACCGGCGGCTTCAGCAGGTGGCGGTGCTCGTCGATCCACCGCTCGAAGTTGAACGGCCGCCCGAACGACAGCTTCGGCAGCTCGGTCATGATCCAGCCTCCTTCACCGGGATGTGCGCCGTGCACGAGATCTCGATCAGCAGATGGGGGTGCGGCAGCTGGTGGACGGCCACGGTCGTGCGGGCCGGCCCGGTCTCGTCGAAGTACTCGCCGTAGACCTCGTTGTAGCCGCCGAAGTCGTTCATGTTCACCAGGTAGGTGGTCACGCTGACCAGGTCGGACAGGTCTCCCCCGGCCGCCTTCAGCAGGTCGCGGACGTTCTCGATCACGGCGCGGGTCTGCTCGCGGATGTCGAGGTCGGTGACGCCCATCGGGTCGGCGCTCGCGCCCGCGAACGTCCCGTCGGGGCGGCGCGAGCTCGTCCCGGACACGAACACGAAATCGCCGGCGCGCTTCACGTGCGGGAAGCGCCCGCGCGGCCTGGCCTTGCCCTCGACCAGCAGCGCGTCCCCGCCCGCCGTCCCGTCGCGGCTCATGTCGTCACCTCCACCGAGCCGAGCCCGGACGCGGTCACCCGGACGTGCGCGCCCGCCGGCAGCGGCACGGCCGCCGTCGCGGCGCCCGCCAGCACCACCCAGCCGGGCTCCAGCGTGATCCCGGCCTGCCCGGCCAGCCGCGCCGCGGCCCGCAGCGAGCGCATCGGGTCGCCGAGGATCGCCGCCGACGACCCGGCCTGCACGGCCTGGCCGTCGATCTCCATCAGCATGCCGACGTTGGCGACGTCGCGGGGGTCGTGCCAGGCCCCGACGCCGTACCCGGCCGCGGACGCGTTGTCGGCGATCACGTCGGGGAGCGTGAACGAGAAGTCCTCGTAGCGCGAGTCCAGCACCTCGAACCCGACCGCGACGCCGGCCACCGCCGCGTCCACGTCGGCGGCCGAGCGGACCGGCCGGCCGATCAGGTACGCGATCTCCGGCTCGATCCGCGGATGGATCAGGCGTCCCACGTCCACCCGCGACTCGATCAGCATCGCGTCGGTGAGCAGCCCCCAGATGACGTCGTGGACGCCCATCTGCACCATCTTGGCCTTGCTGGTGAAGCCCATCTTCACCCCGGCGAGCCGCTCGTGCCGCGCCACCCGGCGCCGGATCACGGCGCGCTGGACGGCGTACGCGGCGTCCACGTCCAGCTCGGCCTTGTCGGTCAGCCGCGGGATCGCGCGGGCGTCCCGGACGGCCGCGTCCAGCGTCCCGGCCAGCGCCTCGATGTCGTTCATGATGCTTCCGTCTCTTCCGTGTCCTCTGGGGCGAACGCGACGCGGACGTCCCCCAGGCCCTCGATCCGGGCCTCCAGCACGTCGCCGGGAACGGCCGGGACCATGGGTCCGAGCGCGCCGGTCAGGACGGTGTCGCCCGCGCGCAGCGGGTTGCCGACGCGGGCGAGGGTGTCGGCCAGCCAGAGCGCCGCGTTCAGCGGGTGGCCGAGGCAGGCGGCGCCGGTGCCGGTCGACAGCTGCTCGCCGCGCCGTTCCAGGACCATGCCGCACAGCCGCAGGTCGACGTCCGCCAGCGGCACCGGGCGGTTGCCGAGGACGTACATGCCGGACGAGGCGTTGTCGGCGACGGTGTCGGCGAGCGTGATGTCCCAGTCGCGGACGCGGCTGCCGGCGATCTCGATGGCGGGCAGCGCGAACGCGGTCGCGCGGATCAGGTCGGCGGCGGTGTGCCGCTCGTGCGTCAGGTCGCGTTCCAGGACGAGCGCGACCTCGGCCTCGGCGCGGCCCTGCATGACCGCCCCGGCCGGGATCTCGGCGCCGTCGGGCACGGCGGTGTCGGCCCACAGCATCCCGAAGTCGGGGCTGTCCACGCCGAGCTGCCGCTGCACCGCCGCCGAGGTCAGGCCGATCTTGCGGCCGACCGGGCGGCGGCCCTCGGCCAGCCAGTGCTTGGTCAGGTGCCGCTGCACGTCGTACGCCTGGTCGGGGCCGATCAGGTCGCGGACGGGCGCGCAAGGGACGCCGGTCGCGTGCGCCTCCAGGAGGCGCGCGGCGGCGGCGTCGATGGCTTTGTCTGTCACGGGCTCACTCTCAGATCTGCACGCAGACGTTGACGGGTTCGGAGAAGAAGTCCAGGGAGTATTCCCCGCCCTCGCGCCCGATCCCCGAGGCCTTCACCCCGCCGAACGGGGTCCGCAGGTCGCGCAGGTTCCAGCAGTTCACCCACACGATCCCGGCCTCGACGCGGGGCGCCACCCGGTGCGCCCGCGACAGGTCGCGGGTCCACACGGTGGCGGCCAGCCCGTACCGGCTGTCGTTGGCCAGCGCCAGGGCCTCCTCCTCGGTGTCGAAGGGGGCGACGTGGCACACCGGCCCGAAGATCTCCTCGCGGACCGCGCGGGCGGTCTCGGGCAGCCCGGTCAGCACGGTCGGCTGCACGTGGAAGCCGCCGTCGCGGCGGTCGCCGAACTCCGGCGCGCCGCCGCCCGCCACGACCGTGGCGCCCTCCTCGCGGGCCAGCCGGTAGTACGACAGCACCTTGTCGCGGTGCTCGGCCGAGATCATCGGCCCGTACCCGTCCAGCGCCCGCGCCCGCTCGCCGAGCGCCGCGACGAACTCCTCGAAGACCGGGCGCTCGACGTACACCCGCTCGGTGCACAGGCAGATCTGACCGGAGTGGGTGAACGAGGAGCGGACCGTGCCGTCGATGGCGGCCTCCAGGTCGGCGTCGGCGAAGACCAGCGCCGGGTTCTTGCCGCCCAGCTCGAACGACACCGGGGTGACGTGGTCGGCGGCGTTGCGCATGATGGCCGCGCCGGTCGCCGACTCGCCGGTGAACGCGATCGCGTCCACGCCCGGATGGCCGGTGAGGAACTCCCCCGCCGCGCCCGCGCCGTGCCCGTGCACCAGGTTGAACGCGCCGGCCGGCAGCCCCGCCTCGTCGATCACCGCGGCCAGCAGGGTCGCGGTGGACGGCGTCTCCTCCGACGGCTTGGCGACCACGGCGTTCCCGGCCGCGAGCGCCGGGGCGACCTTCCAGGTCAGCAGGAGCAGCGGCAGGTTCCACGGGGAGACGATCGCGACGACGCCGAGCGGGCGGCGGACGGTGTAGTTCAGGGCCTGCCCGCCCGCGCCGGCGCTCCAGCCGGGGATCCGCGTCGTGTACGACCGCTCCGGCCGCCCGTACAGCAGGTCGGCGTAGGCGCGGAAGTTGCCGATGGCGCGCGGGATGTCGACGGTCGCGGCCAGCTCGCGCGGCTTGCCGGTGTCGCCGGTCTCCGCGTCGACGAACTCGTCGAAGCGGGCCTCGATACCGTCGGCGATCCGCCGCAGCGCCGCCGCCCGCTCGGTGTCGCCGGTCGCGCCCCAGCCGCCCTCCAGCGCCGCGCGCGCCGCCGCCACCGCCGCGCCGACCGTCTCCCGGGACGCCTCGGGCACCTGCCCGCGCTCGGTCCCGTCGACGGGGTCGACCAGCGGGAACACCGTCCCGCCGGGCTCGCCCGCGAGGAAGCTCCCGCCAACGTAATGGGCCGGCTTCATGAACCCGTCGCCCTCCTCTCGTTCTCGATACCGCTCGGTTGCCGCTCGGTTCTTGCTCGGTGCCGCTCGGTTGCCTCGTCGTCCCGCCATCATCTGCCCGCTCGCTATGCCGGTCCAATACCAGTTGCTTCGCGAGGTATTGCGTTCCGGCTATATCAGCGCGGGAGCGGGCGGAAGCGGAATCCGCCGTCCGCGGCGTCGACCGTCCCCCAGCCGAAATGCGCCGGCATCAGCACGGCGCCATGGTCCGCGATCCAGCCCAGCACCGCGCGCCTGGCCCGCGCGGACCCCGCCCGGTCCACGCAGAAGCGCGAGCAGGTCAGCGGGTGCGCGAACTGGTGCGGATGGTGGATCAGATCGCCGGCGATCACCGCCGTCCCGCGGGAGCCCCGCACGATCACGGCCGACGAGCCCGGGGTGTGCCCGGGGACGGCGCGGACCTCGACCCCGCCGCGGATCCGGAAGCCGTCCTCGACCGCATCGAGCCGGTCGCGCTCGATCAGCGGCAGGACGCTGTCGGCGTACGAGCCGTACAGGACGCCCGGATCGCGCTCGTACCCCTCCCGCGCCCAGCTCAGCTCGTCCCCGAGGGCCAGGTAGCGCGCCTCGGGGAAGGCCGGGGCCCAGCACTCCCCGTCCCAGGCGGTGTTCCAGCCGACGTGGTCGGCGTGCAGGTGGGTGAGGTGGACGGCGCCGATGTCGGCCGGGGCGAGCCCGGCCCTGGCGAGGGCGGCGGGCAGGGCGCCGGACGCGCGCCCGTTCCAGCCCGGGCGGGAGCGGGACTTGCCGTCCCCCACGCCCGCGTCGACCAGCACGGCCGCGTCGCCGGTCGTGATCAGGTACGCGCCGAACGTCAGGTCGAGGTCCGCGCCCGGCCCCGGGTCCCCGGTCCCGGCCGCCAGCAGGTCGTCCGGCGCGAACGCCATGCTCGGGATGTCGGCCAGCCAGGTGACCGTGATCCCGCCGAGGTCCATGCTCGGCGGGCTGGTGTCCGTGCCCACGTGCGTCCTCCCGGGCGCCGGCCCTCGGCGCTCTGGACCGAACACTAGGCGGACGGAGGCATGCCGCACTAATAGCGTTTGGCGAGCCCGCCATGCCCGTACGGGCATACCTACTCAGATGGAGCGCACGAGGCCCAGCAGGGCGCGGCTCACCTGGGATTCCGGGTCGGCCAGGTCCAGGACCACGTCGAAGTGGTCGCGGTCCGGCACGACCATCAGCTCCGCCGCGCCGCCCCAGTACGCGGCGAAGCGGCTGGACTGCTCCAGGAAGCCCGCCCCGTCGTGCTCGGCGACCGCGACCACGGCCGGGCAGCGGCGCCCGGCCGGGAGCAGCTCCGGGCTGAGCGCCGCCGCGCGCTCGGTGTCGAGGCCCAGCCACTCGTTGACGTACACGCGCTGGAGCGGGCGCAGGTCGAACAGCCCGCTGAACGGCATCGCCGCCTTGACCGCGTCCTCCGGGATCCCCAGCTCCGCCTGCCAGCCGCCGGCCATGACCATGCCGGTCAGATGGCCGCCGGCCGAGCTGCCGCCGACGACGATCCGCTCCGGGTCGAGCCCGTGGGCGCGCCCCTCGCGGTAGACCCAGGCGACCGCCGCCCGCACCTGCCGGACGATCTCCTCAAGCGTGGCCCGCGGGGCGAGCGTGTAGTCCGGGACGACCGTGGCGATCCCCTGGCCGTCCAGCATCCGGGCCATGAACGCCGAGTCGCCGCGCGACAGCGCCCGCCAGTAACCGCCGTGCACGAAGACGAAGACCGGGCGAAGCCGCCCGTCCTCGATCCCCCACACGTCCAGCGCCTCGCCGCTCGCCGCGTCGTAGACGATCCCCGGACGGCCGTTCAGGCCCTCGACCGCCGCGTCCGACATCGAGCGGTAGCGGGCCATATGGCGGGCGAAGAGCTCCTCGCCGGCCTTGGCGCGCACGTTGTAGGCGGTGTCGAGTTCGCCGTCGGAGAGTTCGCGGCCGGGCCAGTCGTGCAGGTTCATACCGTCAGGTGCCGTTCCGCCCGGTCAGCGGGAAGCGATCCGCGCGCCGCCGTGTCCGGGCCGAGATCGGCGGCCGCGAGCGCCATGATCTCACCCCGGCCCTCCCTCAATGGACCGGCGCGTCGGACTCCCGGACGCTCCCGTCCGTCCCGCAGATGAGGTAGCGGTCGAAGTCGGCGGCGAACCAGCGGTCGTGGGTCACGGCCAGGACCGTCCCCGCGAATCCCTCCAGCCCCTGCTGGAGAGCCTCGGCACTGGCCAGGTCGAGGTTGTCGGTGGGCTCGTCCAAGAGGAGCAGCGTCGCACCCGACAACTCCAGCAGCAGGATCTGGAGGCGCGCCTGCTGGCCGCCCGACAGCGTCTCGAACGGGCGGCCTCCGGCCGGGGCCAGCTCGTACCGGGCCAGCGCCGCCATCGCGTCGTTGCGGACCAGCGCGTGCTCGCTCATCACGATCTCCGCCGGCGTCCGCCCGTGCAGGTCGGGCCGGGTGTGCGTCTGGACGAAGTGCCCCGGCACGACCCGCGCGCCGAGCCGGGCCGTCCCCGTGTGCGGGACGGGCTCGCCGGCCAGCAGGCGGAGGAGCGAGGACTTGCCCGTCCCGTTGGAGCCCAGCATCGCCACGCGCTCGCCGTACCAGATCTCGGTGTCGAACGGCCGCAGCAGCCCGGTCAGTCCGAGCGACTCGCACACCAGCGCCCGCTTGCCCGTACGGCCGCCGCGCAGGCGCATCCGCACGTTCTGCTCCTTGGGCGCGCTGCGCGGCGGGCCCGCCTCCTCGTACCGCCTCAGCCGCGTGCGGGCCGCCTGGTAGGACGACGCGACCGCGTCGTTGTTGGTGGCGCGCTGCCGCAGCGTATGGACGAGCCGCTTCAGCCGGGCGTGCTCGTCGTCCCACCGGCGGCGCAGCTCGTGGAGCCGCTCGGTGCGTTCGCGCCTGGCCCGCGCGTAGCCCGCGTAACCGCCGCCGTGGACCCACACGTCGCCCGACTCCACGGTGACGATCCGGTCGGCGACGTCGGCGAGCAGCCGCCGGTCGTGCGAGACCAGCAGAACGGTCTTGCCCGCCGCGTTCAGCCGCTCGGCGAGCCACTCCTTGCCGGCGACGTCGAGGTAGTTGTCGGGCTCGTCCAGCAGCAGCACGCCGTCGGGCCCGCGAAGGAGCGCCTCCAGCACCAGCCGCTTCTGCTCGCCGCCCGACAGCGTGGTGACGGGACGTTCCTTCACCTCGTCGAAGGGCAGCCCGAGCGCGGCCGTGGCGCACGTGTCCCAGACGACCTCGACGTCGTAGCCGCCCGCGTCACCGTAGTCGGCGACGGCCTGCGCGTACGCCAGCTGCGACCGCTCGTCGCCGCCCAGCTCCCGCTCCGCCCGGACGAGGCGTCCGGCGGCGTTCCGGACCGGCTCCGGCGCCACCGACAGCAGCAGGTCGTGCACGCTCGTCCCGTCCCGGACGCTGCCGATGAACTGCCGCATGACGCCCAGCCCGCCGGTGCTCGCCACCACGCCCTGGGACGGACGCAGGTCGCCCGCGACGAGCCTCAGCAGCGTGGTCTTCCCCGCCCCGTTCGGCCCCACCAGCGCGGCCTTGGCCCCTTCCCCGACCCGGAACGACACGTCGTCGAGAAGCACCCGCCCATCGGGCAGGGCGTAGGACAGCCGGCTGACCTCGACATGCCCCACGCCAACCTCCTCGTACGAGGATCACGCCCGTGCCGCACGTAGGGAAACCGCACTCCGCGGCGATGGCCCATGTGGATGGGATTCGCGTCGGATACTACCTAGGCATGCGCAGGTCTTCCTTAGTGCGCGCGGAGGCGGATCTCCTTCAGGGATGGGGAACGCCTGATGTCGTTCTCGCAGAACGGGGTGCGTACCCAGCGGTTCTGCGAGAAGAGGCGGGTCTGGTCGGCGTAGTGCGGGGACGTCGGGTCGGCGGACTGGGAGTAGGTGAGGACCGTGCGGACGTCGGGGCAGCGGCCGCGGCCGAAGGCGACCACCTGGACGTAGCTGGAGCCGTGCTCGACCTCGGTGTAGCCCTTGCCGGGCGTCCAGGTCGCCTCGATCTTGTTGAGGATCCCCTGCGACTCCGTGCCGCCGCCGATCGGGATCCTCGCGCCGTTGCGGGTCACGTACTGGTGGTCGCCCAAGGGCGCGTCCAACGGGAGGCCGGAGTCGCGCAGTTCGGCGATCGCGTCGGTCAGGGCCTTGCGTACGGCGGGCGAGGCGGTGTTGAGGCCGCGCGGGGTGTTCACCGGGTCGGAGGCGTCGAACGGGACGCGCCACAGGTCGGAGGCGCGCGCCGCCTTGCGCCAGTATCGGTCGAACAGGATGGCGCCCTTGCTGCCGGTATCGGCCGTGCGGTCCCAGCGGGCGAGGACATCGCAGACCTGGCCGAGGTTCATGTCGCGGCACATCGCGGCGGTGTCCTCGGCGGCCAGCTCGCCCGCATGGTTGCGGTTGGCGAATACCAGGTCCTGCATGTCCTGGCGGGTGAAGCGGCCCTTCTTCAGCTGGTCCTCGACGGCGACCAGGCCGCTGCGGGTGCGCAGCGAACGGGTCGTGCGCTCGGTGCCGATGATGCGGTCGTAGCCCTCCAGCGGGCGCTCGGGGTTGGCGAGCCAGTGGCTGTCGTTGGAGTTGGTGACGTAGTCGGGCCGGTCCAGCACCGGGTAGCGGTCCGGGGACAGGATGCCCGGCTGGAGGGCGCCTCTGGCGTGGCCGGGGGTGCAGGACGACGTGGCGCCGTCCAGGATCGCCACGCCGGAGGACGCGAAGACGGCCTTGCCGAGAGGGGTGTTGCACGTGTCGGCGAAGCCGTTCGTGATGTTCGGGAGCACCTGGATCTGGGCGTAGACGGCCTTGCCGCGCGCGTCGGCGGCCAGGGTGTTGACCCACGGCATGCCCTGCGTGCCCTTGAGCGCGCGGATCGCCTCGTCGGTCGTGCGGGCCTTGCCGAGTTCCAGGGAGGTGTTGGAGATGCGCAGGTTGGCGGCGTTGGGGTCGTTCAGCGCGTACGCGCTCTCCGGAGTCCAGGGCAGCGGCACCGAGCCGAGGGAGGTGACGACCGGGCCGTAGCGGGTGCGCCACTGCGTGCCGGTGACCGGCTTCACCGAGCCGTCGGGCTGCCTGGCCGGGACGGTGATCCGGCGCTGCGTCATCTTCTCCGCGCGCCCGTCCACCAGGTACGAGGTGGGGTCGCCGGGGACGAGCCGGAGCTGCGCCAGCGAGAACGGGACGCCGGTGGCGACGGTGTGGCTCCAGGCCATCGTGGAGTTGTGCCCGATCGACACCGAGACCGAGCCGAGGAGGGCGCCGCCGCTGACGTCGAGACGGCCGGGGATGGTCTGGTGCATCTGCCAGAAGCGGCGCCCGGTGTGCCACGGGTAGTGCGGGTTGCCGAGCAGGAGGCCGCGCCCGTTCGCGGTCGCGCCGCGTCCCACGGCGATCGCGTTGCTGCCCATGTCGGCGCCGGCCGTCATGGCCTGGACCTCGGCGGCGATCCGCTTCGGGTCCGGTGCCGCCTGGGCCGTTCCGGACGGGGGCCTAGCCGCGGCGATCTGGTCGGCCATCCGGCCGGAGCCGCCGAGCATCGCGAGGGCGTAGCCGCGGCGCGTCACGTCCAGCTCGGTGATCGGCCTGACCCACGGGGCGCCCTTGCAGGCCGGGTCGGTGATCTTCCCCTCGCGCAGGTACTCGTTGTACCCGGCCGCCCAGCCGCGGCCCAGGTCGCGCACCTCGCGGCTGGGACCGTACGGGGCGGGCCGCCGCGCCAGGCGCTCGACGACCCCGCTGTCGTTGATCTCCCGGAAGAACAGGTCGCTGGCCAGGTTCGTGGTCGCGGACGTGAGCGACTGGTCCGGCGCGGCCTCCGCGCCGAAGTACCGGGAACGCTCCCCGCGCAGCGTGACCATGCCCTGGGCGAGCAGGCAGACGTTGTCGCGGGCGGCCGCGTACCCGGTGCCGAACCCGAGGCCCGCGTAGTCGCGGGCGACGATGTGCGGGATGCCGTACTCCGTGTAGCGGATCGTCGCCGACAGGCCCCGGCCGCCCTGAACGCCCTCGGCGGTCGCGGCGGGCACGGTCGGCAGGGTGACGGGCGAGAGCGCGGCGGCCAGCAGGACCGTCACGGTCCCCAGGCGGCGGAGGCCGGTGCGGGGCATGCACACTCCTTGATCACGACGGGCCCCGCAAAAGTGGCACAGAACACCATCGCCGACAAGGGGCGTAGGTTGGCCACATGGTGCGCACCCGCCTCGCCACGCCCGACGACGTGCCGGTCCTCGCCGGGATCGCCCGTGCCGCGTACGCCAAGTACGTGCCGCGCATCGGCGTCGAGCCGCCGCCGATGGTCGCCGACTTCGCCGCCGAGGTCGCGGCCGGCGACACGTGGGTGGCCGAGGACGAGGGCGCCGTGCTCGGGTTCGCGGTCCTGGCGGCCGAGGACGACCACCTGCTGCTGAAGAACGTGGCCGTGGACCCGTCCGCACAGGGCCGCGGCGTCGGCGGCGCGCTCCTCGGCCTGGCCGAACGGCGCGCCCGCGAGGCGGGCGCCGGCGAGATCCGCCTATACACCAACGTGGCGATGACCGAGAACATCGCGTACTACGGCCGCCGCGGCTACGTGGAGACCCACCGCGAGGAGGGCGAGGGGCTGCGCCGGGTGTTCTTCGCCAAGCGGCTCGGTCAGGAGTAGAGGTAGGCGAGGACGGCCAGCACGCGGCGGTGGCCCGAGTCGGACGGCGGCAGGCCGAGCTTGGCGAACACTGCGCCGATGTGCTTGCTCACCGAACGTTCGGTGATGACCAGCGTGGTGGCGATGGTGGAGTTGTCCAGGCCCTGCGCCATGAGGCCGAGCACCTCGCGCTCGCGCGGGGTGAGGGAGCTGATCGGGTCGTGCCGGCTGGTCATGAGCTGCGCGACGACCTCGGGGTCCAGGGCGGTGCCGCCGGCGGCGACGCGCCGGAGGGCGTCCAGGAACTCCTCCACGCGCCCGACGCGGTCCTTGAGCAGGTAGCCGATGCCGCCGGCGCCGCCGGCCAGCAGCTCGGCGGCGTAGGTCTCCTCGACGTACTGCGACAGGACGAGCACCGGCAGGCCGGGGATCTCCTTGCGGGCGGCGATCGCGGCGCGCAGCCCCTCGTCGCGGAAGCCGGGCGGGAGGCGCACGTCCAGGACGGCGACGTCGGGCCGGTGCTCCAGCAGGGCGGGCAGCACGCCGGGGCCGTCCTCGGCGACCGCGGCCACCTCGTGCCCGTCGGTGGTGAGCAGCAGCACCAGCCCCTCGCGCAGCAGCGCGTTGTCCTCGGCGATCACGATCCGCACGGCAGCTCCACTTCGAGCGTCGTTCCCTGTCCGGCGGGGCTGTCGATCCGGGTCGTCCCGTCGAGCGCCGCGACGCGCCGGCGGATCCCGGCCAGGCCGCTGCCGCCGGCGGTGCCGGCACCGCCCTTCCCATCGTCCCGTACCAGGACGCGCAGGGACGAATCGGCGCGGTGCAGCACGACCTCGGCCTTCGTGGCGCCGCTGTGCCGGGCGATGTTGGTGAGCGCTTCGGCGACGACGAAGTACGCGGCGGCCTCGACGGCGGCGGGCACCCGCGCCTCGGCCTCGCCGGGCAGCTCCAGCCGTACCGGGATGTGCTGGCCGGCCGCGAGCGTGCGGATCGCGCCGGGCAGGCCGCGGTCGGACAGGATCGGCGGGTAGATGCCGCGGATGACGGCGCGGAGCTGGGTGAGCGCCTCCTCGACGCCGTCGCGCGCCTGGAGGAAGAGTTCGCGGGCGGCGTCCGGGTCGGCCTCGAACCGGCGGTCGGCCAGGCCGAGCCGCAGCGCGACGGCGACGAGCTGCGCCTGGGTGCCGTCGTGCAGGTCCCGCTCGATGCGGCGCAGCTCGGCCCCGTGGGCCTCCAGCGCCTCGGCGCGGGTCTCGGTCAGCCGCTCGACCCGTTCGGTGAGGCTGGACCGCCGCGACGGCCCGAGCAGCCACCCGGCCAGCCGGGCCTGGAAGCGCGCCAGGTGCGGCAGCAGCCAGATCAGGCAGGCGGCGTTGATCGCGGCCTGCAGGAACGGCATCGTCAGCGCCTTGGGCCAGCTGTCCAGGACGATGAACGCCGACATCGACCCCTCGGGCGCCGCCCACCACCACAGCGGCATCGACAGCGCGAACAGGATGGACGGCCACAGGCCGATCGCCAGCACGCCCATGAGGAACCCGCTGAGCCCGTGCAGCACCATCCACGCGAGGTCGCGCCAGGTGGACGGGTCCCGCAGCAGCCGGACGACCCGTTCCAGGGAGGGGCCCTCGACCGCCGGGTACGGCTCGGGGATCTCGCGGCCGAGCGCCCGCCCGGCCCGGCGCCGCTCGATCCCGGCCAGCGCGCGGACGGGCCGCAGCACGTCGGGCAGCCAGGGCACCAGGACGAACAGCATCGCGAGCAGGCCCGCGAACGGCAGCAGGTAGAGGCCCAGCATCGAGGGCAGTGCGGTGCGCAGGCCGACGACCAGGTAGACCGAGGCGGCCGCGCTGCGTCTGAGTGCTCTGTACATGTTCGCTATGAACCGTAGAGCACCCGTGGGCCGGCTCGCGGTGTAGCGGGCTACACCATCTATTCGGGAGCGCGCGCCCATGTGCCGGCGCGCCCGCGAGCCTACGTTCGACCAGGTGAGAGTCGATACCACCAAGGTGAAGTCCCGGCACGGGGTGTTCGTGGCGCTGGCGTTCGCGGCCATGCTCGCCGGGGCGTGCGGCGTGCTGCTGGAGACGGCGCTGCGCGTGCACGCGCCGGTCGAGCGGTACGCGCCCGCGGCGGCCGTGGTCAGCGCGCCGCAGAAGGTCTCGACGCGGATCGAGTCGGCGGGGTCGAAGCCGGAGACGCAGACCCGGCCGGCGGCGGAGCGCGCGCGGGTGCCGGCCGCGGCGGCCGAGCGGCTGCGCCGGGTCCCGGGCGTGCGGGACGTGGTCGCGGACGTGTCGTTCCCCGTCACGCCCGCCGGCGGGCGGCCGCTGACCGGCCACAACTGGAGCCGGCTGGCCGACCTGCGCGCGGGCCGCGCGCCCCGGGCGGCCCACGAGGTCGCGCTGCCCGGTTCCGCCGGGTTCCAGGTGGGGCGGTGGGCGCGGCTGCAGGTCGACGGCACCCCGCGCCCGTACCTGGTGACCGGGCTGGTCTCCGACGGCGGCTACTTCGCGCTGCCCCCCGCCCGCGCCGACGCGCTGCTGGTCTTCGGGACCGGGGTGGACGAGGACGCGCTGCGCGCCGCGGCACCCGGCCTGAAGGTGTCGACGGGCGACGACCGCGGGGACGTGGAGAACCTCGCCGTGCCCGCCGCCCGGCCCGGCCTCATCGAGATGACGCTGTCGTTCGGCGGTGTGGCGATCATGACGGCGCTGATCGTGGTGGGCGGGCTGATCGCCCTGTCGATCCGCGAGCGCGCCCGCGAGTTCGCGCTGCTGCGGGCGATCGGCGCGACGTCCGGGCAGGTGCGCGCCGCGATCGTCCGGGAGAACGCGCGGACGGCGGTCCGGGCCGGCCTCGTCGGCGGGCCGCTGTCGCTCGCCCTCGGCGCCGCGATGCACGCGGCGATGGTGCGCAACGGGGTCCTGCCCGAGGGCTTCGGCCTGTCACTGAGCCCCGGGCCCGCGGCGGCGGGGTTCCTGGTCGCGCTGCTGGCGGCGGTGCCGGCCGCGCTGCTGGCGTCGCTGCGGCTGGCCCGGATCCGGCCCGTCCAGGCGCTCGGCGAGGCGGCCGTCGAGCCCGCGGAGCTGCCCCGGTGGCGGCGGATCACCGGCGTGGTCTTCCTCGTGATCGGCGCGAACGCGCTGGGCGTGTCCGGCCTGACCTCCGGTTCCACCGCGGCCGCCTCCGTCGGCGGGCTGGTCCTCTCGCTGATCGCGGCGACCGCGTTCCTCGGCCCGGTGATCGCGCGCTTCGGCGCCCGCACGCTCGGCGGCGCGATCCGGCGCCTGGACCCGCGGATGGGCAGGCTGGCGGCGCGCGCCGCCGGCGCCGCCGCGATGCGGGCGGGCGCGATCCTGACGCCGGTGGCGCTGGCGGTCGCGTTCGCCGGGACGCAGCTGTTCGTGCAGTCCACGCTGGCGCGCGCCACGCAGGTGCAGGCGCGGGAGGCGACGCGGGCGGACCAGGTGCTGGTCGCGTCCGGCCCCGGGCTGCCCGCCGGCGCGGCACGGGACGTGCGCCGCACCCCGGGCGTCACGGCCGCGACCGCGGTGAAGCGGACGACGGTCGTCATGGCGGTCAGCGAGCTGGGCGACAAGCAGCTGCGGTCGCTGCCCGCGCGCGGCGTGAGCCCCGAGGGCCTGGAGCGCACCACCGACCCGGGCGCCACCGACGGCCGGCTGGCCGACCTGCGCGGCACGGCGGTCGCGCTCAGCCGGGACGTGGCCGGCGGCACCCGGGTCGGCGCGATCAAGCCGCTGTGGCTCGGCGACGGCACCCGGATCAGGCCGCGGGTGGTCGCGATCTACGAGCGCGGGCTCGGCCTCGGCGACGTGCTGCTGCCGCGCGACCTGGTCGCCGCGCACGCCACGTCCCCGCTGGACGACCACGTCCTCGTCGCGGGCACCGCCGACCTGCGGCCGGTCGCGGCCCGCTACGCCGGCGCCCGCGCGCTGCTGGCCGGGGCGCTGGACGGGCGGCTGTCGCAGGAGCTGCGGCTGCAGAGCTTCATGAGCCACATCGTCGTCGCGGCCATCGCCGGCTTCATCGTCATCGGCCTGGTCACCACGCTCGCGCTGGCGACCTCCGGGCGCGGCCGCGAGCTGACGCTGCTGCGGCTGGCGGGCGCCACCCGGCGCCAGGTCCTGCGGGCGGTGCGGCTCGAGACCGCGATCGTCCTCGGCACCGGGCTGGCGGCCGGGACGCTCATCGCCGCCGTGACGCTGATGGCGTTCGCGACGGTCGTGACCGGGCTCCCGCTGCCGTCCGTGCCCCTCGTTCCGGCGGCCCTGATCGTGCTGTTCATCGCGGGCTCGGGCACCGCCGCCACCATGCTCCCCGCGCGCCTGCTGCTGCGCCGGGGCCGTCCCACCGTCCTCTGAGTCCCACTCCTCTGAAACGACAGAAAGGCAGTCCCGTGGACAACGGCAAGCGCTGGAGCCTGTTCATCCTCCTGCTCCTGGTCAACGTCACCTTCAACGTGCTGGCGAACGGCACCTGGTACCAGATCGTGATCGGGGCGCTGACCGGCGCCGGGATGCTGGCACTGGCGGTCGAGTACCTGGTGCGGCGGCGCCGCGACGGCTGATCCGCGGGCGGCGGTCCCAACGAACCCGGCAGGACCTTCCCCCGGGCCGGGCCGTCGCCGTTAACATCTCCGGAGTGCCAAGATCCCTGTTGGCATGATCTGTACCGGAAACGGCGGGAGATGGACGATCTAGAGCTCCGGCACGGCCTGCCGGGCCACCTTCCTCAGCTGTTCGCCGACGGAGCAGCCGAGCGGACGCTGTCGGCCGAGCTGCCCGACGGGGACGTGGTGTGGCCGGACCCCGGCTACCCGCAGCACCAGCTGGTGCGGCGCCCCGCGTTCTGGGTCAGCGACGACCCGGTCGGCGGGGACCTGTGGGCCCGGCTGCGGGCCGAGCATCCGCGGTCGGGGCTGTGGCCGCTGCTGCTGGACGAGTCCGACCAGCCGTGGGCGGCCGGGCAGGTGGCGCCCGAGCCGGTCGCCGACGTCGCCAACTACGCGCCCGGCGCGTTCATGTACGAGGTGTGGGCCGACTGGTCGGAGCAGGCGTCCGAGGACGACATCGACGACCTGGCGCCGTTCGGGCTGCACTGCCCGGGCCCGGCGGCGCCCGGCCCGCCGATGCACGATCCGGAGGCGCTGGCCGACCGGCACGCGCGGGTGCTCGCCCGGCGCGGCCTGTCGCTGGGCCTGGCGGCGGTGGATCGGGGCGCCGACGCGCTGGCCGCGATGGGTTGGCAGGGCGCGCTCAACCACAACGAGTGGGCCGCCCCGCTGGCCGCGGTCGTGCGCGGCTGGGAGGAGCGGTTCGGGGCGCGCGTCATCGGCCTGGGCTTCAACACCCTGGAGCTGAGCGTGGCCTCTCCCCCGCTGACGACCCGGCACGCGGTCCACGTGGCGGCCGAGCACTGGACGTTCTGCCCCGACATCCTCTTCCAGGGGCCCGGCACGCTCGCCGGCTACGCCGAGGAGATCCGCGGCAAGACGTCGTGGTCCTTCTGGTGGGACTGACCTTCCGGTGGGCCTGAGCGGCGGCTCCTGGCCCTGGCCCTAGCCGTTGCCGGTACCGAGCATGCGCAGGGCCAGGTGCGCGTACAGCGCGCCGATCTCCTCGGGCGTGCGCGGGCCCTCGGGGCGGTACCAGCGGCAGACGTCGATGGCCAGCGAGGCCAGGGCGCGCGCGGTGCCCTCGACGTCGGCGACGTCGAACTCGCCGGCGGCGGCCCCCGCCCGGATCTCGTCGCGGAGGAGCGCCCGGACCGTACGGCGCAGCCCGGCGATCCGCTCGGCGTGCTCCGGCTCCAGCGCGCCGAGCTCGTTCTGGATCACCCGGGCGGCCAGGTGGTGGCGGGCGTGCCAGCCGGCGAAGGCGTAGACCAGGGCACGGACGCGCGGGGCGTGCCCCTCCCCGCCGGCCGCCGCCAGCGCGTCCCTGAGGGCCGCCAGGACGGACTCGTGGACGGCGAGGGCGATCTGGAAGAGCAGGTCCGCCTTGGTCCTGTAGTGGACGTACAGGGCGCCCGCGCTCATCCCGGCGGCGGCCGCGATATGGCGGGTGGACGTGCCGTGGTAGCCGACCCCGGCGAACGCGTCGACGGCGGCCGTCAGCAGCCGCCGCGGCGAGCCGGGCGGGACGGCGGCCCACATGTCTTCGGTCACGTGGAGATCCTAAGCGACCGCTCAGTAGACTGGCGCGCAATCGACTGGGAGGTTCTGGTGCGCCGTACTGTCTTCGAGCCCGATCACGAGCTGTTCAGGGAGTCCGTCCGGGAGTTCGTGGAGCGGACCCTGGTGCCGCTGGACGAGGAGATCCGGGCTGAGCGGATGCTCAGGCGCGAGGTCTGGCTGGAGGCCGGCCGGCAGGGCTTCCTGGGCATGCAGATGCCCGCGGAGTACGGCGGCCAGGACGCCGGGGACTTCCGCTTCAACGCCGTCATCGGCGAGGAGCTGGCCCGGGTCGCGGCGGCCTACAACTCGATCGTGGCCATCCACGTCGACATCTGCGCGCCGTACCTGGTGGAGCTGGCCACCGAGGAGGCCAAGAAGAAGTGGCTGCCGGGGTTCTGCACCGGCGAGCTGGTCACCGCGATCGGGATGACCGAGCCGGGCGGCGGGTCCGACCTGGCGGCGCTGAAGACCACGGCGGTCCGGGACGGCGACTCCTGGGTGATCAACGGGTCGAAGACGTTCATCACCAACGGCGGGCACGCCGACCTGGTCATCGTCGCCGCGACGACCACCCCGGAGAAGGGCGCCAAGGGCATCACGCTGTTCGGCGTCGAGGCGGGCACGCCCGGGTTCTCGCGGGGCACGAAGCTGGACAAGGTCGGGCAGCCGGAGGCCGACACCTCCGAGCTGTTCTTCGAGAACGTCCGCGTCCCGGACTCGCACGTCATCGGCGAGCTGGACCGGGGCTTCATCCACATGATGGAGCGGCTGCCGCAGGAGCGGCTGTCGTGCGCGATCGCCAACCTCGCGCACGCCCGCGGCGTCCTGGAGGAGACGCTGGAGTACGTCAAGGAGCGCAAGGCGTTCGGGCAGCCGATCGGGTCGTTCCAGAACAGCAAGTTCCTGGTCGCCGAGCTGATCACCAAGCTGGACGTGGCGCAGGCGTTCGTCGACCAGTGCCTGGCCGCGCACGTGGACCGGGAGCTGAGCACCGAGGACGCCTCCAAGGCCAAGTGGTGGACCTCCGAGGTGCAGAACGAGATCATCGACGGCTGCGTGCAGCTGTTCGGCGGCTACGGCTACATGCGCGAGTACCGGGTGGCGCGGGCCTGGATGGACGCCCGGGTGACCCGGATCTGGGCCGGCACCAACGAGATCATGAAGGAGATCATCGGCCGTTCCGCCGGGCTCTGAGTCGCGGGACCGGGTGGCGCTCATTCGTCGCCCTGTCTAATATTCGGCGAAAGATCGGCGGCGAGCCCCTCCTCGCCTCCACCGGGCACGCTGAGTCGGGACGGAGGCCTGGGTGCGTACGCGCGGGCGGGTGCTTTCGGGGGTCATCGGTGTCGCCGTGGCCGTCACGCTGGTCACCGACGTGGTGATCGTGGCGACGGGACGGCTGGACGGCCGCGAGGCGAAGGGCGTGGAGCGGCTGGTGTCGGTCGCCGGGGGCGCGGCGCCCCAGGCGCCGGTGGTGGCGCCCCTCACGAAGCGCTACACGCCCCATCTCCTCATCGCCGGCACCGGGACCATCCCCCCGGCGGCCGTGGAGCGCACGAGGCGTCTCAAGGGCGTCACGGGCGTGACCGTCGTGGACGCGGCGCGCGCCCAGGTCGGCGACCGCCGGATGGGGCTGCTGGGCGTGGACCCCTCGACGTTCCGCGCGTTCGCGCCGGCGCAGTCCGCCGAGTCCGACCAGCTGTGGCAGACGGTCGCGACAGGCGGACTCGCGGTCTCGTTCACGATGAGCCAGGACGGCTCGCTGCCGCTCGGCGGCGTGGTGCGGGCCGGGCGCAGCGACCGGCCGGGCCAGGTGCGGGTGGGCGCGTACGCGGCGATGGGCATCGGCGACGTGGACGCCGTCGTGTCCCGCAAGAAGGCGCGGGCGCTCGGGATGCCGGAGGGCAACGCCCTGGTCGTCAGCGCCCCCAAGGCGAACGCCGGGGCGCTGCAGAAGAGGCTCCGGCGGATCCTGCCGAAGGGCACCAAGATCGCCCGGCTGAACGCCGCGGCCACCACCCCCGCGCAGAACAAGGCGCGCCGGCAGCCCCGCGTCACCGGGCGGCCCGACGGGGTCCGGTCGGCGCGGTCGCCGATCACCGGCAACATGATGACCGCGACCATGCGCACGCTGGTCCTGGAGATCGACTCGATGTTCGGGCCGTTCCCGACCATCGGCTGCTTCCGCAGCGGCGCGGACGCGCAGGACCACGGGCTCGGCCGGGCGTGCGACTTCATGGAGAGCGGCGGCGGCCGGATGCCGAGCGCGGGCGCCATGCGGCACGGCGACCAGGTGGCGCAGTACGCGATCAGCAACGCCCGCCGGCTGGGCGTCTCTTACGTGATCTGGAAGCAGCACATCTGGAACGTGCGCGGCGGCGGCTGGCGGCCGATGGCCGACCGCGGCAGCATCACCCAGAACCACTACGACCACGTGCACATCTCGGTGCTGCGCTAGGGGCGCCGCCGCGGCCGGCTTCGCCTCCTCAGGGCTACGGCAGCTCCTGCTCGCACCAGACGGCCTTGCCGCCGGCGGTGCGGCGCACGCCCCAGCGCCTGGCCAGCCGGCCGACCACGTGCAGGCCGCGGCCCGTCTCGGCCAGGTCGTCGCCCTCGTCGTGGCGGATGCGGGGGCGGCCGTCGGAGGAGTCGAACACCTCGCACACCAGCCCGCCCTCGCGCACCAGCCGCACGGTGACCCGGCCGTCGGCGTGCGTGAGGGCGTTCGTCACCAGCTCGGACGCCAGCAGCTCGGTGGCCGGCGACAGCTCCGCCAGGCCCCACTGCTTCAGCCGGGCGCGGATCAGGCCCCGGGCGCGGCGGACGGCGGCCGGATGCGCGGGCAGCTCCCAGGCGACGTGGTCGTCGGCCGGGATGCGCCGCAGCCGGGCCACCAGCATCGCGATGTCGTCGCGGTGCTGGTCGTCGAACACGCCGTCCAGGGTGGCCTGGCAGAGGTCCTCCAGCGGCCGGGCCGCGGCGCCGCGCGCGAACGTGCGGCGCAGCCGGGCGAGGCCGTCGTCGATGTCGCGGGCGCGGTTCTCCACCAGGCCGTCGGTGTAGAGGAACAGCAGCGTTCCGTCCTCCACCGTGAACTCGCGGGTGACGACCGGGCCGTCGCCGACGCCCAGCGGCGGCGCGGGCGGCACGTCCAGGAACGCGGCGTCGGCGTCGGGCGGGGCCAGCAGCGGCGGCAGGTGCCCGGCGCTGGCGACCTCGCAGCGCCCGCTGACGGCGTCGTACACGACGTACGCGCACGTCGCGAAGTGCGGCTCGCGCTCGCCGAGCGTCTGCATCAGCGAGTCCAGCCGCTCCAGCGCCTCGGCGGGCGGCAGCTCCAGCTGGGCCAGCGTGTGGATGGCGGTGCGCAGCCGTCCCATCGTGACCGCGGCCCGCACGCCGTGCCCGGCGACGTCGCCGACCACCAGCGCGACCCGGCCGCCGGGCAGCGCGATCGACTCGTACCAGTCGCCGCCTACCTCGATCAGCCGGCTGCCCGGCAGGTAGCGGTGGTGGACCTCGACCGACGACGGCGCGGACAGGTCGGTGGGCAGCATGGCGCGCTGGAGGGTGAGCGCGGTGGCGCGCTCCCGCCCGTACCGGCGGGCGCTCTCGATGAAGATCGCCGCGCGGCTGGCGAACTCCATCCCGATCTCGATGTCGTAGGCGTCGAACGGGCGGTGCGCCACGTTGCGGGTGCAGACGAAGAAGCCGAGCATCGCGCCGTCGGCGAAGATCGGCAGGATCAGCATCGAGGCGCCCTTGAGCAGGTCGGCCACCGGCGGCCGGCGCCAGTTCTCGGCGATCCGGGCGGCGCCCTCGCCGCCGAGGCCGACCAGCACGGGGGCGCCGGTCTCCATGCACCGCACGTACGGCGTCCCGGGCGGGTAGGTGAACACCTCGCCGGTCGGGAACGTGGCGTCCCAGGACTGGTCGCCGTCGTCGGAGGCGACCGCCATCCGGCGCAGCGCGGGCGTGCCCTCGCCGTCCTCCGGCTGCGGCGGCGGCTCGTCGGCGTCGACGAGGCTCTCCAGCATGAGCAGGCCGCCGGAGTTGCAGAAGTGCGGGACCAGGACGCTCATCAGGCCGCGCGCCAGCAGCTCCAGGTCCAGGGTGGCGCCCAGCCGCGGCAGCGAGTCCTCCAGCAGGGCGCGCCGGATGACAGCCGGGTCCAGGAACCGGTCGGCGAGCGGGACGGGGACGCGGATGAGCGCCAGCGCCGCCAGGTCGGGCGTGCTGCCGCTCATCGGGTGCACGGTCACGACCGCGTCGTAGGACGCGCCCTGCCAGGTCTCGACCGTGAGCATGGTGGTGCGCTCGCGCTCGAACCGCAGGGCCTCGTCCAGCGGATCCTGCGCGCCGCTGATCACCTCGCCCAGGCGCGCGCCCAGCAGGTCCTCGGGATTCTCGGCCAGCACGGCCGCGGCGTTGCGGTCGAACTGCAGGATTTTGCCCGACGCATCCATGCCGAGAATGAGAATTCGGGTGGACGACTGCATCGCTCAATTATGGGACATTGCGCGTGTCTTCGAGACAGATCGGCAAAGTATGAGCATCCCGCTCGGCGTTTGCCCAGCACCGGGCCCCTAATGCACCGTTCCAAGCCATATTCGGAGCGGTTATGGCCAATCGTTGACGATCACCGCGCGGACGGGCGCCGCAGTACGCGGCCGGCGCGGGCGAGCTTGTCGGGGTTGCGGACGATGTGCAGCGCGGTGACGCGGCCGTCCGCGACGTCCGGAGCGAACACCGAGTACAGCGCGCCGTCCCGCCAGAAGACCAGGGCGGGGCTCCCGTTCACGTCCTCGATCGCGATCTCGTAGTCGGCGATGTCGCGCGCCAGGCCGAGCACGAACCGCAGCACCCGCTCGCGGCCGGTGACCGGGCGGCGCGCCGCGGTCGCCTTGCCGCCGCCGTCCGCCCAGGCGGTGACATCGGCGGCCAGCAGCTCCTCCAGGGCCGCCACGTCGCCGCGCGTGGCGGCGTCCAGGAAGCGCTCGACCAGGTTCCGCCAGCGCTCGGTTCCGGGCTCGAAGCGGCGCTCGGCGGTGCCGAGGCGCCGCCGGGCGCGGCGGTGCAGCTGGCGGCTGGCGGCCTCGCCGATCTCCAGCACGCCCGCGATCTCGCGGTGCGGGTAGCCGAACGCCTCGCGCAGCACGAACACGGCCCGCTCGGCGGGGGTGAGCGACTCCATCAGCGTCAGCAGCGCCAGCGACACCGACTCGCGCTGCTGCACGGTCTCCAGCGGCCCGAGCGCGGCGGCGCCGGCCGACACGGGCTCGGGGAGCCAGGTCCCCGGGTACGACTCGCGCCGGGCCCGCGCCGAGGCCAGCCGGGTCAGGCACAGGTTGGTGACGGCCTTGGCCAGCCACGGCCCCGGGGCCTCGATCGCCGCGCGGTCGGCGCGCTCCCAGCGCAGGAAGGCGTCCTGCACGGCGTCCTCGGCCTCCTGCACCTCGCCGAGCATCCGGTACGCGATCGCGGTCAGCCTCGGCCGGTGCTCCTCGAACGCGTCGGCCTCGGCGGCGCGCATGGCCCCCTGACCCACGGCACTGCCGACTTCCATGGCCTCATCGAACCACGGTTCACGACCGTCCGAAGACCTGCGGAGGCGGGACCGGCGCCTCGAACTCCTCGCCGTCGCGCAGCGGCGCGGCGCCGCCGCAGAATCCGCCCAGCTCGTCCCCCGACATCAGCCGCGTGCGGACGATGCCGCCCGCCGCGCGCCGGGTCAGCTCGCCCACCGGCAGCGCCTCGCCGGACGCGGCCACGATGAGGTTGCCAAACCGCCGCCCGCGCAGCACGCCCGGCTCGCCGAGCAGCAGCGTGTGCCGGAACACCGAGCGGACGGTCGCGACCACCCGCCGCGCGTACGCCAGCCGGAAGCCGTCGGCCACGTTCATCAGGTAGACGCCGCCGGGGCGCAGCACCCGCGCCGCCTCCAGCGCGAACTCGCGGGTGGCCAGCTCGGCCGGCATCGACGCCTCGGCGAACGCGTCCATCACCAGCAGGTCGTCGGCGGCGTCGGCCAGCGCGGCGGTGCCGGCCCGGCCGTCGGTGATCCGGATCTTGAGCCCGGGGACGTTCTTGACCGGCAGCCGCTCGCGGACGAGCCGGACCAGCTCGCCGTCCGGCTCGAACACCACCTGCCGCGAGCCGGGCCGGGTCGCCGCGACGTAGCGCGGCAGCGTGCAGCCGGCGCCGCCGATGTGGGCGGCGTCGAGGGCGGTGCCGGGCGGGGCCATGCAGTCCACCACGTCGCCCATCAGCCGGATGTACTCGAAGTCGAGGTACGTCGGGTCGGCGAGGTCCACGTACGACTGCGGGACACCGCCCACCATGAGCACCCAGCCGCCGTCGCGGTCGGCGTCGCGCAGCAGCTCGGCCTCGCCGCTCGCCACCGCGTGCCGGTCCGGTCCCGGCCGTGACTGCCTCGACTTGCGCGCCATGCCCCAACTCTAGGGAACCCGGCGGGAACCCAGGGCGAACGGTACGGATCAGTCGGCCTGCGGGACCCGCTCGGCCGCGAAGTGGCAGGCGCTCGGGTGGGCGGACCCGTCCCGCGCCGCCAGGGCCGGCTCCTCCTCCGCGCACACGTCCCGGGCCTTCCAGCAGCGGGTGCGGAAGCGGCAGCCGGACGGCGGGTCCAGCGGCGACGGCGGCTCGCCCTCCAGCACGATCTGCCCGTCCAGGCCCGCCCGCTCCGGGTCCGGCACGGGCACCGCCGAGAGCAGCGCCTGGGTGTACGGGTGCGTCGGATGCTCGTAGATCCGGGTCTCGTCGCCGGTCTCCACGACCTTGCCGAGGTACATGACCGCGATCCGGTCGGAGATGTGCCGGACGGCGGCCAGGTCGTGCGCGATGAAGACGTACGCCAGGCCCAGCTCGTCCTGGAGCTCCTCCAGCAGGTTCATGACCTGCGCCTGGACGGACACGTCGAGCGCGGACACCGGCTCGTCGCACACGATCACCTCGGGCCGCAGCGCCAGCGCGCGGGCGATGCCGACGCGCTGCCGCTGGCCGCCGGAGAACTGGTGCGGGTACCGGCTGACGTGGTCGGGATCGAGCCCGACCAGCTCCAGCAGCTCCTGCACGCGCGCGCGCCGCTCCCCCTTCGGCGCGACCTCCGGGTGGATCGCGAACGGCTCGCCGACGATGTCGCCGACGGTCATCCGGGGGTTGAGCGAGGAGTACGGGTCCTGCAGCACCATCTGGACCCGGCGGCGCAGCGCGCGCAGCTCGCGCCGCGGCAGCGCGAACACGTCGCGGCCGTCGAACCGCACGGTCCCCGCGGTGGGGCGCTCGGCGGCCATCAGCAGCCGGGCGAGGGTGGACTTGCCGCACCCGGACTCCCCCACGACGCCGAGCGTCTCGCCGCGGCGCAGCTCCAGGTCGACGCCGTCCACGGCCTTGATCCGGCCCACCTCGCGCTTGAACACCACGCCCTGGGCGACCGGGTAGTGCTTGACCAGCCCCTCCACCTGGAGGATCGGCTCTCCGGCCGCCTGCCCGTCAACCACGGTGGACCTCCTCGGCGAAGTGGCAGGCGGCCGCGTGGCCCGGCGCGACCTCGGCGAGCGGGGGCCGCTCCTCGGCGCAGACGGCCTCGGCGCGCGGGCACCTGGTCCGGAACGGGCAGCCGGACGGCAGCGCGGCCGGGTTGGGCGGCGTCCCCTTGATCGGGACGAGCCGGTCGCCGCTGCGGTCCAGCCGCGGCACCGAGGCCAGCAGGCCCGCGGTGTACGGGTGGGCGGGCCGCGCGTACAGCTCCCCGGCGGGGGCCGTCTCGGCGACCGAGCCCGCGTACATCACCACGATCCGGTCCGCGACCCCGGCCACCACCCCGAGGTCGTGGGTGATGAGGATCAGCCCCATCCCGGACTCGGCCTGCAGGTCGGCCAGCAGCCGCATGATCTGCGCCTGGACGGTCACGTCGAGCGCGGTGGTGGGCTCGTCCGCGATGAGCACGTCGGGCTCCAGCGCCAGCGCCATCGCGATCATGATGCGCTGGCGCATGCCGCCGGAGAACAGGTGCGGGTGGTCGCCGAGCCGCTGCCGGGCCGACGGGATCCGGACCCGCTCCATCAGCTCGACGGCCTTCGCCTTCGCCTCCTTGCGGCGCATCCCGCGGTGCACCTGGTACATCTCGGAGATCTGGTCGCCGACGGTGTAGACCGGGTTGAGCGCGGTCAGCGCGTCCTGGAAGATCATCGAGATCCGGTCGCCGCGGTACTCGCGGCGGCGCCTCTCGGGCAGGCCGAGCAGCTCCTCGCCGCGCAGCCGCACCGCGCCGCCGGTGATCCGGGCCGGCGGGCTGTCCAGGATGCCCATCACCGCCTGCGCGGCGACGCTCTTGCCCGATCCCGACTCGCCGAGGATCGCGAGCGTCTCGCCCTCGGCGAGGGTGTACGAGAGCCCGTTCACCGCCCGCACGTCCGAGCCCCGCACGCGGAACGCGACGCTCAGGTCCTCCACTTCCAGCAGCGGGGCGTTCTTCTGTGTCGTCACCGGGGCCATCACCGGAGTTTCGGGTCGAGGGCGTCGCGGACGGCGTCGCCGAGCATCAGGAAGCTCAGCACGGTCGCCGACAGGAACACCGCGGGGAACAGCAGCAGGTGCGGGTGGTCGACGAAGTAGGACTGCGCCTGGTTGAGCTGGAGGCCCCAGGAGACCTCGGGGTACTGGAGCCCGACGCCGAGGAAGTCCAGCGTGGCCTCGCCGGAGATCACGTTGCCGACGTTCAGCGTGGCCACCACGATCACCGGGGCGATCGCGTTCGGCAGGATGTGCCGGAACATGATCCGCGCGTCCGAGGCGCCCAGCAGCCGGGCGGCCTGCACGTAGTCGGCGCCGCGCACCGAGATGACCTGGGCGCGCATGATCCGGATCATCGTGGTCCAGCCGAGCAGCACCAGCACCAGCGTCATCGCGCCGACGCCGTGCCCGGGGAACGCGACCAGGATGACGGTGGCGCCGAGCACGAACGGCAGCCCGAAGAACACGTCGGTGATCCGGGCGACGAGCGTGTCCAGCAGCCCGCCGTAGTAGCCCGCCAGCATCCCGAACACCACCGCGATCAGCGCCGCGAACAGCGTCACCGCGACGCCGATCAGCAGCGTCGGGCGGGCGCCGTGCACGACGTGCGCGAAGTAGTCGCAGCCGGACAGGTCGGTGCCGAACGGGTGCCCGCCGCCCGGCGGGAGCCGGGTCAGGTTCGGGTCGCAGTTCTCGTTCTTGCCGATGCCGGTGAACAGGCCGGGCACCGCCGCCATCACCGCGACCAGCGCCAGCACCGCCGCCGCCCACCAGAACACCCAGCGGCGCCGCAGGTCGTGCCAGGCGTCGTGCCACAGCGAGGCCGGGCGGCCGACGGCGAGGTCGCCGCCGGCCTCGGCCACGGCCGCCGCGGCGGCGCCGTTCGCGGGTGCGGGGGCCCCGCCGGGGACGTCGAGCGGCTCCGGGACGTCCGCGTCGTCGATCTTCATTCGTACCGGATCCTGGGGTCGAGCACCCCGTAGAGGAGGTCCACGATCAGATTGACCAGCAGGAAGATCAGCACCAGCACGGTCACCGCGCCGACCACCACCGGCCCCTCCTTGAGCTGGATGGACTGGAACACCTGCTGGCCGATGCCGGGCAGGTTGAAGATCCCCTCGGTGACGATGGCGCCGCCCATCAGCGCGCCGAAGTCGACGCCGAGGTAGGTCACCACGGGGATCAGCGAGTTGCGCAGCGTGTGCCGGCCGACCACCCGCGCCTTGGACAGGCCCTTGGCGCGGGCGGTGCGGACGTAGTCGGCGCGCAGGTTCTCGGCCAGGCTGGTGCGGGTCAGCCGCGCCACGTACGACAGCCCGAGCGACCCCAGCACCATGCCGGGCAGCAGGTAGCTGAGCGGCCAGCCGTCGTCGGTGCCGGCGGTCGGGAAGATCTGCCACTGCACGCCGAGGACGATCTGCGCGGTGTAGCCGAGCACGAACACCGGGACGGCGATCATCAGCGTGGTGCCGCCGAGCACGAGCGTGTCGGCGAGCCTCCCGCGGCGCAGCCCCGCCCACACGCCGAGCACGATCCCGACCAGCAGCTCGAAGATCCAGGCGGTGACCGCGAGCTGGATCGTCACGGGCCACCGCCCGGCGAGCATCTCCGAGACCTTCTGGCCGGTGTAGTTCTCCCCGAGGTCGCCCTGGAGCAGCCCCAGCATGTACTTCCCGTACTGGATCAGCAGCGGGTCGTCGAGGTTGTAGCGGTCCCGCAGGGTCTTCGCCACGGACTCGGGGATCGGCTTGTCCCCGGCGAGCGCCTGGATCGGATCGCCCGGCAGGGCGAACACCATCGCGTAGATGAGCAGCGTGGTGCCGATGAAGACGGGGACCGCCTGCAGGAGCCGCCGGAGGACGTAGCGCCACATGGGTGCTTACTTCACCGTCACTTCGTGGACCAGCAGGCCGCCCGCGTACGGCGTGATGGTCACGTTGTCGACCTTGTCGGAGCGGCCGCCCTGGCCCGCCCAGGTCCACAGCGGGATCTGCGGCATCTCACGGATGGCCAGGTCCTCGGCCTGGTTGTAGAACTTGATGGCCTCCTGCTCGTCCCGGGCCGCGTTGCCCTTGGCGATGAGCGCGTCGAACTCCTTGTTCTCCTTGGCGGTCTCCCACCCCATCTTGTTGCCCTCGCTGCCCCACATGTTCTGCAGGTAGTTCTGGGCGCTGGGGTAGTCGGCCTCCCAGTTCTGCCGGTACGGGCCCTTCTCCTCGCGGCGCGACAGCATCCCGAAGTAGTCGGCGGCCGGGACGGTGCGGAACTGGATGTCGGCGATGCCGAGGTTCTGCTTCAGTGAGTTCGCGACGATCGTCATCCACTGCGCGTAGGTCGGCTGCGCGTTGGAGAAGTACAGCTCCAGCGTCCCCTTGAAGCCGCCCGCCTTGTCGAACAGCCGCTTCGCCTCGGCGGGGTTGTACGTGCACGCCTGGCCGCACGTGTTCGGGCGGTGCCCGGCGATGATGGCGGGGAGCAGCGAGTCGGCCACGATGTAGTCGCCGTTGTAGACGGCCTTGTTGATGCCGTTGCGGTCGATCGCCATGGAGAAGGCCCTGCGCAGGTCCGCGCTGGCGAACCGCTTGTCCCACATCGGGAAGCCCAGGTAGTCGATCGTCCCCATCTTGCGCGGCAGGAACCGGTCGCCCAGCAGCCGCTTGGCCTCCGGCACCTTGGCGGCGGGGATCGTCTGCTGCACGTCGACCCGGCCGGCGCGCAGGTCGGTGTAGATGGTGTCGGCGCTGGCGTAGCTCTTCCAGACCACGCCCTTGTTCTTCGGCTTGCGGGTGCCGGTGTAGCCGCTGAACGGCACCAGCTTGATCTGCTTGTTCCGCTCCCACTTGCCGCTGATCCGGTACGGCCCGTTCCCGATCGGCGCGTCCTCGTACGCCTTGAGGTCCTTGTAGGCCGCCTTCGGCATGGGAGCGAACGCCGGGTAGGTGAGCAGCTGCGGGAACTGGTTGAACGGCTCGTTCAGCGTGACCTCGAGCGTGGTGTCGTCCACGACCTTCAGCCCGGACAGCTTGTCCGTCTTCGGCTTGGCCTTCTCGTCCTCGGGGTTGAGCTCGTCGTACCCCTTGATGTGCGAGAAGTAGTCGTTGGCCTCGTACGCGTTGGGGCCGTACGCGGCGTTGCTCCAGGCGTCGGCGAAGCTGGCGGCGGTGACCGGCTCGCCGTTGTGGAACTTCTGGCCCGCCCGGATCTTGACCGTCCAGACCTTCTGGTCGTCGGACTTCACCGACTCGGCGGCCAGCGGGACGGGCTTGCCGTCCTTGCTCAGCCCCATCAGGTTCTCGAACAGCCCGCTCAGGACGTCGAACGAGTAGCTGCTGGTGGTGTTGCCGGGCACCAGGTGGTCGGGCTCGCTGTGCCCGACGGTGAACGTCCCGTCGCCCGATCCGCCGCCACCGCCGCCGCAGGCCGTCACCCCGACCGACGCCGCGAGCGCCAGCGCGGTCAGCGCCGCGGCGCTCCGGCGCGCACCCCTCAGGATGGTCATGGTCCTCCTCCAGGTCGGCTCAGACCGACTCGGCCGGGCGCCGGGCGAGGCGTCCCGGCGCGTTGCAGGCAGCGTTGTACCGTTGGCGGCGTTTGGGTACGCCGACTGGCGATTCTTCATCGGATCGAGACCATCCCGCAATGATCATGGCCGTCATGCCTGGTCAGGCCATACTGGGAATTGCAAGAATCCTTCAATAATCAATCGACGGAGGGGAAAAGACCGTTGACCGAACCGCAGCTGCTCGACCGCGGGCCGACCGCGGCCGGCGAGGTGGCGGAGCTGTGCGCCGACCTCATCCGCTTCGCGACCGTCAACCGCGGCGAGGGCGACGCCGACCCCGAGCGGCCCGCCGCCGAGTACGTCGCGGCGCTCCTCTCCGACGCCGGCGCCGAGCCCGCGATCGTGGAGTCGGCGCCCGGCCGGGCCAGCGTGCTGGTGCGGATCGCGGGCACCGACCCGTCCCACCCCGCGTTCCTCGTGCACGGCCACCTCGACGTCGTCCCGGCCGACCCCGCGGACTGGGCCGTGCACCCGTTCTCCGGCGAGGTCCGCGACGGCTGCGTGTGGGGCCGCGGCGCGGTCGACATGAAGGGCAGCCTCGCCATGACGCTCGCCGTCGTCCGGCAGCGGCTGCGCGAGGGCCGCCGCACGCGCGGCGACCTCGTCCTGGCGTTCCTGGCCGACGAGGAGTGCACCGGCGAGTTCGGCTCCCGGTACGTGGCGCGCGAGCACCGCGACCTCTTCACCGGCTGCACGGAGGCGATCAGCGAGTCCGGCGGCTTCAGCGTCCCCGCGGGCCCCGGCCGGCGGATCTACCCCATCGCGACCGGCGAGCGCGGCACGATGTGGATGCGGCTCACCGCGCGCGGCACCGCGGGCCACGGCTCCAAGCCCGCCCCCGACAACGCGGTCGCCGAGCTCGCGCACGCCGTCTCCCGGCTCGCCGCGTACGAGTGGCCGGTACGGCTCACCCCGGGCGTCCGCGCGCTCCTGGACGGGCTCGCCGCCGCCCTCGGCACCACCATCGACCACGACCGGCTGGACGAGGAGGCCCGCCGGCTGGGCGCGCCCGGCCGGCTGTTCGAGTCCACGATCCGCAACTCCGCCAACCCGACCCGGCTCGACGCCGGCTACAAGGTGAACGTCGTCCCGGGCACCGCGCACGCCCAGGTCGACGGCCGCTACCTGCCCGGCACCGGCGAGGAGTTCCTGGCGACGGTCGACCGGCTGCTCGGCCCGAGGATCACCCGCGAGTTCATCAACCACGAGGAGGCCCCCGCCGCCGACCCGGCCGGCCCGACGTTCGCCGCCCTCGCCGGCGCCCTGCTCGCCGAGGACCCGGCCGCGCGCCCCGTCCCGTACGTGATGGGCGGCGGAACCGACGCCAAGTCGTTCAACAACATCGGCATCACCAGCTTCGGCTTCGCGCCGCTGATGCTGACCCCGGACCTGGACTACTTCGGCATGTTCCACGGCGTCGACGAGCGCGTCCCGGTCGAGGGCCTGCGCTTCGGCACCCGCGTCCTCGACCGCTTCCTCGACACCCGCTGACGGAACGCCTCCGGCGGCGGCCTACTCCGCGATGGAGGTCCGGCCCGACCAGGCGAAGACCGGGAGCCGGCCCTCCGGGGTGTCGTGGTGCCGCGGCGTCGCCCTGAAGTGCTCGTACCCGCCGCGGAACGGCAGCTTGACCTCGACACCGGGCGGCGTGATCCCCACGATCCGCTCGGGCAGGTCCGCCGGTCCGCCTTCGAGGAAGGCCTTCAGCCGAGTGTCCATGCCCGGATCGTCACACAGCCGGGGCGGCCGTCCAATGCCCCCGAGGTGGTATCTGCCGTACCCGGCAGGCCGAGCAGCGACAGCAGCTCCTCGAACGCGCCGTCCGCCCGCCGGGGCTCCGGGGCGCTCAGCAGCTCGGTGATCGGCTCCGCGGCGACCGTGCGGTGCGCGTCGGCGGCCCATTCCACCAGGTGCCGCGCGGTCTCCGCCGCGGGCAGCGGGCCCGCGCCGGAGCCTCCCGGCAGCAGGGCCCTCCAGTAGCCGCTCGCTCCGCTGAAGCCCTCGACCGCGGCATGGCCGCCGTCCAGGACCGAGGCCAGCAGCGCGGGCGCGTGCGTCGCGGCGGCGAGGTCGACCAGCAGGGACACGCTGTCGGCGATGTCGGCGGCCGGGTCCAGCTCGCAGACCTGCCAGCCGTCGTCCCGGGGCCGGGTACCGGTCACCGCCGGCAGGAACTGCCGCAGTACGAAGAGATCGGGCAACGGCCTCTCGTTACGGGCCACTACGCGATAACCGCCGATTCCCTGCGACATGCCCCAGCAACCTCCCTGTCGTACTTCTCATGACAGCGTCCACAGAGGTTGAAATGTCACACGCGGGGGCGCCGCGGAGCCGGATCTGGCCCGGTGCGGGCAATCCGTCGCGCAGGCTGCCGCCGGGCGTCGTGTCCTGCCCGCTCTGCCACCCGCCCGCGTCCCGGATCGGCGAGGTCGCCGAGATCGACGAGTTCTGCGGCGTAGGCCGCAAACCGTGAGCCCCGCGATCACCAACGGGGTTACGCTGTCGTGCCGTGCGGCAGACGCGTCTCGACACGGCCAGGATCAAGGCGGCCCGCCAGGTCATCGACCCGGTCTTCCTCGACGGCCCGCTGTATCCCTGCGAGGCGCTGGAGCCCGCGCTCGGGTGCGCGGTGAGCGTCAAGCTGGAAACGGCGAACCCAATCCGCAGCTTCAAGGGCCGCGGCGCCGAACTCATCGCGAGCGGGCTCGCCGGCGGTGACCGGCGGGCCGTGGTGTGCGCCAGCGCGGGCAACCTGGGCCAGGCCCTCGCCTGGTCAGGCCGCGCCCGGGGCCTCGACGTCACCGTAGTGGCGTCCCGCTCCGCGCCCGCGGTCAAGCTCGACCGCATCCGCGCGCTGGACGCCCGGCTGGAGCTGGTGGACGGCGACTTCGACACGGCCCGCGAGCGGGCGGCGGCCATCGCCCGGCACGACGGCGCCCGGCTGGTCGAGGACAGCCTCGACATCGAGACCTGCGAGGGCGCGGCAACGATCGGCCTGGAACTGGTGGACAGGCCGGTGGGCAGGCCGGTGGGCGCCGCGCCGCCGTTCGACGCCGTCCTGATCGCCCTGGGCGGCGGGGCGATGGCCACGGGCGTGGGCCATGTGATGAAGGCGCTGGCGCCCGGCGTCGAGGTGATCTGCGTGCAGCCGCTGGGCGCGCCGGCGATGACCTGGTCGTGGCGCCGGCGGCGGGTCGTCACCACCGGCCCGACCGCCACCATCGCCGACGGCGTCGCCGGCCGCGTGCCCATCCCGGCCGTCCTGGACGACCTCCTGCTCGTCGCCGACGACGCGGTCCTGGTCCGGGAGGCGTCGATCATCGCCGGCATGCGGCTGCTCCTCGACCGCGCCGGCCTCGTCGCCGAACCGTCCGCCGCGCTCGGCATCGCGGCGATCCTGGAGGACCGCGAGCGCTTCGCCGGCCGGCACGTGGCCACCGTCATCTGCGGCGGCAACGTCGACGCCGACGCCTATCGCGGCTGGGTCGGTGCGCGATGACGGACCTCGAGCGGCTGCTGGCGCTCGTACCGCCGCCCGCGGCGCCGGCCGGGACCGGCGCCGACTGGACGCGGGCGGAGGAGGCGCTCGGGCTGCGCCTCCCCCGCGAGTTCACCGAGATCGCCCGGCGGTACGGGCGCGGCGCGTTCTGCGACGAGTTCTCCTGCCACACCCCGGAGGAGATGGTCGAGGAGAACCCTGGCCGCCTGGAGGACCTGCGGCTGCTCCTCCAGGACGATGGCGAGGACTGCCCGCATCCCGTCCATCCCGAGCCCGGCGGGCTGGTGGTGTGGGGATCGGACTCGGTCGGCGGGGCGCTGTGCTGGCTGGCCGAGCCCGCCGGCTCCCCCGAACGCTGGAGGACCGTCCGCTGGACGCGCGACGACGAGTTCGAGTACCCCGAAGGGGGCGTGGCCGCCGTCCTCACCGGGCTCATCACGGACCTGACGGCGAGGATGGGAGAGGACGGCGCGGACGTCGACGGCCCCTGGTTCCACCCCTACCGCAGGGACGTCCACGTGTACCTGCAGCTGGCGGAGGTGGAAGGCGCGCCGCCGTACGAGGAGCGGCTCCGCATCCTGCGCCGGAGCCTGGCGCCGACCAGCGCCCGCGGCGGCTTCAGGGGCGCGGGCGGCGCCCGGCAGGACCACTTCGCGGCGGCGGGCGGCCTTTGGACGCTGACGTACGAGACGGCCTACGGGCACCAGATCCGGGTCGCGTACCCGCCCGGGGCGGACGCGCGGGTACGCGACGAGCTGCTCCCCGCGATCGGCGCCATGGGCTGCCGGGTCGAGGGCGTCCTGCCGGTGCACGGCACCGCGCACTGGCCGGAGACAGGGTGACCGGAATCAGGGGGAACGGCCCCGCCGCCTAGCGCGGCGAACGGCCCAGGAAGTTCAGCAGTTCGGTGGTCTCGTCGGCGCCGGGCGGCGGAACGATCGCGGGCGCGTACATGCCGTACTCGCGCAGCGGTTCCGTCACGACCGCCCTGGCGGCGGGGAGCAGCGCGCGGGCCAGGTCGGGGGTCAGCGGGGACGCCTGGCCGGTGGCGACGGCGATGTCCCAGGCGTGGACGGCGGCGTCCAGGGCGCACGCGCCGGCTCCGAGCGCGGGCGGCAGCGCGAACGGCGGCAGCGGCACGGGAGCGCTCTCGGCGTCCGCGGGCACGCCCGCCCAGGCGGCCGCGGCCCCGGCCAGGTGTTCTTCCAGCCACTCGCGCGGGTCCTCGGGGAGCGTCCCGGACGGGGCGAACGGGTCCTCCTCGCCCTTGGGCGCGCCGGTGAGGGCGGTGGTGTACGCGAGCTGGTCCAGGGCCGCGTGCTGGAGGACCTGCGTGACGTTCCAGGCGGCGCACGGCGTCGGCCGGGCCCAGGCGTCGGCGGGCACGCCGGCGACGGCGGTCCGGAGCGCCTGGTGCGCCTCATCGAGCACGATGCGGCTGGTCGGAGCGTTCAATGCGGGTCTCCCTCATCGGCGGTGCGGGCCTCGCTTCCGGCCCGCACCACGAACACTAGGAGCCCTTTAGGCAGATTCCGTTCCTATTAAGCTCATTCGGTGGTGACCGCCCGCAGGACGTCGATGCGGGCGGCGCGGCGGCCGGGGAGGACCGCCGAGACGAAGCCGACCACGCCGGCCGCGATGACGAGGCCGAGCAGGGTCCCGGCGGGGAAGGCGAACTCGGTGATGCCCTCCTCCTCCAGGGCGTACACCAGCGTCCAGCCGAAGAAGACGCCGATGGCCAGGCCGAGGACGGCGCCCAGCACCGAGATGATCACCGCCTCCCAGCGGATCATGGCGCGGAGCTGGCCCCGGGTCATCCCGACCGCGCGCAGCAGGCCCAGCTCGCGGACGCGTTCCAGGACCGACAGGGCGAGGGTGTTGATGATCCCGATGAACGCGATGACGACCGCGAGCGCGAGCAGCACGTAGAACAGGATGAGGATCTGGTCGATCTGGGCGGCCTGGCTCCGCTTGAACTCGGCCTGGTCGCGGACCTCGACGCCGGGGAACGCGGCGGCCGCGCGGTCGACGGCCGCGCGGGAGGCGTCCAGGGGCGTTCCGGGCCTGGCCTTGACCAGGGCGATCGCGTCGAGCTGGTCGGCGTAGTGCCGCTGGTAGGTGGACAGCCCGATCAGGTAGGAGCCGTTGAGCTGGTTCTCGGCGTACACGGCCTTGATCTGGAGGCGTTCGGTGCCGCCGACCGGGAAGCGCATCGTGACGGTGTCGCCGACGCTCCAGCCGTGCCGCTCGGCGGTCTCCTCCTGGACGGCCAGCCCTCCCGAGGCGATGCCGGCGAGGTCTCCGGCGATGGTCTCGGTACGGACCGTGCGGAAGTAGGCGGGCGGGTCCACGCCCGCCAGCCCCTGGGTGCTGCCGTCGTCCAGCTTGAACGCGCCGGGCCGCACCCCGGCGGCGGACTCGATCCCGGGCTGCGACGCCAGCCGCCGGACCAGGTCGGAGCTGAACCCGGCCATGCCGCCGGACGGGCCGGTGATGACGTAGTCGGCGGCGATCGTCTCGTCCAGGACGCGGGTCACCGACGCCTTCATCGAGGCGGCCACGATCGTGACCAGGCTGACCAGCGCGAGGCCGATCATGAGCGCGGCGGCGGTGGCGGCCGTGCGGCGCGGGATGCGCATCGCGTTCTGCCGCGCCAGCTTCCCCGGCTGCCCCGCCCAGCGGGCGAACGGCCAGCCCAGCAGCCGCGACAGGGGGCGGGCGACCAGCGGGCTGAGGACGGACACGCCCAGGAAGATCGCGACCGCGCCGGCGGCGGTGAGGGACAGCTCGCCGCCGCCGGTGAACAGGCCGGCGAGCAGCAGCGCGACCCCGGCGGCCGTCAGCAGGCCGCCGAGCACGATCCGTACCGGGCCGATCCGGGCGGGCGCGGCCATCGTCGCCTCCTGCACGGCGGCGACCGGCGGGACGCGGGTGGCGCGCAGCGCGGGCAGCAGCGAGGCCAGCACGGTGACCAGCAGTCCGACGGCGAGCCCCATGGCGACCGTGCGCGGCCGGACCTGGAGGGAGGTGGTCGGCAGGTCGCCGCCGAACGCGGAGAACAGCTCGCGCAGGCCGACCGCGATGAGGATGCCCGTCCCCACGCCGACGACCGACGCGACCAGGCCGACCAGCGCGGACTCGGCCAGGACCGAGCGCAGCAGCTGCCGCCGGGAGGCGCCGAGGCAGCGCAGCAGCGCCAGCTCTCGGGCCCGCTGGGCCAGGATGATCGAGAACGTGTTGACGATGATGAACGAGCCGACGAACAGCGCCACGAACGCGAACGCCAGCAGCGCGATGTTGATGAAGTCGACGAACTGCCCGATCGCGCGGGCGTTCTCCTCGGCGTACTCGGCGCCCGTCTGCACCTGGTAGCCGGGACCGACCCGGGCCCTGACGCGGTCGCGCAGCACCTCCGGGCTCACCCCGGGGGCCGCGACGACGTCCACCTCGTCGAAGACGCCCGGCCGGTTGAGGACCTGCCGCGCGGTGCCCATCTCGAACGCCGCCAGCGTCGCCCCGGCCATGTTGTCGGCCTCGCCGAAGCCGACGACGCCGGTGACGGTGAACTCGCGCGGCGGCCCCTGGAAGAGGATCCGGATCCGGTCGCCGGCCTTGAAGCCCTCCTTCTCGGCCGTGCCGGCGTCCACCGCGACCTCGCCGGGCCCGGCGGGCAGCCGCCCGGAGCGCAGCGACACCGACCCCTGGAGTTCGGGCGTGGTGTAGACGGAGGTGCCGAGCGTGGGCGCGCCGCCGGTGGTGACGGGCCTGCCGTCCTTGCCGACGAACTGCGCGTACCCGAACACGTTGCCCTCGGCCGCCTTGACGCCCTCGACCCGCGCGATCTGGTCGCGCACCGCCTCGGGGACGGGCTGCCGCTGCTCCATGGCCTGGGTGGTGAACGACTCCTTGCCGCGCACCGCGACGTCGATGCCCTTGGTGACGTCGCTGAACAGCTGGGTGAAGGTCTTGTCGATGGTGTCGGTGAGCACGTACGTGCCCGACACGAACCCGACGCCGAGGACGACCGCGAGCCCGGTCAGCGCGAGCCGCAGCTTGTGCGCGAGCAGGCCGCGCCAGGTGAACCGCCACATGCCCCGCTCACCCCCCGATGCCCTTGAGGAAGTCCAGGACCTTCTCCGCCGTGGGCGCGTCCATCTCCTCCACGATCCGGCCGTCGGCGAGGAACAGCACCCGGTCGGCGTACGCGGCGGCGCTCGGATCGTGGGTGACCATCACGATCGTCTGGCCGAACTCGTCCACCGAGCGCCGCATGAACGTCAGCAGCTCGGCGCTGGTCCGGGAGTCGAGGTTGCCGGTGGGCTCGTCGGCGAACACGATCGTGGGCCGCGACAGCAGCGCGCGGGCGACCGCGACCCGCTGCTGCTCGCCGCCCGACAGCTCGGTGGGCCGGTGCCCGAGCCGCTTCCCGAGGCCGAGCTGCGCCACGACCCGGTCCAGCCAGCCCTTCTCCGGCCGCTCGCCCGCGATGGCCAGCGGCAGCGCGACGTTCTCCTCCGCCGTCAGCGTGGGGATCAGGTTGAACGCCTGGAACACGAAACCGACCCGTTCCCGGCGCAGCAGCGTCAGCCTGCGGTCGGAGAGCCCGCTCAGCTCGGTGTCGCCGATCCAGACCTCTCCCCCGCTGACCCGGTCGAGCCCCGCCAGGCAGTGCAGCAGCGTCGACTTCCCGGAACCGCTCGGCCCCATCACCGCCGTGAACCGGCCCGGCGGGAACGCCACCGTCACCCCGTCCAGGGCCCGGACCTCGGTGTCCCCCGCCCCGTACACCTTGCTGACGTCCACGGCCCGCGCGGCGTCCGCCGGGCCCGTCCCGGCGGCCGCCGTCTCCTCTTGGTCCATGAGCTCCTTCGCCCTTCCGCCGCCCACCTGAGACTGTCCGCCGGTACGCGCGATCGGGCAAGGCCTCAATCCCGGGGCCTGATCCTCCTGATCCTCCTGATCCGCCTAATGCAGGAGAGCGGCGGCCAACTCGCGCCACTCGGGCAGCGGGAGGGCGGCCGGGTCGGCGGTGAGCACCTGGAGGCAGACGTGGTCGGCGCCCGCGTCCAGGTGCTCCCGCACGCGCCGGCGGATCACCTCGGCGTCCCCGTACGCGACGATCTCGTCCACCAGCCGGTCGCCCGGCCCGCCCGCGAGGTCGGCGTCGCCGTAGCCGAGCCGCCGCAGGTTGGCCACCTGGTGCGGCGCCTGGAGGTAGCCGGCGACGTGGGCCCGCGCCACCTCGCGCGCCCGGCCCGGGTCGGTGTCCAGCACCACCGCCTGCTCGACCGCCAGGAACGCCTCCGTCCGCACCCCCGCCTCGATCCGCCCCGGCCCCATGATCTCCCTGGCCCGCGCGGTGTGGCGGACCGGCACGAAGTACGGGTGGGCTCCCCACGCGCGGCGCCCGGCCAGCTCCAGCATCTTCGGGCCGAGGGCCGCGAGGACGCGGCGCGGCGGGACCGCGGGCGGCACCGAGTGGACAGGCAGCGCGTCCATCCGGTCCAGGTAGCCGGTCATGGTCCGCACGGCGCGGCCCAGCGACGGCATCGTGTAGCCGTCCAGCACGCCGGGGGTGTCGTCGACGCGGTGGCCGCCCAGGCCCAGCACGTACCGGCCGGGGAACGCCTCGGCCAGCGTGCGCTCGGCGGTGGCCATCGCGATCGGGTCCCGCAGCGCGATGTTCGCGATGCCGGACGCCGCGACCAGGCGGCGCGTCGCCGACAGCAGCAGCCACGCCTGCCCGGCCGTGTCGCGGCCGAACGCCTCGCCGAACCAGACGGCCCCGTACCCCAGCTCCTCGATCTCCGCCGCCGCCTCGCGGACCCGCCCGGCCGGCTGGCCGTCGAACGCGAACGTCCACAGCCCCACGCGGCCCAGGTCGCGGTGCCCCATATCGGTCATCGTCGCTCCTCACGAGAAGCAACCGGAGAGGTTCTCCGGTTGCCGTCCGGTACAATACGGAGAACTTCTCCGTTTGGCCAGCCGGAAAGGACGTTGCCCATGGCGGCGGCGATGCGCGCGGACGCGGCGCGCAACCGGGAGCGGATCGTCGAGGCCGCCCGGGAGGTCTTCGGCACCGAGGGTCCCGAGGCGTCCCTGAACGAGATCGCGCGGCGCGCCGGGATCGGCCCCGGGACCCTCTACCGGCACTTCCCCACCCGGGCTGCGCTCCAGGCGGCGGTGCTGGCCGGCCGCATCGAGCGGCTGCGGGACCGGGCCGCCGAGCTGCGCCGCACCCTGCCGCCGGACGAGGCGCTGGCCGCCTGGCTGCGCGCGTTCCTGGCGCACGCCGGCACCGACCACGGCCTCGCCGGGCACCTGATCGCGCAGGAGACCGCCGCGCTCGGGATCGACTGCCACCAGGTCATCCGGGACGCCGCGGCCGAGCTCCTCGACGGCGCCCGGCGCGCGGGAACGGTCCGCGCCGACGTCACCGCGCAGGACGCGATCGACCTCGTCGTCGGGGTCGCGCTGGCGACCGGCGGGGCGGAGGGCGCCGGAGCCGGACGGGCGGAACGGCTGCTAGGGCTCGTGCTGGACGCGCTGCGCGGGTAGTAACCGGGCGTGGACCTCACCAGTGCCGCCCAGGAGCTGTACGGGGCCGCCCCGGACGACTTCATGGACACGCGCAGGCGGCTCGTCCAGGAGGCGAGGCAGGGCGGCGACGCCGCGCTCGCCAAGGAGATCGGGGCGCTGCGCCGCCCGACGCTGCCCGCGTGGGCGGTGAACCTGCTGTCCCGGTCCGCCGCCGATGAGCTGGAGCGGCTGCTGGACGTGGGGGCGCGCATGCGCGAGGCGTGGTCGTCGGGCGGGGACATCGCCGGGCTGGAGCAGCGGCGCGGTGAGCTGGTGGCGTCGCTGGTGCGCCGGGCGCTCGAACTGGCCGACGAGGGCGGCCACCCGTTGCGCGACGCCGCCGTACGGGAGGTGGAGGACACGCTCCAGGCGGCGACCGTGGACGCGGATGTCGCCGGGGAGGTCGAGCAGGGGCGCCTCACCAGGCCGCGCAGCCACACCGGGTTCGTACCGGCGGCCGGTTTCGCGGCGGCCGCGCCGCCGCCGAAAAAGGCGAGGGAGCCCGGGAAGCAGCAGGGCGCGCAGGAGCGGGAAGAGAGGCCGCGCAGGTCCCGCGCCGCGGCCGAACGGGCGCGCGAGCGGGCCGAGGAGGCGGAACGGGAGCTGGCGGAGCGCGAGCGGGAGGTCGCCGAGGCGCGGGACGAGCGGGACGCGGCCGACACCGAGGCCGGGCGGCTGCGCCGGGAGCTGGACCGAGCGGTCCGCCGCCAGGAGGCCGCCGAGGAGCATCTGGAGAAGGCCGAGCACCGGCGCGACAAGGCCGCCGAGGCGGCTGAGCAGGCGCGCCGCAGGGTCGGAGCGGACTGAGGCGCCGCCATCCGGGACCCCCGGTACAAAGTGGAAACATCCATGAAGTACCGTTCGCCCCGAACTTGATTCTAAAAAAATGAGGGGGGCGCGCGGTGGCGGTACCGGCCTTGGAGCAACCGGCGGACTGGACCGAGCCGGGGGCCCACCCGGTGGCGCCCGGGGTGCACCGGATCCCCCTCGAACTGCCGATCCCGTCGCTGCACTCGGTCAACGTGTACGTGATCGAGGACCCCGAGGGGCCGGTGCTGGTGGACCCCGGCTGGGCCATGCCCGACAGCCGCGCCGCGCTCGGCGCCGCCCTGCGCACGCTCGGCCACCGGCTGGAGGACGTCGGCCAGTTCCTGGTGACGCACGCGCACAGCGACCACTACTCGCAGGCCATCGCGCTGCGCTCGGCGTTCGGGACCAGGGTCAGGATCGGCCGCGGCGAGCGCCACTCCATCGAGGCCGCGCTGGCGGCAGGCGGGCACACCCACGCCGGGCAGGCCGCGCTGCTGCGCCGCTGCGGCGCCGCCGAGCTGGCCGACGAGGTGCAGGGCTGGGACCGCGGGGAGCGTCCCGACTGGCCCGACAACACCCCGGACCGCTGGCTGGACGACGGCGAGCGGGTCGAGCTCGCGCGCCGCGGGCTGGACGTGTTCGCCACGCCGGGCCACACGCGCGGCCACATCGTGCTCCGCGACGCGGCCGCCGGCCTGCTGTTCTCCGGCGACCACGTGCTGCCGCACATCTCCCCCTCGATCGGGCTGGAGACCTCGCCCGAGCCCAAGCCGCTGCGCAGCTACCTGGACTCGCTGCGGCTCGTCCGGGACATGCCCGACACGCTGCTGCTGCCCGCGCACGGCCCGGTCACCGCCAGCGCGCACACCCGGATCGACGAGCTGCTCGCCCACCACGAGGCCCGGCTGGACACCGCCGCGGCCCAGGTCAGGGCGGGCCACACCACGGCGTACGAGGTCGCGCGGGCGATGCCGTGGACCCGCCGCCGCCGGAAGCTGGACGACCTGGACTCCTTCAGCCGGATGCTGGCCGTCCTGGAGATCGACGCCCACCTCGACGTGCTGGTCGACCAGGGCGTGCTGGACTCCGCCGAGTCCGGCGGAGTCCGCACCTACGCGGTGCGGGCCTGACCGTACGCGGGGTCCCGGCCGAGGTAGGCGACCAGCCGGCCGCCGGGTGAGGAGCCCGGCGGCGCCGCGAGCGGCGGGCCGAACAGTCCGGCACGGGCGTGCCCGGGCACCAGCAGCGGCGTGACCCGCAGCAGCCGCTCCGCGAGCGGGCCGGGGACGTCGGCGTCGCGGCCGCGCGCCCGCGCGACGTCCCAGGCGTGCACCGCCAGCTCGACCGCGCCGGTGGCCGCGACGATCCCGGCGCTCATGGGGCAGCCCGCCACCGTGACCGTCCGGTCCTCTCCGGTCCCGCCGGGGTCCCGCCACGCCTCCAGCAGCCGTACGGCGCTCGCGCGCACCCCCGCCACCGGGTCGCCGCCGTCCGGGCTTCCCGCGGGCGGGTAGAGCGCCACCGAGCCCCCGCTCACCGCCTCGTGCAGCGCGGCCAGGGAGTCGTCCATGTGCCGCAGCAGCGTCCCCAGGTCCCAGCCCGCGCAGGGCGTCGGCCGGGCCAGGTCGCGCGGGGCGACCGGCGGCGGCGCGTCCAGGGTCTCCAGCGCGAACGCCGCCGCCCGCTCCAGCAGGCGCGATCCGTACCTCCGCAGCGCCGCCGCGTCCGCCTCGCTCATCGTCATGGGGGGCTCCCTTCTCGCGGTTAATGACCTGATCAAGGCGGGGAACTCATCGGGCGGCGCCGCTCGAAAGGATTTTCGGTTCCGGCGATGAGTTCCGGCGAGGCGGGCGGTCCGTACCTGGTGACGGGCCGGAGGGGGCACCGGCTGTGACATGTAGGGCACCTGGAGGTAAGGATCCCGACTGCCCGGGAGCCGTCCAGGAAAGGAGCAGTACGTGCAGCGCGAGTGCGACGACTCGGACGAGCGGACTACTGGGAGCGGGTGACTCTGGTGGGCGACGCCGCCGTGCTCTTCCTCACGGGCGCCGGGACCGGGCTGCTGGCCGGGGGCGCCTCCTGCGCGGCGGTCCAGCTGGGGCTGCTGGCCGGGGCGGTGCGCGGGACCGCGCGGCCCGCCGTCCCGGTCGCGGCCTTCCTGGCCGCGAAGCTGGCCGCGCACACCGCGCTCGGCGCCCTGCTCGGGCTCGCCGGAGCCGCCGTGCAGCCCGGCCCCCGGGTGCGGGCGGCGCTGCTGCTGGCCGCGGCGGCCGTGCTGATCGTCTTCGCGCTGGACCTGCTCGGCTTCGCGCCCGCCCGGCGCCTGGTCCGCCGGTCCGGCGGAGCCGGCGCCGAGCACTGCCCCGCCGCTCCCCCGCGCGTCCGCGGACCCGCGCTGCTGGGCGCCGCCACGGTCCTGGTGCCGTGCGGCGTCACGCTGTCCGCGGAGCTGCTGGCGGTCACGTCCCGTTCGCCGGTGGCCGGGGCCGCCGTGATGGCGGGCTTCGTCCTCGGCACGGTGCCGGTCGCGGCCCTGGTCGGGCTGGGCGTCGGGCGCGGCATGGCGGTCCTGCGGGGCCGCCTCACCGCGGCCGTCGGCGTGGCCCTGGTCGCCGTCGCCGGCTGGACGGTCCTGTCCGGGCTGCGCCTGGGCGGCTGGCTGCCCGAGCCCGCGGGCGCGGCCACCGCCGGAAACGTCACGGCCGGCCCCGGCGGCACCCAGGTGATCACGATCGGCGCCGCCGACCGGGGCTACCGGCCGGCGCTGGTCGCCGCCCGGTCCGGGGTGCGCACGGTCCTGGTGGTCCGCACCCACGGGAACCGCGGCTGCACGCGGGCGTTCACGATCCCCGCCCGGGGCCTGGAACGCACGCTCCCCGAGACCGGCGACACCCGCCTCGACCTCGGCGTGCCCGTTCCGGGACGGCTCCGCTTCACCTGCGCGTCCGGCCACTATCCGGGAACGATCACGTTCCGCTGAGCGGGCGCGCGCACGACTTCGGACAGGGGAGAGATCATGAGGAAGCTGACGGTGACCGCGTTCGTCTCGGTCGACGGGGTCATGCAGGGGCCCGGCGCGCCGGAGGAGGACACCGACGGGGACTTCCGGTTCGGGGGCTGGACGGTGCCGCACTTCGACGACGAGGTGGGCCGGTTCGTGAGCGGGACGTTCGAGCGCGCCACCGGATTCGTGCTCGGGCGGCGGACGTACGAGATCTTCGCGGCGTACTGGCCGCACCACCGCGGCGACCCGGTCGCGGACGGGCTCAACACGCTGCCGAAGTACGTGGCGTCGCGGACGCTCGGCTCGGTCGGCTGGGAGGGGGCCGTGCTCCTCGAAGGGGACGCCGCCGATGCCGTGCGGGAGCTGAAGGAGGCGGGCGACGGGGAGCTCCAGGTCCACGGCAGCGCGGGGCTCGTCCAGTCGCTGCATCCGCTCGTGGACGAGTACAACCTGATCGTGTTCCCGGTCGTCCTCGGCACCGGCAAGCGGCTGTTCGAGAACGGCGCCGCGCCCGGCGAGCTGAGCCTGGCCGGGGCCACGACCACCGGGAGCGTCACGATCAACGTCTACCGGCGGGAGGGCGACGTCCCGCAGGGCACGTTCCTCGACCCCTGAGGCCCCGCCGCCGCTAGCAGTCCGGGGTGCAGACGCGGCGGGACATCGCCTCCAGCAGGAGGCGCTGGGCCTCCTGCGGCGTGCGGGCGTTCTGGACGATGCCGCGGGTCGCCGCGGCGAGCCGCTCCAGCTCGCCGACCGCGACCTCGTCGCCGTACCCCTGGATGATCACCTGGACGGGGCGCGCGGGATCGTACTCCGCGCGCAGGCCGGCCAGGGCGGCGGCGAAGGACGGGCCGTTCTCGTCCCGGTCGCGGCCGTCGGTGAAGACCAGGACGGTGTTGACCATCTCCGGCCGGTGGGTGCGCTTCATCATCCGGAACGCGGCCAGCAGCGACTCGTACAGGCCGGTGCCGCCGTCCTCCTTGACGCGCAGCCGGCCGAGCTCGGAGAGGATGCGCTGGCGGTGGGTGACCGAGCCGATCCGCTCGCCGAGCGGCCCCATCGGCACCTGCTCCACCCAGTCCTGATCGCCGGCGAGTTCGGTGGAGAACGCCCAGACGCCGAGTTCGCTGTCGTTGGCGAGCAGCTGGAGACCGCTCTGCGCGACGTGCGCGGTCGCCTGGAGGCGGTTCACGCCCGGCGCGACCTTTTCTCCCATGGACGCCGAGATGTCGAACAGCACCAGCAATCGGGTGGGCAGGGAAAGGCGCGCATAAGACTGCATGAGGCGCCGCACATCGGTCGGTACGGGCAGCGCCCGGGGCGGTTCTTTCCGGTCATCGCGGAATCCGCGGGAGCGGAACTCCGCCTTGGCGGCGGGGCCGCGGAGCGCCGTTTCGAAATGGCGGGCGGCGCGCCGCCGGGACGCGTCGCCGGTGGTGACCGTGAACGGGTAGTCGAGCCAGATCGTCCCTTCCCGGGGATGGACCGCGGCGGCCTGCCGCGTCCGCACCCGGCGGTTGTGGTCGAGGACGGCCTGCTCGGTCGCGACGACGGGCCCGCCGCCGTCGGCGAACGCGGCGTTCACTGTCGGGATGCCGCTCTCGCGGATGGCGCGGACCAGGCTGGTGAACGCGGGCACCCGATCCGGGGCGCCGGCCAGCAGGCGTTCGGCGATCGCCAGGACGGCCATGCCGGCGGCGCTGCGGGAGGGGTCGGGCAGCCGCCGCCGTTCGGATTCGGCGAGCGGCCTGAGCAGCACGTCCCAGGAGTCGGCGCCGGGCTTGGCCATGCCGAGGACGACCGGCGTGTACGCGACGGCGGTGGGCCGGACCTCCATCGGGCGGCCGCCCTGGGCGGAGTCGCGGACGAGGGAGGTCCAGAGGGTGGAGTCGGGGATCCAGACGTCGGGGCGGGGCGGGGTCCGGCTCTCGCCCCTGAGCGTCCTGGCCATCGCGGCGGGGTCGGCGGCGCGCACCCGGACGCGGACGCAGTCGCCGTTCACGCGCTCGCGCTCGCCGCCGAACCGCGCCCCGGCGGCGGCCACGGCGGGGGCGATGTCGGGGGACGCCGCGACGTCGAGCGTCAGCGCGCCATAGGCCGCGCATCCGGCGATCCGGGAGGACGCGTACGCTCCCACGGCGGAAAGCACGGCCAGGCCGGTGATGGCGGCGGCGAGGGTGACCAGGGGACGTTCGCGCATCGGATCCTCGCTGTGCGGAGCGATGTGCCGCTTCGCATTAAGTCGGAGGTCCGAGAGGCTGTCAAGAATTCCGGCGGTTTCTTTATGCCATTGCCTTGACTTCGCGGTTGGAAACGGACGATCGCCGCCGGATCCGGCGGCGATCGTCCACTCTCGGTCAGTTCTCCGGGGAGAGCTGTTCCAGCGTGCGGCCGCGGGTCTCCACGGCGAACAGCGCCGCGAGGGCCCCGGCCAGCGCGACCGCGCCGAGGACGGCGAAGACGGTGGCGGCGCTGGCGCCCGCCCCGACCAGGTGGCCGACCACGATCGGGCCGATGATCACGCCGAGCCGGTTGAACACGCCGCCCATGGAGCAGCCGAGGGCGCGGCTGCGGGTCGGGTACAGCTCGGGCGTGTAGAGGTAGAGCGCGACGTTGGTGGCGAAGACGAAGAAGGCCGCCACCGACGCCCACACCGCGACCTGGCCGCCGGAGACGGCGCCCAGGGCGGCCAGCGTCATCAGCGAGGCCGCCGCGCCCGCCAGCCCGAACGCCAGGGCGATCCGGCGGCCGACCTTGTCGACCAGGAGCGCCACGGTGAGGCAGCCCAGGAACCCGGCGGCGTTGGTCCACAGGTTGTAGTGCAGCGCCGTGTCCAGGGGGACGTGGAAGACCTTGGTGTAGAGGGTCGGCAGCCAGGCGGTGATGCCGTAGTTGACGAAGTAGCCGAAGAACCAGAGGGCCGAGACGACAGTGGTGCGGCGCAGGTAGACGCCGGTCACCAGGTCGCGGACGGTCGTCCGGGGCGCCGCGGCCCCTTCCGCGGCCCCCGCGGCGGTGCCGCCGGCGGCGGGCGTGGCCGCGGGCTCGGGGAGCGTCCCCCGGGTACGGGAGACGGCGGTCTCGATGCCGGTCAGGACGCGGTCGGCCTCGCCCAGCCGCCCCTTGGAGGCCAGCCAGCGGGGCGACTCGGGCACGCCGCGCTGCATGAACGCGATGGCCAGCGCCGGGATGCCCCCGATGATGAACAGGGCCCGCCAGCCCCAGTTGGGCACCACCCAGGCCGCGACGACCGTGGCGGTGAACAGGCCCGCCGGGAAGACCAGCTCGTAGAGCAGGACGAACCGGCCCCGGTGCCTGGCCTTGGCGATCTCGCTGACGTAGGTGGCGGCGACCGGGACCTCGCCGCCGATGCCCAGTCCCTGGACGAAGCGCAGGACGACCAGCCACAGGAAGCTCGGCGCGAACGCGATGGCCAGGCTGGACAGGCCGGTGATCAGGACGCCGAGCGCGACCATCCGGACCCGGCCGACGCGGTCGGCCAGCCAGCCCGAGACCAGGGCGCCCAGCAGCATGCCGACCGAGCCGGCGGTGATGGCCAGCGTGACCTGGCCGGTGCTCAGCCCCCACTCCTTGATCAGCAGCGGCATCGCCGAGGCCACCAGCAGCTGGTCGAAGGCCTCGAAGAAGGTGACCGCGCCGATGAGGGTCCGCACCTTCAGATGCCAGCGCGAGGTGGGGAGCCGCTCCAGCCGGGCGGCGATGGACGCCACCGTGGGCGTGCTCGAGACGACGGTCATACGTGCTCCATCCTGCCTCATGACGGCGGGTGACCCGGGATCCGATGGAGAACGGCGAACGACTGAAGTCCCAGGTCGGCGGCCATCGAGGCCGCCAGTGCCCGCGTTTTGGAGAGACTAAGCGGCAAGAATCTTAGGGGTCAATAGCTTGGTACTAACCAATTGGTCTCGCCGACCGTTTCCGGTCTCAGGCGCCGCCCAGGAAGGCCGCGATACGCCCCCACAGCGCCGGATCGAGCCCCTCCCGGTAGAACCCGTGAGGGGCACCCGGAATGGTTACCACGGCCCCCTCGGGCGCCACCGCGAGCGCCTGAGGGTCCCGCTCCCCGACCACCCCGAGCCAAGGGGCGCGGACCTCGGGCAGCAGCTTCTCCAGGGGCGGGAGGCCGTCCCAGGGCGCCGCGCCCGCACCGGACGGGCTCACCGCCACGGCGGCGGCCACGTCCAGGTGGGCCGCCGCCCACGTGGCCAGGTAGCCGCCCATGCTGAAGCCGACGACCGCCACCCAGGAGACGCCCCTGCCCTTGAGGTAGGAGACCGCCCCGTCGATGTCGGCGGCCAGGTCCTCGCCCCTGAGGCGCTCCATCTCCCGGCGCGCCACCGCCAGCTCGGCGGTGTCGAAGGCCGGGCCGCCGTGCTCGTAGTACAGGTACGGGGAGACCGCGAGCCGGCCGTCCCGGGCCAGCCGCCGGCAGGCGTCCTCGGCGAGGTCGGTGACGCCGAGGACGTCGTGCAGGACCACGACCCCGCCGCGCACGTCCACCCCGTTCCAGGGCTCCCGGACGAACAGCGGCGCGGCCGTCTGCAGCACCCGGCGGCCCCGGTTGGCGGGGCCGTGCGACAGGTGCCCCATCAGCCCTCCTCGGGGATGGGCACCGGCGGGACGAAGGGCACCGGCGTGGGCCCGACCGAGGTCACGTCCACCTCCAGCACGTACGGCTCGCGCGCGGCGACGGCCTTGGCGAACGCCTCGTCGAAGGCCCCCGCGTCCTGGACCAGGGCGTACGGCATCGCCATCGAGCGGGCGAGCGCCCCGAAGTCGGGCGTGAAGAGATCGACGCCGGAGCGCCGCCCCATGTGGGCGTCCTGCATGTTGCGCAGCACGCCGTAGCCCCCGTCGTTGAAGACCAGGAGCACCAGCCAGGGCCGCTCCTGCGCCAGCGTGGCCAGCTCGCCCAGGTGGACGGCCAGCCCGCCGTCCCCGGCGATCACCAGCGCCGGCACGTCCGGGCGGGCGGCCGCGGCGCCGATGCCCATCGCCAGCCCCTGCCCGATCCCGCCGCCCAGGGGGAACACGTTGGTGGCCGGGTCCAGGATCGGCAGCAGCCGGTTGCCCCACTGGCTGGAGGGGATGGTCACGTCGCGCGCGATCGGCGACGCCGGGTCCAGGTGCTCGCGGAGGGCGTCGCAGATGCCCGCGTACGGCCCGATGTCGGCGCGCAGCCTCGCGCGGGCCTCCCGGCGGGCCTCCACCGCCCGCGCCCGCCACCCCGGCTCGGCCGCCGCGGCCCCGGCGGGCAGCGCGGCGAGGAGGCCGTCCAGGACGCGGGACGCCTCCCCGCACAGCCCGTGCGTGATCGGGTAGGCGCGGCCCAGCGCGGCCGGGTCCACGTCGATCTGCACGTGCCGTTCCGGGAGGGCGAGCTTGTAGTGCCGGGTCTCGTTCGACCGGAAGTGGGTGCCCACGCTGATCAGCAGGTCCGCGCCGGCCAGCAGGGCCTGCCCGGCGGGCTGGGCGGCGAAGTTGCCGATCACCAGCTCGTGGTCCTCGGGCACGGTGCCGCGCCCGGCGTTGGAGGTGAGGACGGGCGCGCCGAGGCGTTCGGCCAGCTCCCTGACCTGCTCCCCGGCCGTGCGGGCTCCGCCGCCGGCCCAGATCACCGGGCGCCGCGCCGCCGCCAGCTCCCGCGCTGCCGCCGCCGGATCCCCGCTGGTCGCCGGGGCGGCGGGCTCCCGGACGGCGGGCAGGCCGTCCAGGCGCTGGGCCGCGTACTGGAGGTCGATCGGCCACTCCACGCTGGCCGGCCCCTGCGGCAGCGCCAGGGCCGCCGCGGCGGCCTCGAACAGGACCTCCGCCGCCTCCGCCGCGGACGGGACGGCGGCGGCGTGCTTGGAGACCGCCGCCAGCATCCCGAGCTGGTCCTTCGTCTCGTGGATGACGCCGCGCCCCTGCCCGAGGAACGCGCTGTCGATGTTGCCCGTCACGTGCAGCACCCGGCTGCCGGCCGACAGCGCCTCGATCAGCGACCCGGCGGCGTTGCCGGCGCCCGTCCCGGTGCTGGTCAGCGCGCAGCCGAGGCCGCCGGAGACGCGGGCGTGGGCGTCGGCGGCGTTCACCGCGGCCGCCTCGTGCCGGACGGCCACGAACCTCAGGTCGCGCTCCACCGCCTCCACGAGCGGCAGGTTATGGACGCTGACCACGCCGAAGACGGTGTCGACGCCGTGCGCGCGCAGGACGCGGACCAGCAGGTCGCCGCCATTGAACCGTTCAGACATACCTGGCGACTCCTCCGCCGACGTCGATGGACGAACCGGTGATGTAGGACGCGCGCGGCGACAGCAGCGCGACGATGGGATGGGCGACCTCCTCGGCCCGGCCGAGGCGGCCGAGCGCGACGCCCCGGTCGGCGGCCAGCGCGGCGCTCCACTCCTCGTACGATTCGCCCGTGCCGGACGCCTCGTAGCGGCGGCGCCACTGGCCGGTGTCGATCAGGCCGAGGCAGACCGAGTTGACCCGGACCGGGACCAGGTCGGCCGCGAGCGTCCGGGTGAGGTTGAGCAGCGCCGCGCGGGCGGCCGAGGTGGCGCCCAGGCGGCTCTCGGGCTGGCGCGCCAGGATCGCGTTCACGTTGACGATCGCGGGCGCGTCCGAGCGGCGCAGGTACGGCTCCGCGGCGCGGACGGTGTTCAGCACGCTGAAGATCTTCAGCTCGAACTCCTCGCGCCACTGGTCCGCGGTGGTCTCCGCGACCGGCGCCAGCAGCGACCGGCCCGCGTTGTTGACCACCCCGTCGAGGCCGCCCAGCTCCTCCGCCGCGCCGTCGACGAAGGCGCGCACCGCGTCCCCGTCGAGCACGTCGCAGGACCGCGCGTACACGCGGGCCCCCGCCGCGCGCGGCAGCGGTTCCAGGGCGGCGGCCAGCCGGCCGGCGTCGCGGGCGCAGGCGGCCACGTGGGCGCCGTCGGCGAGCAGCAGCGCCGCCGTGGCCAGCCCGACGCCCGAGCTCGCGCCGGTCACGGCGTACGTGCGCCCGGCCAATCCGAGGTCCATGAGACTCCTTGTTGACAGGCCCTAGTTGAAAACGAAGCCGCCGTCGACGACGAGCGTCTGGCCGGTGATGTACCCGGCGGCGTCCGACAGCAGGAACAGCACCGCGCCGGTGAGGTCGCCGGGCTCCTGGGGACGGGTGAGGGCGCGGTTGAGCCGGTACAGCTCGTGCCGCTCCGCCGGGATGCGGCCGGCGGCCTCCCCGAGCGTGAGGCCGGGGGCGACGGCGTTGACGGTGACGTCGTGGGGGCCGGCGTCGCGCGCCATCGCCCGGGTCATCCCGACGATGGCGCTCTTGGACGTCACGTAGTGCGCCAGCCGCGGCGACCCGTAGAACGCCGCGTCCGAGGCCAGGTTGACGATCCGGCCGGGGCGGGCGAGCAGCGGCCACAGCGCCCGCGACACCAGCCAGGTGCCGCGCACGTTGACGGTGAGCACCGCGTCCCACTGGGCCGGGTCGATCTCGAAGAACGGCCTCCCGCCCACGCCGTCGGCCAGCGCGGCGTTGTTGACCAGCCCGTGCACCGGCCCGAGCGGGGCGACCGCCGCGGCGAGCCGCGCCACCGACGCCTCGTCGGCGACGTCGGTGTCGACGCGGTGCGCCTCGATCCCGGCGCCGGCCAGGTCCGCCTCGGCCGCCGCGGCCCGGTCGCCGTCGCGTTCGGCGACGACGATCCGGGCGCCGGCCGCGCCGGCGGCGCGGGCGATCTCCAGCCCGAGGCCGCGCCCGGCGCCGGTGACGACGACGAGCCTGCCCTCCAGGCTCACTTCTCCCACCAGCCGCCCGGGTCGGGGACGCCGGCCATGTGCGAGCGGACGTCCTTGGACGGCGGGCCGGCCGTCCCCCACAGGTCCGACAGCTCCGGCACGCGCCGCCACACCCGGCACAGCCAGGCGTCCTCCTCGACCTGCTCGACCTCGGAGGTGTACTCGCAGACGAGCCCGGCCGGGTCGGCGAAGTAGGAGAAGGTGTTGTTGCCCGGCCCGTGCCGTCCCGGGCCCCACAGCGGCGTGACGCCCTGGTGCTTCAGCCGGCCGATGCCGCGCATGAAGTGGTCGATCGACGGCATCTCGTACGCCATGTGGTTCACCGAGGTCCACTCGGCCTGGTTGAACGCGATGACGTGGTGGTCGGCGTTGCAGCGCAGGAACGCCATCTGGTGCTCGGACCAGTCGGAGACCCGCATGCCCAGCACCTCGGTGTAGAACGCGCAGGCCGCGTCGATGTCGACGGTGTTGAGCACGACGTGGGCGAGCTTGCGGGGCACCGCCTCGCGGCCGTCGGGGTCCTTCGGGACGACGGCCTCGACCTCGGTGGACAGCTCGACGAGCCGGTTCTCGGGGTCGGCGAACCGCAGCCCGTACCCGCCGCCGGCCTGGTCCAGCCGGCCGGGCTCGGCGACCAGCGGGACGCCGGCCGCCTCCAGCCGCCGCGCCGCCTCGTCCACCTCGCGGGGCGTGCCGACCGAGAACGCGATCTTGCCGAGCGCGTTCCGGTCGGCCTCGCGGACCTCCAGGATGTGGTGCTCCTGCCCGGTGCCGCGCAGCCACGCCACGTCCCCGTCTTCCTCGACGGTGTCCAGGCCCCACACGTCCTGGTAGAACTCGGCGGCCTTCTTGGCGTCGGGCGTGCGCAGCGCGACCGAGCGCAGCGAGCGCAGCCGCGCGACCGGCTCCCGCGGCGTCATGCCCGCACCGCCGTCCCGGCCGGGGCCGCGGGTTCGGAGGCGGGCGCGGGGGCGCGCTCCTCGCGGGCGCGGATCTGCTTGCGCGCCTCGTTGCGGAGCAGGCGGCGCAGCCGGACGAGCGCGAGGTCGTGCTGGTAGAGGTTCTCCCGGTCCCAGGCGTCGAGGGGCATGGCCTCCTCCATCCGGCGGTCCTGCTCCAGGACGGCCCAGTGCCGCTCCTCCAGCCGCGTCTTGTAGAGGAAGCGCCACACGTCGCGCTCCCAGCCCTGGACCTTGCGGCAGCGCCAGAAGAACGCGGCGTGCTGGTTCTCGTTGATCGGCGTGGCCGTGCACACGATCCGGAACGGGCCGCCCGGGCCGGCGGTGGCCGGATACGGGATCTCCAGCCGCACCCACTGCATCGCGGTGTCGATCCATTCCGACCAGTCGAAGTTGACCCCGGCCTGGTCGGTCTTCTCGAACACGAAGCCGGTGTCGGTGTCGCGGATCTGGAAGACCGCCTCGCGCTTGCCGCCCGCCATCGTGTGCGACTTGCGGTGCAGGAACGCGCCGTGCATCGGGTCCATCAGGTTGTCGAGCGAGTACACCCAGGGGGCGTCCCACTCCACGTACGCCAGGAACTGGTCCCACTCGCCGCCGATGCCCTCGGGCAGCACGAACGGGGCGGGCTCGCCGCCCTCGGGGTCGCCGAACCAGGCGAAGACCGCGTCGGCGTGCTCGACGGCCGGGAACGTGCGCAGGCTCCGCCTGCCCTCCAGCGCGCAGCCGGGGCTGCCGGGCACGGACACGACCACGCCGTCGGCGTCGACCTGGACGCCGTGGTACTCGCAGGCGATCCGGTCGCCCATGTGCACGCCGCGCGACAGGCGGGCGCCGCGGTGCGGGCAGCGGTCCTCCTGGACGTGGACGGTCCCGGCGGCGTCGCGCCACAGCAGCAGCTCCTCGCCGGCCCGCTCCAGGCGGGTCAGCTGGCCGCGGCGGACCTCCTCGGAGCGGCACAGCGCGTACCAGCGGTCGCGCAGCCCGAGCCGGACGAGGCCGTCGGCGGTGTCGAGCGCCGCGTTGCCCGAGGGGTGCCGCCCGCCGCCCTTCCGGGCGGTGCGCTCCCCGGCGGGCCCGGTGGGCTCTGCGGGGAACGGGACGTGCTCCTTCTCGCCGAGCCGGGCCATCTCGGCGGCGAACGACTCCGCCGTCCAATCGGCGCCGTCGGCGGGCCGCAGGCCGGTCTCGTTCAGCGCGGCCACCAGGCCGGGCAGGTCGTGCACGCCCGTGCCGAAGATCGCCTCCAGCTCGTCGGCGAGCGCGTTCTCATAGCTGGTGGGCTCGTGGTCGCGGGACTGTACGGGCCGCAGTCTCAGGGCCATGGCGCGGAGCTCCCTTTCAGACGGGGTCAGAGGTCGAGGACGAGTTCGGGGCCGCGGGAGCGGGAGACGCAGAGCATCATCGACTCCCCCGCGGCGCGCTCGTCGTCGGTGAGCAGGTGGTCGCGGTGGTCGGGCTCGCCCGCCAGCACGCGGGTCTCGCAGGTGCCGCAGACGCCCTCCTCGCAGGACGAGGGCACCTGGAGGCCGCCCTCGCGGAGGGTGTCGAGGATGGACGCGCCGGGCCGGACGGTGAACCGGCGGCCGCCGCAGACCACGTCGAACGGGGCGTCGGCGGCCGTGCCGGCCGCCGGGGCCTGCGGGGCGCGGAACCGCTCCACCCGCAGCCGGGCCGGGTCGTCGATCGCGGCCTCGACGGCGGCCAGCAGCGGCTCGGGGCCGCAGCAGTAGACCAGCGCGCCGTCGGGCAGGTCGGCGAGGACCTTGTCCAGGTCGGGTGGGCCGCCGCACTCGTCGTCGGCGTGCAGCGTGACGGTGCCGCCGGCGAGCCGTTCCAGGGTGCCGGTGAACGCCATGCCCGCCCTGGACCGGCCGCAGTAGAACAGCCGCCAGTCGCCGCCGCGCTCCGCCAGCGCCTCGGCCATCGCCTTGACGGGCGTGACGCCGATGCCGCCGGCGATGAGGACGTGCGCGGGGGCGTCCTCCAGCGCGAAGTTGTTCTTGGGGCCGTCCACCTCGATGGTCTCGCCGACCCGCAGCCGGTCGTGCACGCACGCGCTGCCGCCCCGGGACGCGGCGTCGCGCTGGACGGCGACGGCGTACCGGTACCGGTCGGCGGGGTCGCCGCACAGCGAGTACTCGCGGGCCTGCCCGTTCGGCAGGTGGAGCGTGAGGTGGGCGCCGGGCTTCCAGGCCGGCAGCTCGGCGCCGGCCGGGTCGGCGAACTCCAGCTGGACGACGCCCTCGGCCAGCCAGGTGGAGCGGATGAGCCGCAGCCTCGCCATCGGTCAGTCCCGGGTGATGCCGTGCATCGGGGAGGTCGGCGGGTAGGTCGGCAGCTGCGGCTTCTGCGCACCGATCACCACGCAGAACAGCGCGTCGGTGTCGCCGATGTTGCGCAGGCTGCGCGGCACCCCCGCCGGCACCCGGATCAGGTCCCGGTACCCCAGCACCCGCGAAGCCGTCCTGGTGCCGTCCTCCACATCATGGACGGTGACCTCCAGCTCGCCCTCCAGCACGAAGAACACCTCCTCCACGTCATGGTGGGTGTGCTCCGGCCCGATCGCCCCCGCCGGCAGCCGCATGTTGGAGAACGTGAAGTGCTCCGACGGCAGGATCCGGTTGTCGCTCTCATGGTCGCCGGTCGCGCCCGAGCCGATGTAGCGGATCTGCGCCCGCTTGAACTCCTCACCGGCCTTGGCCTGGAACCCCAGGGTGTCCCAGTCCTCCAGGCGGCTGTCCCTGCTGGCGATGCAGCCGTCGATCAGCTGCTCCAGATCGGTCATGGCGGTGTCGCTCCTTTGCTGATCTGCGGAAAATAGTTAAGCGCCAAGATGTATGGGGATGTTTTAGCACTCAGTTACTTACCGGCGCAATACCCCGCCCCACCGCGGCCGGGCGGCACTAGGATCTGTCTTGGCACTCAGACATGTGGGAGCACGTCGGAAACGGGGGCGAGATGGCGCGCAAGGCCGCGGACCGGGCCGACACCGTCGATCTGATCATCGAGCAGTGGCAGCGGGAACGGCCCGACGTCGACGTCTCCGGGCTCGCCGTCTTCGGCCGCATGCACCGCGGCTTCCTGCGCTACTCGATGCTGCTCGGCGAGGTCTTCGACCGGCACGGCATCAACATGGCCGCCTTCGACGTGCTGGCGACCCTGCTGCGCAGCGGCCCCCCGTACCGCAAGACCGCCGGCGAGCTGGCCGGCATCTCCCTGGTCAGCACGGGCGGCGTGACGCTGCGGCTGGACCGGCTGGAGAAGGCCGGGCTGGTCGTGCGCGAGCGCGACCCGGACGACCGCCGCGTGGTGTACGCCCGGCTGACCGAGCGCGGCCTGGAGCTCACCAACGCGGTGGTGTCCGACCACTTCGCCAACGAGCGCCGGATGCTGGCCGGGCTGTCGGAGACCGAGCAGCGCCAGCTCGCCCGCCTCCTCAGCCGCCTCGAACGCTCCCTGGAGATGGCCGAGACGGCCGAGGCGGCCGCGCGGGACGACACCGCCAAGCCCGGCGAGGCCACCCCGGCCTGAGCCGGCCCGGGCCTCCGGGCCTCTGGGCCGGGCCCCTGCCGCTCAGTTCGCCCAGGGCAGCGGGTTCTCGTCCAGGCCCCAGTAGAGGCTCTTCTGGCGCATGTACGCCCGGATGCCCTCGCGGCCCTTCTCCCGGCCCAGGCCGCTCTCCTTGAAGCCGCCGAACGGGGTCGAGATACTGAACTGCTTGTAGGTGTTGATCCAGACGGTGCCCGCGTCGATCCGGCGCGCGATCCGCCACGCCCGCCGGTAGTCGCCGGTCCAGATCCCGCACGCCAGCCCGTACACCGTGTCGTTGGCCTGGGCGACCAGGTCGTCCTCGTCCTCGAACGGCAGCGCCACCAGCACCGGCCCGAAGATCTCCTCCTGGCAGATCGCGGCGTCGTTGGGCACGCCGTCCAGGATCGTGGGCAGGTAGTAGGCGCCGTCCGCGTACTCCCCGCCCTCGGGGATCCGCCCGCCGCAGCGCAGCCGCGCGCCGTCGGCCACGGCCCGATCGACCATCGCGGCCACCTTGTCGCGGTGGGCGTGCGCGACCATCGGCGCGACCTGCGTCGCCGGGTCGGTGCCGGGCCCCACGCGCAGCTTCGCGGTACGGGCGACCAGCTCGTCCAGCACCTCGTCGTAGATCGACGCGTGGACGAAGACGCGCGAGCCGGCGATGCAGCTCTGCCCGGACGAGGAGAAGATCCCGAACAGCAGCCCGGCGAGCGCCTGCTCCCGGTCGGCGTCCGGGAACACGATCGTCGGCGACTTCCCGCCCAGCTCCAGCGACACCGGCATGATCTTCTCGGCCGCGGCGGCGCCGATGGTCCGGCCGGTGGAGGTGCCGCCGGTGAACGACACCTTGCCCACGCCCGGATGGCGCACGATCGCGTCCCCGACGATCCGGCCCGGCCCGGCGAGCACCGACAGCAGGCCGGGCGGCAGGCCGGCGTCGCAGATCAGCCGGCCCAGCGCCAGCGAGACCAGCGGCGTCCACTCGGCGGGCTTGAGCACGACCGCGTTCCCGGCCGCCAGCGCGGGCGCGATCTTCTGCGCGTCGCTGGCGATCGGCGAGTTCCACGGGGTGATCGCGCCGACCACGCCGATCGGCTCGTGCACGCTCATCGTCAGGTACCGCCCGCGCGGCGGGGTGAGGGCGTCCTCCAGCGTCTCCAGCGCGCCGGCGAAGTAGCGGAACGTGCCCTGCGCGCTGGCCACCAGCGCACGGGTCTCGTTGATCGACTTGCCGGTGTCGGCGGTCTGCAGCGCGGCCAGCGCGTCCGCACGCTCGGCGATCAGGTCGGCGATCCGGACCAGGTACCGGGCCCGCTCGTGCGGCGGCAGGTCCCGCCAGGCCGGGTCGGCCGCGGCGGCGGCGCCGGCCCGCACGGCCTCGTCCACGTCGGCCGGGCCGGCGCCGCGCAGCCGGGCCAGCACCTCGCCGGTGGCGGGGCTCCGGGTCTCCACGACCGCGCCGGAGCCGGGCCGCCAGCGGCCGCCCACCAGGATCTCGTCGGCGAACCCCTCAAGCACCGCCGCCTCACCTCCATACGTATGTAGCAGCACAAAAAACCTTGGCCCTAAGATTTATCGGGCCCCGCGGCCCGCTGTCCAGCCCCGGCTCCGATAGCCTGGCGCCCCCGAGCGCGGGAGGTTCCCGGTGACCCTGTCGTACGAGACCGCCAAGATCACGGAAATCACCTCGGAGGCCGAGCTGCGGGAGCTGCTCGGCGCCCCCATGCCCCGGGCGCTGGCGAAGGAGCGGGTCCGGCTGCACGAGCGCGACCGCGAGTGGCTGTCGCTCTCCCCGTTCTGCCTGATCGCCACCAGCGACGCCGAGGGGAACTGCGACGCCTCCCCCAAGGGCGACCCGCCCGGCTTCACGAAGGTCCTGGACGACACCACCATCGCCGTCCCGGAGCGGCCCGGGAACCGGCGGGCCGACGGCTACCGCAACGTCCTCGCCAACCCCCACGTGGGACTGATCTACCTGATCCCCGGCCGCGGCGAGACGCTGCGGATCAACGGGCGCGCCCGGCTCGTCCGGGAGGCGCCGTTCTTCGACGACATGGTGGTCAAGGGGCACCGGCCGATCCTGGCCCTGGTGGTGGAGATCGAGCAGATCTTCTTCCACTGCGCCAAGGCGCTGATGCGCTCCTCGCTCTGGAAGCCCGAGACCTGGGACCCGGACGCGCTGCCGTCGCACGCCCGCCTGGTCAAGGAGGTCCAGAAGGCCGAGGAGAGCGTCGAGGAGCTGGAGCGCTACTACGGCGAGGTGTACAAGGAGAAGCTCTACAAGGCCTGACGGCGAGAACGGCCCCCGCTTCCCGGGGACGCGGGGGCCGTTCCGCGGAGTCCTCCGTCAGCCGCTCTTGCGGCGGAACTGGCGCTGGTGGTCGGCGCGCTCGTGCGTCCCGCGGACCTTCGAGGAGTTCTTGCCGCCGCCCCCCGCGTTCTTGTCCCGGGCGGCATCGCGCTTGCGGTCCAGGGCCTCCCTGAACCTGCGCTTCACGTCGTCCTCGGTGCCTTCCGGTTCTCCAGCCGAGTCGGCCATGTCAACCTCCCGCTCTCCTTGGGACATTCTCTAGCGTCGCACGCCGGGCCCGGCCCGAACATCATGATCTTCGTGGGATCGCCCCCTTATTCGATCACGGGCCGGCGGCCGCTTCGTCCCGGATCCGCCGCCAGGCGTCCCGGACGTGCGAGTCCCGGGTGGCCGGGGCGCCGATCGCCATCCGCAGCAGGACGCGGCCGCCCGCCCTGGTGTGGGTGAGGTAGAGCGCGCCGGAGGCGTTGAGGCGCTCCATCAGCCGCAGCGTCGCCGCGTCCGCCTCGTCCGGCGGCAGTCCCTCCCAGCGCGGCCGGAAGCACACCAGGCCGAACGGATGGTGCTCGCGGACCTCGAAGGCGGGGTCCTCCCCGATCCACGACGCCAGCTCCCGGGCCAGCCGCACGCCTGTGCGGACGTGCTCGCGCAGGCCCTCCGCCCCGTACCAGCGGATGACCGACCACAGCTTGAGCGCCCGGAACCGCCGCCCCAGCGGGATCTGCCAGTCGCGGTAGTCGATGACCTCGCCGGACGCGGTCGCCGTGTTCCGCAGGAACTCCGGCAGGATCGACAGCGCCCCGATCATCGGCTCCGGGTCGGCCAGGTAGAGCAGGTTGCAGTCGAAATTGGTCAGCAGCCACTTGTGCGGGTTGGTGGAGTAGGAGTCGGCGTGCTCGCCCAGCCCGTCGTTGATCCACCGCAGCTCGGGGCAGACCGCCGCCACCCCCGCGTACGCGGCGTCCACGTGCAGCCAGACGCCGTGGCGGGCGCACACCTCGCCGATCGCCCGGACCGGGTCGACGGCGGTCGTGGAGGTGGTCCCGATCGTCGCGCACGCCAGCACCGGCACGGCGCCGGCCGCGACGTCCTCGGCGATCAGCGCGTCCAGGTGCGCGGGGTCCATGGCCAGGGTGTCCGGGTCGACGTCCACGAGCCGGACGTTGCCGGCGCCGATCCCGGTGATCCGGGCGGCCTTCTCCACGGCCGAGTGGGTCTGGGAGCTGATGTAGACCGTATGCCGCCGTCCCCCGAACCCGGCCTGGGCGGGCGGCGCGCCGCCGCCGGCCCGGTGCAGCGCGGCCAGCAGCGCCACCAGGCACGCGCCGGACGCCGAGTCCTGGATGACACCGTTGCCGCGGAATTTGGCGGGGAGGCCGAGCAGCTCGGCGAGCCAGTCGGCGACCCGGGTCTCCAGCTCGGTGCACGCCGGGCTCGTCGCCCAGAGCATCCCCTGCACGCCCAAGCCCGCCGACAGCAGGTCGCCCAGGATCGCCGGCCCGGACGCGTTGGCCGGGAAGTAGGCGAAGAACCCCGGGTGCTGCCAGTGCGTGACACCGGGCATGATCACCTGATCGAGGTCGGCCAGCACGGCCTCGAACCCCGCGCCGGTCTCTGGCGGATGCTCGGGCAGCCCCGCCAGCACCTCGCCCGGCGCGACCCGGGACAGCACCGGGTACGACTCGATCCTCTCCTGGTAGTCGGCGATCCAGTCGACCACCTGCCTGCCGTAGCGCCGGAACTCCTCCGGGGTCATATGCCCGCCCACACCGTCTCCCCTGCTCGCCGCCGGACGATCACCGATTCTTCCCGATCGTCACGTGCGCGACGACCGGGTAGTGATCGGAGGGGTAGCGGCCCTCCTCCTGGTACGGCGCAATCTCGCTCCAGGTGGTGGTCACGGCGCCGCGGGCCAGGATCCAGTCGATCCGCCAGCCGCCGGGCACCGGCCTCCGCCACCCGCCGTAGGTGTTGCAGACCGGGCCGTGCGCCCGCGCCGCGGTCCAGGTGTCGGTGAACGCTCCCGGGGCGGTGAGGACGCGGTACGCGTCGCCGCCGCCCGCCGGGGTGTTGAAGTCGCCGGTGAGCAGCACCGGGACCCCCGGCCGGAAGGCCCGCGCCCGGTTCAGGATCATCCGCGCGCTCCGCACCCGCGAGTACCCGGAGTGGTTGTCGAGGTGGGTGTTGAGGTGGTAGACGAGCCCGCCGCCGCGCCGGTCGCGGAACAGCGCCCAGGTCACCATGCGCGGGTAGGTGTTCCCCCAGGTGATCGAGCCGGGCACGGTGGGGGTGGACGACAGCCAGAAGTGCCCGGACTCGCGGAGTTCGAGGCGGTCCTCCCGGTAGAGGATCGCCGTGGCCTCGTCGCGGGTGCCGCCCCTGCGCCCCATGCCGACGACGCCGTACCCGCCCAGTGCCTCGCCGAGTTCGCCGTCCAGGTCTCGGACCTGCCGCCACAGCGCCTCCTGGACGCCCAGCAGGTCGGGGGCGTGCCGGCGCAGCTGGCGGATCATCACGGGCAGCCGGGTCTCCCAGTCCCGGGGCGGCGCGTCCATGTCCTCGCGGATGTTGTACGTCACCACCCGCAGGGCGGCCGGGTCGCCGGACGCCCGCACGGTCTCGGGCCCGCCCGACCTCGCGAGCGCGCCGGACACCGCGACCGCCGCGACCGCCAGGACGGCCGCCGCCGCCAGCGCCGTGCCGCGCCGGCCGGGGAGACCGGGGAGACCAGGAAGAGCGGAGCGGTTCCGCGCCAACGGCTGCCTCCTCACGCGGGCCCGGGCCCGTCCCGCTCCCGTTTATCCTCCGCCGCTCGGGAACGACCACACCGCAAGGGGGAGAGATGGACACGGAAGGGGGAGACATGGACCAGGAACGAAGCGACAAGCACGGGCCCAAGGTAGACGACGAACTGGGTCACGAGACGAAGGGCATGGTCCAGGGCGGTCATTCCACGCACGCGCAGGAGTGGAAGGAGGCCGAGCCCACCACCGACGAGCCGGTCTGGGACCCGGCGGCGGCCGCGGGCGGCGGCCGGGAGGGCTCGCCGCCCGGGATGAGCGCCGGGGACGTCGACGAGCGCAGCGCGCTGGCCCGGTCGCTGGCGGGCGTGCGCTATCCCGCCCGGCCGAACGAGCTGATCGAGCACCTGGCCGGCGGGGAGGCCCCCGACTCGGCCGTCTCGGCGCTGGAGAGCCTGCCCGACCGCGCGTACGAGAACCTCGCCGACGTGGCCGAGGAGCTCGGCTACGGCCGGGAGGAGCGCCGCTACTGACGAGCATTCCCGCGGTCCCCTCTCAGGCCCTTCTCTCGTGGGTGGGGAACTCGGCCGGCGCGCCGCACCAGCGGGTGAGGGCCTCCCGGATCGCCGCGGCCCGCCGGTCGGGGGCGGTCTCGTCGGTCGCCCACGCGATGTAGCCGTCGGGGCGCACCAGCGCGGTCGTCCGGGTGGCGCCGCCGGCCACGGCGCAGCGCACCCGGTCGGCCCAGCGCTTGGTCGCCAGGTAGGTGACGGCGCGGTCGTTGGCCGCCACGACCAGCACGAACCTCCCGTCCCGCAGCGCCTCGTACAGCCGGCCCCGCTCGCCCGCCAGCGGCACGTCCGGCGCCCGCCGGCCGGCCAGCCGGTGCGCGCCGGGCGGCGCCGGGTAGCGGATGTCGATCCCGGAGACGGCGCCCGCGAGCCGCCGCGCGACCGGCCGGAACCCGGCCGCCAGCCGGGCGATCGGCACCTGGGCGGCGCGCAGCGCGCGCGGTTCGACGAGCGCGGCCCGCAGCGCCGCGCCGCTGCCGCGCAGCACCGCCCGGCCGACCGGGTGGCGCTCGTCGTGGTAGCTGTCCAGCAGCCCCGGCGGCGCCCAGCCGTGCAGCTCGGCGGCCAGCTTCCAGCCGAGGTTGGCCGCGTCCTGGACGCCGAGGTTCATGCCCTGCCCGCCCACCGGCGAGTGCACGTGGGCGGCGTCGCCCGCCAGCAGCACCCGGCCCCGCCGGTACGCGGGGACCTGCCGCTCGTCGCTATGGAAGCGGGAGGTCCAGCGCGGGTCGTGCATGCCGAAGTCGGTGCCGAGCGCGCGCCGCGCGGTCTCGCGGAGCTCGTCCATGCGCACCGGCTCGGAGTCGGGCGCCTGGTGGTGCCGGTTCCAGGCGACCACCCGGTACCAGCCGTCGCCGAACGGCACCACGAGCGCCAGCGCGTCGCCGACGGCGCCGACCGCGGGGGCCTCCCGGGGCGGGGCGGTCAGCCGCACGTCGGCCAGCATCATCGAGCGCACGGCCGCGTGCCCGGGGAACGGCATGCCCAGCAGCCGCCGCACCGTGCTGCGCGCCCCGTCCGCGCCGACGAGGTACGCGGCGCGCAGCGTGCGCTCGCCGCCGCCGGCGTCCCTGACCCGCACGTCGACACCGGCCGCGTCCTGCTCCAGGCCGGTCAGCTCGGTGCCCCAGGAGATCCGCGCGCCGGCCGCCAGCGCGCGCTCCGCCAGCACCCGCTCGGTCTCGTACTGCGGCGTGATCAGCACGTACGGGAAGCGGCCCGGCAGCACCGACAGGTCGAACGACACCGAGCGCAGCAGCCGCAGGGACCGTACGCGCCGCCCCGTGCGGACCAGCTCCTCCGCCACGCCGCGCGCGTCGAGCAACTCCAGCGTGCGGGCGTGCACGCCGAACGCGCGGGTGAGGTTCAGCTCGCCGGCGCGGCGTTCCAGCACCGTGCAGCGGACCCCCGCCGCGGCGAGGTCTCCGGCCAGCATGAGCCCGGTGGGCCCCGCCCCCGCGATCAGCACGTCACCGGCGGGCGCCATGTCGCTCTCCCTTCCGACGGCCATGGTCGGATCCCTTCCCACGAAGCGGTGTCCCGCACCTGCCCGGCGGCCGCGCCGGCGCCCCGGATCAGCCCTGGACGCGGCGCTCCCGGCCGCCCCACTCGCGCTCCCGGAGCTGGAACTTCTGGATCTTCCCGGTGGAGGTCCTGGGCAGCTCGGCGACGAACTCGATCTCGTCGGGGACCTTGAACCCGGCCAGCCGCTCGCGCACGTGCCCGGCCAGCTCCTCCAGGCCCACGGCCGCGCCCTCGCGCAGCACGACGAACGCCTTGGGCCGCTCGCCCCACCGCTCGTTCGGCACGGCCACGACCGCCGCCTCCAGCACGGCCGGATGGGCGTCCAGGACCCGCTCGACCTCGACCGTCGAGATGTTCTCGCCGCCGGAGATGATGATGTCCTTGGCCCGGTCGCGCAGCTCCACGTACCCGTCGGGGTGCCGGACGCCCAGGTCGCCGGAGTGGAACCAGCCGCCCCGGAACGCGTGCGCGGTGACCCCCGGGTCGGCGTGGTAGCCGGCCATCACGTTGTTGCCGCGCATCACGATCTCGCCCAGCGTCTCGCCGTCGGCCGGGACGTCCGCCATGTCCTCGCCGACGACCCGCAGCCCGTCGGTCTGGAGCATCCCGACGCCCTGCCGGGCCAGCAGCCGGGCGCGGTCGCCGGCGGCCAGGTCCGGCCAGCCGGGCTGCTCCTCGCACACCGAGTACGGGCCGTACGTCTCGGTCAGCCCGTACACGTGCACGATCCGCGCGCCCAGGTCCTCCATCCGGCCGATGATCGTCGGGCTGGGCGGCGCGGCGGCCGTGGTGACGACGAGCGGCCGCGCGAGCGGGTGCGCGCCCTCCGCGTCCGCGATCATCCGCAGCACGGCCGGGGCGCCGTTGAGGTGGGTCACGCCCTCGGCGTCGATCAGCTCCCAGACCCGGCCGGCGTCCACGGCGCGCAGGCACACCTGCGTCCCGCCGATCGCGGCGAGCGCCCAGCCGGTGCACCAGCCGTTGCAGTGGAACATCGGCAGCGTCCAGAGGTAGACGCTCTCCGGCGTGTGCCGCGAGTGCGTGATCTCGCCGAGCGCGTTGAGGTACGCGCCGCGGTGGGTGTAGACCACGCCCTTGGGCCGGCCGGTGGTGCCGGAGGTGTAGTTGAGCGAGATGGGCGCGTTCTCGTCGGCGACCTCCCAGGGCAGGGGGTCTCCGGCGCCGCGTTCGAGCAGCTCCTCGTACGCGATGCCGCCCACGGCCGGGTCGGGCGCCGTCCCGGCGGCGGGGTCGGTGATCGTCACGATCTCCTTCACCGTCGCCAGATCCGCGGCGACCGGTGCGACGGTAGGGTGCAGGCCGGCGTCCACGACCAGCACCTTCGCCCCCGAGTGGTCGCAGATGTAGCGGACCTCCTCGGCCGCCAGCCGGGTGTTGATCGCGACCAGCACGGCGCCGGCGAGCGGCACCGCGAACTGCGCGACCAGCGCCTCGGGGACGTTGGGCGCCAGGTACGCCACCCGGTCGCCGGGCCCGACGCCGAGCGAGCGCAGCGCGTGCGCGACCCGGGTCGCCTCGGCCGCGAACTCCTCGTATGTGGTGCGCCGGGCGCCGTACGCGATCGCCGTCTTGCCGGGGAACACCTCCGCCGACCGCTTGAGGAACGCCAGTGGGGTCAGCGGCGTGTGGCCGGGGCCAGGGCCGGTGCCGGTAACGCCGGTCGAGGGGTCCATCGAAGGCCTCCATTGCCCTCAGGGCCGATGTGACTCGCGGTCTCAATCTTCCCCGCGAACCCCGTTCCGCAACGCCTCCGCCGCGCCGTCACCCGTCAGTCCGCGCGGCCGGCGAGGCCGTGGGCGAGCAGCCGGGTGAGGGTCTCGACGATCTCGGCGTCGGTCGCCGCCGGACCGTCCTCGCCGGCGGTCAGCGCCGCGTAGCCGAGCATCGAGACCATCGCGCCGATCGCCGCGGCGAGCAGCGCGGGGTCGCCGGGCAGCGCGCGGCCCTGCTCGCGCGCGTACTCCAGGTGGCCGCGGAACACCTCGGTCTCCCCCGCCAGCGTCCGCCACGCCCGGCCGGACCCGGGGTCCTCGGCCATCATCGCCTGCATCTGCGCGACCACGACCGGCAGGTGGTCGCGGTAGACGTTCCAGGCCACCGCGAGGTGCTCGCGGAGCTGGCCGGGGTCGGTGAGGTCGTGCTCGCGCGGGTGCGCGGCGGCCGCCTCGCCGATCTCGGCGTCGGCCTGCGCGCCCATATCCGCCATCAGGGCCTGGAGCAGCTCCTCCTTGCCCGCGAAATGGTCGTAGAACGAGCCGGTGGCGCGGCCGGCGGCGGCCGTGATGTCGGTGATCTTGGTGTTCAGGTAGCCGCGCTCCATGAACAGCCGCCGGGCCGCCTCCTTGAGCGCCTCCCGCGTCTCGGCCGCCCGCGCCTTCCGTACCCCCACGCCGCTCCTCTCGCTTGACGTACGCCCGCCGGGACATCATAGTGAAGCCCCGTTCGCCGAATAGAGATTCGGTGAATGAGGATTCAGGGAGGTTGTCATGCGGGTCATCGTGGCGGGCGGCGGCGTGGCCGGGACGGCGAGCGCGATCGCGCTGCGCCGGATCGGCGCGGAGGTGACGGTGTACGAGGCGTACGCCGACCCCGCGGGAACGGTGGGCTCGTTCGTGAGCCTGGCCGCCAACGGGCTGCGCGGGCTGGCGGCGCTGGGCTGCCTGGACCGGGTCCGGGACGCGGGCTTCGAGGTGCCGCGGCAGCGGCTGTGGTCGTCCACCGGCAGGCGGCTCGGCGACATGCCGCGCGGCCGGCTCGGCGGCGACCCGACGCACAGCGTCACGCTGATGCGGGCACGGCTGGTGGAGGAGCTGCGCGCGGAGGCCGTCCGGGCCGGCGCCCGCGTCGTCACGGGCGAGCGCTTGGTGGACGCCCATGAGGACGCGGATGGCGAGAAGGTCCGGGCGGTATTCGAGAGCGGGCGTACCGACGAGGCGGACCTGCTCGTCGGCGCGGACGGCCTCTGGTCCGCGGCCCGCACGATCCTGGACCCGGGCGCGCCCCGGCCCGCCTACGCCGGCCAGTACACGTTCTCGGGCCTCGCCTCAGGCGTCCGCCACGATCCGGGGACGTTCGACATGGTGTTCGCGCGGGCGGGCGCGTTCATCACGATCGGCGCACCGGACGGGACCGTCTGGTGGGCGGCGCAGGTCTCGGCGCCGCGGGAGCCCGACCTGGCCGCGATCGGCCTCGACCGCCTGGCGGAGCTCTACCGGCACGAGGAGCGCCCGTCCACCGTGCTGGCCGAGGTCACCGAGCTGCACCGACCCACGCTCCAGCACGTCCTCCAGCCCGTACGGGTGTGGCGCGGCGACCGGATCGTCCTCGCCGGCGACGCCGTGCACCCGGTGGGCGCGGGGCAGGGCGCCGCGATGGCCGTCGAGGACGCGGTCGTCCTCGCGCACGCGCTCGCGGCGGCGCCCGTCCCCGCGGCGCTGGCCCGCTACGAGGAGGAGCGCCGCGCCCGCACCGCCAAGCTGATCAAGATGGCGGCCGCGAACCGCGACGCCAAGACCGCCGGCCCGGTCGCCCGCCGGGCCCGGGACGTCTTCATGCCCCTCGGCACACGCCTGTTCTACGAGCGGGCGACGGCATGGCTCTACACCCACCCGCTCCCGGAACTGCCCCGCGCGGGCACTCTCAGCGCGGGCGGAGCGTGAGCCCGAGGTCCTGGAACTGCTCCACCGGCCGGTGGTAGCCCCGCTCGATGTGCTGGACGCCGCGCAGCGTCGAGGGCCCCTCGGCGACCGCGGCGGCCAGGACCGCCGAGAACCCGGCCCGGATGTCGGGCATCGTCACGTCCCCGCCGCGCAGCTTGGACACGCCGCGCACCACGGCCGAGTGCAGCGCGCTCGTGTCGTGGTAGCGGCAGGCAGGGCCGCCCAGGCAGGTGTCGTACACCTCGATCTCGGCGCCCATGCTCTGCAGCGCCGGAACGTAGGCCAGCCGGTTCTCGTACACCGTCTCGTGCAGCACGGACATGCCGTCCGCCTGGGTGAACAGCACCATCAGCGGGGTCTGCCAGTCGGTGGCGAAGCCCGGGTGCGTGTCCGTCTGGACGGCCGCCGGGCGCAGTCCCTGCGGCGCCGACGCCATGATCCAGTCATCGGTGATCTCGAACCGGGCGCCCATCCGGGCCAGCGTGGTGATCGCGGTGACGAGCCGGTCCTGCGGGCACCCGTGCACCCGGACCTCGCCCCGCGTGACCAGCCCGGCCACCAGGTACGAGAACGCCTCGATCCGGTCGCCCGCCAGCGTCGTCTCGGCGCCGTTCAGCCGCTCCACGCCCTCGACCACGATGCGCCGGTCGGGGGCGAAGGAGATCCCGGCGCCCATCCGCTGCAGGAACAGCGCCAGCTCGATGATCTCCGGCTCGGTGGCCGCGTTCCGGATCACCGTCTTGCCCTCGGCGAGCACCGCGGCCAGCAGCACCGTCTCGGTGGCGCCGACGCTCGGGTACGGCAGCTCGATCCGCGTCCCGCGCAGCCGGGACGCCCGGGCGTGGATGCCGTCCTCGGCGATCTCCACCTCCGCGCCGAACGCGCGCAGCGCGTCCACGTGGAAGTCGACCGGGCGACGGCCGATCGGGTCGCCGCCCACCATCGGCACGAACGCCTCCCCCGCACGGTGCAGCAGCGGGCCGAGCATCAGGATCGGGATCCGGTTCAGCCCGGTGAACGCCCGCGGCACGTTCGGCTCGGCCACCGGCCCCGGGGTGAGCTTCAATTGGTCGCCGTTGCGCTCGACACCCGTGCCGAGCGCCTCCAGCATCGCCGCGGTGATCTCGACCTCGCCCACGTCCGGCGCGTTGCGGATCACGCTCGGCCCGTCCCCGAGCATCGCGGCCACCATGTGCTTGCTGACGGCGTTCTTGGCCCCCCGGACGGTGACGTCGCCGCGCAGCGGCCCGGACGGCTCGATCTCCCACACCTTGTCAGTCACCCTCGCAGCCTATGGGCGTGAGCGTGTCCCACCAACCGAACCGGATGAACGCCCGGCCACAAGACCCGCTCGCGAACCCATTGCGCTCATGGAGCGCGGCCAGGGCACCCATCCCTAAAAGGCGCGGAAATGAAGAAGGCCCCGCCATCACTGGCGGGGCCTTCCCCTAATAAATGTCCGGCGGTGTCCTACTCTCCCACACAGTCTCCCATGCAGTACCA